>JAEEVT010000002.1 GCA_016291005.1 Prevotella sp. | reverse complement strand
GTTCAGGTCACTGATAATGGTGCTGATGCGACGCAGGGCATCGAAGATGGCGCCTAACCAATCGTAGTTGGAAATCTGTGTCGTCCACTGTTCACGCTCCAGACCAAGTTTGTCACTGACAAATTGGTTGCCGAACTCGCGCCAGTCATATTGTGGATAGGCCACATGGTGGGCATTTAGGTTACCCGTAGCACCTCCGAACTTTGCTGTAATGGGCGTGTCCTTCAAGGCGCGCAACTGTTCCTCTAAGCGATAGACGAACACCATGATTTCCTTTCCTAAACGGGTAGGGGATGCTGGTTGACCGTGTGTCTTAGCCAACATTGGTACGTTCTTCCACAATTCGGCATAGTCGTTCAGCTGTTCTATCAACTCTTCCAGCATGGGGTAGTAAACCTGCTCCAGGGCCTCCTTGATGCTCAAGGGCACGCTGGTATTGTTGATGTCCTGAGATGTCAGGCCGAAATGGATAAATTCCTTGGCCAAAACGGGGAACCCCTTCAGTGCATCGATCTTTTCCTTGATAAAATACTCCACAGCCTTCACGTCGTGGTTTGTTACCTTTTCAATATCCTTGATGCGGGCAGCATCCTGTTCTGTGAAATGGCGGTAGATGTCACGAAGCGGTTCAAAAAGGTCGTGGTTGAAGTTCTCCAATTGTGGCAGTGGCAGTTCGCAGAGTGCAATAAAGTACTCTATCTCCACGCGGACACGATAGCGTATGAGTGCATACTCTGAAAAATAGTTTGCCAGTTGTGTGGTTTTACTCCTGTAACGGCCATCAATAGGCGAGATGGCTGTTAGTGCGTTTAGTTCCATTGCTTTCTCTTAATACCTTATTATATAATATGTGTTTCGATTCTCCTAAAAGTGTGTGCAAAGGTACAAAGAAAAATGAAGAATGAAGAATGAAGAATAAAGAATTTGCTTCCGCAGGTGTTATTTTTTGATATTTAACAAAAAAGAGTTCCGAAATGTTTCGGAACTCTTGTCTTGGTGGGCGCTGACGGATTCGAACCGCCGACCCTCTGCTTGTAAGGCAGATGCTCTAAACCAGCTGAGCTAAGCGCCCTTTCCTTGAAAAGCGGTGCAAAGGTACGACGTTTTTCTGAAACCACCAAATTTTTTCGCCACTTTTTTTAATTATTCAATGCAATGCATGAGAAAAGCGACTGCGCCATTGACGCCAAACTTCCTGACATCCAATGAGATGTCGTAGTTTGTGGCGTCTTTCCAGTCGCGGCCGGTAAACGTCTTCGTGTACAGTTCGCGGCTGTAGTCGTTGTCAACAATCATCGCTGCAGCGTCCTGTTCGCTGATGTCATACTTCTCCGCTATGCGCCGTTTTCTACAGTCCACGCTGGAATGAACAAAAATCTTCAGTGCATTGGGATGGTCAGCGAAGATGTCGAAGCCACAACGGCCAATGATGACACAAGACTCTTCCTCGGCAATGCGTCGGATGGAGTCGGCTTGAGCACGGAACAACTCATGACTCGTCTGGTCTTGCTCTTGTCCGTTATACTCTGCTTTTGCCATATAGGTGCGATAGAAGTTGGTGAAGTCATCACGCCACAAGGGGTTACGCGACTGAATCTTCTCAACAGCATCCTCCACGGCATTCATCCTTGAAGCCACTGCGTTCAGTATCTGCTTGTCTAACAGTTTTACTCCGAGACGTTTGGCAAGCTCGGCTCCAATCTCATGTCCGCCTGTTCCAAACTGGCGGCTGATGGTAATCACAAATTTTTCTTCCTTATTCATAGGCTTGGGGTTTTAAAATGTTTTATTCTTGATTTAAAAAGGTATCATTCTCTACCTCATTTTCTTGTTTGTTAGCATGTTTGTTCAGGCGTTCTATCTCCTCGTAGGCATCCTTGAGCTGGGCGTTGAGGGCATCGATTTCACCCTGCGACATAGCTCGCATGGCTTCCACGTCGGTGCTGCCCTTCCAGGTATGGTTACCCAGACGGTAGGTGAGGCCTACTTCGAAGTTGATGACGCGGTCTTTGTTCTTCAGCGCATGCTGTGTGGCTCCTTTTTCGGGGAAACCGTCGAAGTCGGGTTCGTAGGCGCCATAGTTGATGTCGATGTTGGCAGCCCACCGCTTATTGATGCGGATGGTGTTGAGCAGACCGATATTCAGTCCCATGGAGTAACAGTTGTACGACATGTTGCGGGCGATGCCTCCACCGAAGTAGGGAATGACGTTCCAGACGCGTTCCTCGTTATAGCCCATCAGCATGTTGGTGACGTTGAGGAGCACTTGTTCGCTCAGCGTCCAGTAGTTGCTCTTGTTCGTCTCTTTGTCCTTGCTGATGACAGAGCGTCCCCAGAAGCCATTCATCTTGGTGCGCAGTCCGATACCCGGAGTGAACCACTTACCCACGGCAATGGACATGCCGCGCTGTGAACGGTAGTCTTTAAATACCTGTTTGAGTTTGAAGGCGGAGTTCTCCTGACTCCCCCAGAAATTGGAGGCGGTGAAATTGGCTTGTACAAACCAGTTTGCCCAGAAGGAATTGGTGGTTACGCTATGCTTGGCCTCCACGATTTCTTCCTCTTCTTCCTGAGCTCTTGCAGAACTAAATGATAAAAGACAAATGATAAATGATAAACTCATAATCATCAACCATCTGTGACTCATCATGTACCTAATCTTATCTTTCATTCTCATATATTTTTATTATTTAATCTTTAATCTTTAGTAAGAAGGCCGCTAAAATAGTTTGTCAATGTCATGCTGAGGCAGGATGCCAAGGATGGCCTTGCCGTCTGGCGTGTAGTTAACGTTACTGCAGGCAAAGAGTTCGTTTACAAGATTCTCCATCTCGTCGTTGCTGAGCACCTGTCCCTGCGGGATGGCGGCGTGGCGAGCCATGCTCAATGCCAGAATGCTGTTTAGTTCGTCACCCGTATCAGTACCGTTATGGATGGCGTCATCAACCATATTGCGTAATAGCTGTACATAGTCCAGACCCTCGATGCCAGCAGGGATGCCATTGATGGCATAGCTGCCCTGACCTAACGGTGTCATGTCGAAGCCCATGGCCGACAGGCGTGGCAACAGCTTGTCCATCATGACTACCTCCGACGGTGCAAACTGCACCACTTCTGGGAAAAGCACCTGCTGGATGTTGGCTGTGCGTGTCTGGATTTGTGAGAGATACTGCTCGTATCGGATGCGGACGTCGGCACGGTATTGGTCGATAACCATCAGACCCGACTTGACGGCAGTCATGATGTAGCGCCCTTTGTATTGATAGTGAGTGGGCGACTTGTCCATTTTGTCACTGTGATCTTCAAACAGCTCCTCTTGGTGTGCAGCAGGCTTAAGCCCTTCGTATAGCTGTTCCCAACTGTTGTCGACACGTTGTTTAGGACGTGGCGAGGACTGGCTGAAGGGGTTGTACGACGTATTATATTGTGGCGAAGGAGCCTGGTGTGACGGCGACAGCGTAGGGTTGTAGACGGGAATGTCAGGACGCCCAACGGTGTCAAAGTCTATCTGTGGAATTTCGCAGAACTGTCCGATGGCATCCTTGACGGCTGCCATGAGGATTTGCCAGATGGCCTGCTCGTTCTCGAACTTGATCTCCGTCTTGGTAGGATGGATGTTCACGTCGATGTCGGCAGGACTTACCTCGAAGTATATAAAATAAGGTACGTGCGCGCCTGCGGGAATCAGTCTATCGTAAGCCTGCAACACGGCTTTGTGGAAGTAAGGGTGCTTCATGTAGCGGCCGTTGACGAAGAAGCTTTCGGCACTCCCTTTCTTACGGGCTGTCTCAGGCTTGGCCACGAATCCAGTAATCTTACACATTGCCGTCTCTACATTGACGGGTAACAAGTCCTGACCATAACGTCGGCCATAGACATCGGTGATGCGCTGCCGCAGTGAGCCTGGACGCAGGTTCATGAGCTCCTGACCATTGCTGTGCAGCGTGAAGCTGATGTCGGGATAGACCAATACGATGCGCTCGAAGGCTGTCAGGATATTGTTCAGTTCAGTGGCGTTGGTCTTCAGGAACTTGCGCCGGGCAGGTACGTTGAAGAAGAGGTTACTGACGGTAAAGCTACAACCCACGGCGCAGGAGCAAGGTTCCTGACTTTCGACATGCGAACCGGAGAGCATCAGACACGTGCCAACCTCATCCTCCTGACGGCGTGTGCGTAGCTCTACTTGAGACACAGCAGCGATAGACGGTAGTGCCTCTCCACGGAAACCCATGGTGTGGAGCGAGAAGAGGTCGTCGGCCTTGCGAATCTTCGACGTGGCATGACGTTCAAAAGCCAGACGGGCATCGGTTTCCGACATGCCGCAACCGTCGTCAATGACCTGTATGGAGGTGCGTCCGGCATCCACTACCACCACATTGATGGTGTGGGCTCCGGCATCGACAGCATTCTCCACCAGTTCCTTGATGACTGAGGCGGGGCGTTGTATGACCTCGCCAGCAGCTATCTGGTTGGCTACGCTGTCAGGGAGCAGCTGAATCACGTCGGTCATTGTCGGATGTTGGTTGTTGGATGTTGGGTTGTTCTGTATTGGGTGTTGGGGGTTGGGTGTTAGGAGTTGGCTGTGCAGCAGCCACTCTATTTGTAGGAGCCTCGCGTCGGGGTTGAGGCTTCAGTTCTGTGCCGACTTTCTTGGGCCGCCAGTTAAAGATGTCGGCCTTGTTAATCGGTCGGACATAGTCGAACCACGCATACTGCGGGAGGAAAAACTTTTCGGGGGGTATCTGCGACATAGGATAGAGCGTGCCTTTGGGCTTGTCCATCCAGATGCGCTTCATCTTCTTGTTCTCCAGAAACATCTTCATCAGCGGCGTCTCTGTATAGTTCAGACCAATTAACGTGCTGTCGCTGTCATCGATGGGATAATAGACGATAAGTACGTTGTCAATGGCCTGCGACTCGCGCATGTCACCATCCTTGAAGAAGGTCTTCATCTCTTTCGACGACACTTGGTTGAAGTGTGTTGTGTCAGCCAACTGTTCTGTAGAGAAGGCCTGTCCGATGACATGTGCCCAGTCGATGGCATTGTTCTTCATATAGACCCTGACCTGTTCGCCGAAGAGTTGTTGTCGACCGTTCCAGATGATGGGGTCGCGATACATCACCATGCAGGAGTCGAGGGAACTATACACCAGTGAGTCGCAGACGGCCTGTACGTCCACACGGTAGGCGCGGACCTTGTTATAGGCATGCATCACGCGGTAGACGGAGTCGGTATTGATGTTATATGTAAAAATCTTAAACGTGTCGGCATGCATGAACAGTGAGTCCTTCTGTGAATAGTCGATGGCTACTGCACGTTTCGTCGCCATGGCATAGCCTGTGGAGTCGTTATACTCACAGTAGTCGCCAGTCAGCATGCTCTTGTTGACGGAGTCGGTGAAAATAACGTTGCGGTAGGCGTAGTTCGTAGCCGATTTGGCATTGTGGTAGACGCTGTCGCCGACGAGACTACGCCCCTGATCCTTGACGATAGAGCGCCCAAAGAGCTGTGACTCTTCGTTCTTGGTGTTGTAATAGCCGTTCTCGCTGTAGATGGTACTGGAGCCAGAGGTGATGTTCGAAGGTCCGACGATGTGGGCTACCGATGTCTGCGTGTCGTAGTAGAGCGAGTCGGTGGTCAGATACATCTTGTCGTCCTTCAGCCGCACGTCATAGTAGAACATGGCCATCTTCGTGTCGGTATGGTATTCGCCCCAGTCGCTGGTCAGCGTCGATTTGCCATCGATGAGTTTACCGCCTTCGAAGAAGTTACCGAAGTTATACATGCGGTCGTAGTCCAATGAGTCGGTATAGAGTGTCGACTTTCTGTGTTTGAGCACGACATTATGTCGGGCCTGTGCCAACTGGTCGTTACCGTCATAGTAGGCATAGTCGCTGGTCAGACTCAGCGTGTCGCCCTGTACCATCTTGACGTGACCAAAAGCTTCGAAGGAGTTGGTCTGTTCGTAGAAGTGGGCACTGTCGCAATAGAGGTTGGCACCCACATGACGGAAGTGTACGCGGCCTTTCAGTATCTGGGCGTCGCCGTTGCGGTACTGGTCGTAGTGCAGGTTGTCGGCATGTATCAGATAGACGCGCTTGTCCTGTTCCACCTGCTTTCGTGGCAGGCGCTTCTTCTGCACGGGTTGCATGGCAAACACCACACAAAGTGCTAACAGACCAGATATAACAGCCAGCGACCTCTTCACCTCTTATTTCTTAATCGGCGTCAGCCGATAGTTCTTAATAATTCATGTTTATCGTACCCAACCTTCATATTCAAAGTTACAGTTGCGGTAGCGATCGTTGATTCGTACATAAGTTGACTTGATGCGGTTCACCACCCAGTTGTGCAGCTTCTCGGTACGGAGACGCTCTAACACCAGGTTCTTCAGCACCTGATAGTCGTCGGTGATGGTGGCCTTATGACCTTCTGTGCGACTCTTCAGCTTGGCAATAGCACATACTATCTTGCCGCGCTCGTTCATCATCTGGAAGGGAGCCGAAATCTCACCAACCTTCAAGGGGTCGACGGCCTTGGCAACCTCTGCCGGCAGTTCGGATAGCTTGAAACGGGAAGTACGTGAATTGTCTTGAGTGACGTTGAACATCAGACCATGGTTGTTTCGCGTATCCTTGTCGTCAGAAAAGAGTGCTACGCCATCCTCGAAAGTGAACTTCTCTATTGCATTGCCGTCCTTGTCTTTGAAGATGGGCTTAATCATCTCTGGAGGCACACCGTCACGAATGGCCGTGGCTACGGTGTCCATGCGGGCCATAGCCTTCTGTATGGCATCATCGCTGACGACAGGTTTGCGCAGGATGTGGCGCACCTTGATTCTGTCGCCGCGCTTGTCGATGAGCTGGATGATGTGGAAGCCAAACTCAGACTCTACAATCTTCGAGACGCGCTTGGGATCGCTGAGGCTGAAGGCTACGTTGGCAAAAGCCGGGTCGAAAGCAGCACGCGGGGTGAAGTCGAGCTCACCGCCACGGCGTGCTGAGCCAGGGTCTTCCGAATACAGGCGTGCCAGTGTCGAGAACGACGACTCGCCTTTGTTGATGCGGTCGGTATAGTCGCGCAGCTCTTCCTTGACGCGGTTAATCTCGTCCTGCTCGATGCGGGGCTTGTTTGTGATAATCTGAACCTCCACCTCGGTGGGTACGAAGGGTATGCTATCCTGCGGCAGGTCCTTGACAAAGCGGCGCACCTCGGCAGGTGTCACGGTGATGTCTTTGACCAGTTTCTGCTGCATGCCCTCTACCATCTTACGCTCACGGAAAGACTCGCGCAGGTCGGCACGAATCTGGCTCATGTTCTTCTTTTGGTATTCTTCCACCTTCTCGCGTGAGCCAATAACGGAAATCATCCTGTCGATGTACTGTTCTACGCCCTGGGTAATCTCAGACTCTGTCACCTCCACGCTGTCGATGATGGCCTGGTTCAGGTAAAGTTTCTGGACGGCAATCTGCTCTGGGATGGCACAGTCGGGGTCGCCCTTCCATGTGATACCTTCCTGCTGTCCTTGCAGGCGCAGTTCCTCAACGTCGGACTTGAGGATTGCCTCGTCGCCGACGACCCAAATCACCTCGTCGACGATAGACGCGATGCTGTCGGTCTGCGCCACTGCGTGGCTAATGAAGAGTGAACAGTGAATAGTGAACAGTATCGCTACCACTATAAACCTCTTAATAATTTGACTATACATAACCTTACTTTTTCACTATTCACTATTCACAATTTACTTTTCACTCGAACCGTGATTATTCACGGTTCGCAAAACTTCTTCGTTGACGGTGAAGGTATAGCGCTTGCGGAGGTCGGCCACCCACTGGCGCTCCAACTCATTCTGGAGGTCGGCGGTGACGAGGCCGCGCACGTCGGTATAGTCCTGCGGCTTCTTCAGCATCTTGCCGTAGGTGGCGTCGATGGGATAACCCTTCACGCTGTCAACCTTGACGTCCTGCACCTTGAACTGTTCGCGGTCGATGAGTTTGTTGTCGCCCTTCTTGAAGAGTCCCTTCTCCACACGGATGCGGATGATGGAGTCGTTGTTGAAGGTCTTGCGCAGGGCCTCGTTCCAGTCGTCGAACTTCAGCTTCTTCACACACTTGGCAACGGCTTGAACGTCGGCTTGGTCCTTTACGTGGTAGGCCATGCCCTTGAAGCGGGGCTCGTCCCACGTGTACTTCTTCTTATTCTTCTTGAAGTATTTAGCCAGAGCCTCTTCGTCCTTGGCGGCCTTTTCCCAGATGGTTTGGTTGCTGATTTCGTAGAGCAGCAAGCCGTCGTGGTACTCCTTGATGAGGTAGCGCATGTCGAGGTCGGTGGCAGACAGCGAGTCAGCACGCTGCTGTATCAATTGTTTCTTAACGGCAGTCACCTCTGGCGACTCTTGTTGACGTGCTCCCTGGGGTAACGTGTCGTTGATGCCAAGCTGTGCCTTAGCCATTGCGGTCAGCTTCTTCTCGGTGATGCTGTTGCGGGCACCACGCTGTTCCAAGTAACGCAGAATGTTGTCCTTGTGGAAGTCGAATGGTTCCATCTGCTTACGCTCCTTCATCAGGATGATGTGCCATCCGAAGGGCGACTGTATAGGTTGGCTCATCTCACCGGGTTGCAGGGCGAAGGCAGCATCTTCAAACTCCTTCACCATCTGGTTGCGGGCGAACCATCCTAACATTCCGCCACGTTTGGCTGAACCTGGATCCTGCGACACCTTCTTGGCAAGTTCCTCGAAGTCGGCACCGGCCTTCAGCGCAGTATATACAGAGTCGATGCGGCGCTTGGCATCGTCCTGCTGTGCCTGGGTAGCCTTCTGCGGGATGACTATCAGGATATGTCCGGCACTCACCAATCCGTCGGGGCCGATGTTCTTCACAGTGGTGTCGTAAACCACATGCGCTTCAGCCAACATGTCGTCGTCGGTGACGAAGGTGGGCAGCACCTGCTGGTCGCGATACTGAGTAAACTCCTTCAGGAACGCCGACGTGGTGTCGATGCGAGCATCCATAGCGGCCTTCACCTTCAGTTTGTAGTTGATGAAGAGGTCGACGTATTCCTCGACAGTCTTCTTGTCAATGACGCCGTCGGTATTGTTCTTGTTGTACGAATACTCAAACTCACTTCTTGGCACATCCGTACCAGCAACATTCATTATTATCGGGTCCTTTGCCGTTTGTGCTACGGCAGCTGCGCTCATCAGGCAGCCAGCCAGAATCAATTTCAGTTTCATCTTGGGTATTTACAATTTACAATTTATATGATTATTGTATAATTTTCAATTCTCTTAGTCGTTTGGCCTTGAATAGTTCGGAGCCTCCGACGTAATGGTGATGTCGTGCGGATGGCTCTCATTGACACCGGCATTGGTGATGCGGGTGAACTTGGCGTTGTGCAGTTCGGCGATGGTAGCGGCACCACAGTAGCCCATGCCAGAACGCAGACCACCGACCATCTGGTAGATGACCTCCTGTACTGTGCCTTTATAAGGTACGCGACCGGCGATGCCTTCGGGCACCAGCTTCTTCGTCTCCTTGGTGTCGGCCTGGAAGTAGCGGTCTTTCGAACCATGTTCCATAGCCTCCAACGAACCCATGCCGCGGTAGCTCTTGAATTTACGGCCGTTGTAGATAATGGTGTCGCCAGGACTCTCCTCAGTACCAGCCACTAACGAACCGACCATTACGCAGGAACCGCCAGCAGCCAATGCCTTTACGATGTCGCCCGAGTAGCGCAATCCGCCGTCGGCAATCAGGGGAACGTTGGTGTCCTTCAGGGCGCTGTACACGTCGTAGACGGCACTCAGCTGGGGAACACCCACACCGGCTACAACACGGGTGGTACAGATACTGCCTGGTCCGATGCCTACCTTCACGGCGTCGGCACCATTGTCGGCCAGCATCTTAGCAGCCTCGCCCGTTGCGATGTTACCTACCACGATGTCAATATTGGGGAACGAGAGCTTAGCTTCGCGAAGCTTGTCGATCACGCCTTTCGAGTGGCCGTGGGCGGTGTCGATGACGATGGCGTCGGCACCAGCATCCACCAAAGCCTGCATACGCTCCAAGGTGTCGGAAGTAACACCCACACCGGCAGCCACGCGCAGACGGCCTTTCTCATCCTTGCAGGCCATCGGCTTGTCCTTTGCCTTCGTAATGTCCTTATAAGTAATGAGTCCCACCAGGCGGTTGTCCTTGTCCACCACGGGGAGCTTCTCAATCTTGTTCTCCTGCAGAATCTGTGCAGCCGCAATCAGGTCGGTCTGCTGGTGTGTCGTCACCAAGTTCTCGCACGTCATCACCTCGTCAATCTTCTTGTCCAATCGGCGCTCGAAGCGCAGGTCACGGTTGGTCACGATGCCCACCAAGCGGTTCTCGCCGTCCACCACGGGAATGCCGCCGATGTGATATTCCGCCATGATGTCCAAGGCATCCTGTACCGTCTTGCCGCGACGGATGGTCACAGGATCGTAGATCATGCCATTCTCAGCACGCTTTACGATGGCCACCTCGCGGGCCTGGTTCTCTATCGACATATTCTTATGAATGACGCCGATGCCACCCTCGCGGGCTATGGCAATGGCCATCTGGCTCTCCGTCACCGTGTCCATAGCAGCTGTCACGAATGGCACGTTCAGTTCGATGTTTCTTGAGAACCGCGTGCGCAACTCCACCGCCTTGGGCAGTACTTCAGAATAACCGGGAATCAACAGGACGTCGTCGAAGGTCAGACCGTCCATCACAATCTTGTCTGCAATAAATGATGACATATTTTACTCCAATTTAAATTTATTGCGTGCAAATTTACTGCTTTTTTTCGAGATAGCAGCCATTTGCACGCAATATTAATACGATTTAACGCGTAGGGTCAGTTGGCCATTTCGCTGAGGAATTTGATGCGGACGAGGCGGATTTCGTCTTCTGAGCATTCGTCGCCCAACTCCTTGAGGGCTTCTTCCAAGGAGTCGGTGTCGCTGTCGGCGAAGTAGTCGTAGATGTCGTCCACGTGGTCTTCGTCCATCACCTCCTCTAAGAAGTAGTCGATGTTGAGCTTTGTGCCGCTATAGACGATGGCTTCGACTTCGTCCAACAGTTCCTCGAACTCCAGTCCTTGGGCGGTGGCAATGTCATCGAGGGCAATCTGGCGGTCGATGGCCTGGATGATCTTCACCTTGAGGATGGACTTCTTGGCGACGGTACGGACACGCATGTCAGTCTGGCGCTCTATCTCGTTTTCTTCACAGTAGCGCTTGATGAGGTCGACAAACTCCTTGGCGTAGGGTTGTTTCACCTTGCCTTCTCCGACGCCCTGGATGTTCTTCAGTTCTTCGAGGGTGACAGGGTAGTCGGTGGCCATCTGCTCGATGCTGACATCCTGGAAGATGACGTATGGCGGACGGTCGAGTTTCTTGCTGACCTTCTTGCGCAGGTCTTTCAGCATGGCACTCAGCGTGGGGTCGAGGGCACTGGTACCTCCCTCGTGATCGGCGGGAACTTCGTAGTCTTCGCTGAACTCGTGGTCTTCGACGATGAGGAACGACTGCGGGTTCTTGAGGAACTTCTTGCCTGCCGAAGTGAGTTTCAGCAAGCCGTAGTTCTCGACGTCCTTTTTCAGATATCCGGCAATGAGTGCCTGTCGGATGACAGGGTTCCAATGTTTCTTCTCCTCGTCTTCGCCAGCGCCGAAGAGATCGTGGTTCTGGTGCTTGTGGGCCAGTATCTCTTCCGTCTCGCGGCCTGTGACGAAGTCAATGATGTAGTCGGAGCGGAAGTTTTCCTTCAGGGCATGGACTGTCTTTAGGACGATGACGAGCAGTTTCTCGGCTTCAATCTTCGTCTTGGGGTGCAGACAGTTGTCGCAGTTGTGACAGTTGTCCTTGTTATATTCCTCGCCGAAGTAGTGGAGCAGCATCTTACGACGGCAGACGCTGGTCTCGGCATAGGCGGCCGTCTCAGCCAATAGCTGGCGGCCGATGTCCTGCTCGGCGACGGGTTTGCCCTCCATGAACTTGTCCAGTTTCTGCAGGTCTTTATAGGCGTAGAAGGTAATGCACATGCCTTCGCCGCCGTCGCGTCCGGCACGTCCCGTTTCCTGATAGTAGCCTTCCAAGGACTTGGGAATGTCGTAGTGTATGACGAAGCGTACGTCGGGCTTGTCGATGCCCATGCCGAAGGCGATGGTGGCCACGATGACGTCAATCTCCTCCATGAGGAAGGCGTCCTGCGTCTGTGAGCGCAGCGTGGACTCCAGTCCGGCGTGGTAGGCGGCGGCTTTGATGTCGTTGGCCTTCAGGATCTCGGCCAGCTCCTCCACCTTCTTACGTGACAGGCAGTAGATGATGCCGCTCTTGCCAGGATGCAGCTTGATGAAGCGGATGATGTCCTTGTCGACGTCAATGGTCTTCGGACGTACCTCATAATAGAGGTTGGGACGGTTGAATGAGCTCTTGAACTCCACCGCATCGACGATGCCGAGGTTTTTCTTGATGTCGGTACGTACCTTGTCAGTGGCGGTGGCGGTAAGGGCTATGATGGGGGCGCTGCCAATCTCGTTGATGATGGGCCGGATGCGGCGATACTCAGGTCGGAAGTCGTGTCCCCACTCCGAGATACAGTGTGCCTCGTCAATGGCGTAGAACGAAATCTTGGCCTGGCGCAGGAACTCCACGTTGTCTTCCTTGGTCAGCGACTCTGGGGCGACGTAGAGCAGTTTGGTCTTGCCAGCCAGGATGTCGGCTTTCACCTGGTCGATGGCGGCCTTGTTAAGCGACGAGTTCAGGTAGTGTGCCGTTCCCTCGTCGCTCATCGAGCTGATGACGTCCACTTGGTTTTTCATCAGGGCGATGAGTGGTGAGATGACGATGGCGGTGCCTTCCATGAGCAGCGACGGCAGCTGGTAACACAGCGACTTGCCGCCGCCGGTAGGCATCAGCACGAAGGTGTCCTTGCCGTCGAGGACATTCTGGATAATAGCCTCCTGGTCGCCTTTGAACTTGTCAAAGCCGAAGTATCTCTTCAGTTCCTCTGTCAGATTCAGTTTCTTTTTTGCCATAGACTTTTAGCTTACGAAATGAGCTTTCTCATTAATTAATTAAGGTGTGACTTGTCGAGCTGAGCCTGGGCGTAGGCAGCAGTCACTTCAAAGGATTTAGTACGCTTGGAGGGCACCTCGAACATGGCGTCCATCATGATGGCCTCGACGATGGAGCGCAGACCACGGGCGCCGAGCTTGTACTCCACGGCCTTGTTGACGATGATGTTCATGGCCTCGGGGGTGAAGGAGAGCTGGATGCCGTCCATGTCGAACAGTTTCTCGTACTGCTTGACGATGCTGTTCTTGGGTTCAATGAGGATGCGGTTCAGGGCGTCCTTGTCCAACGGGTTCAGGTATGTCAGCACGGGCAGTCGGCCGATGAGCTCGGGGATGAGTCCGAACGACTTCAGGTCCTGTGGCAGGATGTACTTCATCAGGTCGCCCTTGTCTATCTTCCTGACGTTCTGTACGGAGTTGTAGCCTACCACGTGGGTATTCAGTCGCTGGGCTATCTTGCGCTCGATGCCGTCGAAGGCTCCGCCGCAGATGAACAGGATGTTGCGCGTATCGACATGGATGTACTCCTGGTCGGGATGCTTGCGACCGCCCTGTGGCGGTACGTTGACGGTAGTACCCTCTAGGAGTTTCAGCAGTCCCTGCTGGACGCCCTCGCCGCTGACGTCACGGGTGATGGAGGGGTTGTCGGTCTTGCGCGCTATCTTGTCTATCTCGTCGATGAAGACGATGCCTCGCTGGGCGGCTTCCACCTCGTAGTTGGCCACTTGCAGCAGGCGCGTCAATATGCTCTCCACGTCCTCGCCGACGTAGCCGGCCTCAGTGAACACGGTGGCGTCGACGATGCAGAAGGGCACGTCCAGCATCTTGGCGATGGTGCGTGCCAGGAGCGTCTTGCCGGTTCCCGTCGAACCCACCATGATGATGTTCGACTTCTCTATCTCCACGCCGTCCTTCTCAACGGGTTGTTGGAGTCGCTTGTAATGGTTATAGACCGCCACGCTGAGGTAGCGCTTGGCCTCTTCCTGGCCGATGACGTACTGGTCCAGGTATTCTTTAATCTCCCGCGGCTTGGGAATGCGCTTTGTCTTGAACGGATTGTTCTCGGGTGTCGTCTTTGCGTCGGGTCCGTAGCCGTTGGCCGTCGCCACCTGATAGGCCTGAACGGCGCAGTCTTCGCAGATGCACCCGTCCACGCCGGTAATCAGCAGTTTTACCTCCCGGTCGCTCCGTCCACAGAAATTACACTTTTTCTTCATTCTTCAGAAATTTTGGCAACAATTCCAAATTCCAAATTCTTAACTCTTAATTTATTTTTTCACCAACACCTGGTCTATCATGCCGTACTCTTTGGCCTCCTCGGCAGTCATCCAGTAGTTGCGGTCGGAGTCGGTCCACACCTTCTCGTAGGGTGTGTGCGAGTGGTCGGAGATGATGCGGTAGAGTTCTTCCTTGAACTTACGGATCTCCTTGGCCTCAATCTCGATGTCCGAGGCCTGACCCTGCACGCCGCCTAAGGGCTGGTGTATCATGACGCGGCTGTGGGGCAGGGCAGAGCGCTTGCCCTCGGTGCCGGCCACTAACAGCACGGCGGCCATCGAGGCGGCCATGCCGGTACAGATGGTGGCGACGTCGCTGGAGATGAACTGCATGGTGTCGTAGATGCCGAGACCTGCTGTCACGCTTCCGCCAGGCGAGTTGATGTAGATGCTGATGTCCTTGCCCGAGTCAACGGAGTCCAGATAGAGCAGCTGCGCCTGCAGCGTGTTGGCGGTATAGTCGTCAATCTGTGTACCGAGGAAGATGATGCGGTCCATCATCAGTCGCGAGAAGACGTCCATCTGCGTAACGTTCAACTGGCGCTCCTCCAGGATATAGGGGTTCATATACTGAGCCTGTGCGCTCACCACTTCGTCGAGCACCAGACCGTTCATTCCAAGATGCTTGGTAGCATATTTTCTAAAGTCGTTGTTCATATTCATACAATTGTAAGATACAAAATTACAAAAAAAAGTCGGAACGCCAAGCATTCCGACCATTTTTTTTGGTTAAAGAATTCTAATTAATTATTCAACAGTTTTTGGAACTCTTCCATCGTGACGGCTTTCTTGTTCAGTTTCACCACGCTCTTCAGTGCTGCTGTCAGTTTGGTGTCTACGGCACGGTCCACGATACCGTCGATGTTCTCCTTCTTCTTCAGCATGTCGTTGGCGTAGTTCTCCAAGTACTCGTCGGGCACGTTCGACATGCCGTACTGGGCAAACTGGGCGTGGGCGGCCTCCTTGGCAACGGCTTTCAGGTCGTCGTTGTCCACCTTGATACCCTGGGCCTCAACCAACTGCTCCTTGATGAGGTGCCAAGCCAGTTCCTTGATGCTGGCGTCGAAGTTCTTCTCAACGAAGTCGGCACCCTTGTCCTGGTTCTTGCTCAGCATGACGCGCTTCAGGATGGCCTCTGGGAACTCCAGCTTGCCCACCTTTTTCTCCATATACGCGCGTACGTCGAGCAGGAACTTATAGTCGGAGTCTGACTGGAACTGCAGACTGATCTGGTCGGCAATCTTCTGGCGGAACTCCTTCTCGTCCTTCACCGCACCCTCGCCGAAGGTCTGGTCGAACAGCGTCTGGTCGACGGGAGCCTTCACGAAACGGCTGATCTCGGTAATCTGATAGGTGAAGTCGCCAGTATGCTCGCTCACCTGGTCTTTCTCAATCTTCAGCAGGCTCGACAGCTCGATGTCGCTCTCAGGATAAGCCTTGCGGGGGTTCCACGTGATGACGTCGCCCAGCTTACAGCCGTTGAAGAGCTTCTTCTGGTCGTCAGCCTTCATGTACTGGGGCATCAGCATGGCCTCGCTAACCTCGATGCCACCCTCCTTCACGTTGCCCTTGGCGTCCAGCTCGCGCAGGTCGCCCTTCAGCATGTCGCGCTGCTCGGGGTCGAACGTCTCGGCCTTCTCGTACTGGCCGGCACGGCTCTGGTACATCTCCACCTGCTGGTCGACGAGCTTGTCCTCCACCTTGATGTCGTAGAAGTCAATCTTGTCCTTCTCGGTCAGCTCAGCCTTGAACTCGGGAGCCACGGCGATGTCGAACTTGAATACTAATGGCTTGTCACCCTCGAAGTCCAGCTGTTCCTGCTGTTCGCTGGGCAAAGGCTCGCCAAGCATCTGGATCTTATTGTCCTGTACATATCCGTAAAGCTTCTCGCCCAGCATCTTGTTCACCACGTCCACCTTGACGCTGGTGCCAAACTGGCGCTTAATCATGCCCATAGGGGCCTGGCCGGGACGGAAACCGGGAATATTAGCACGCTTACGATAGTCTTTCAGGGTCTTCTCAACCTCCGGCTGATAGTCAGCCGACTCCAGCGTAATGGTCATCAAACCATTCACCTTGTCAGGAGCTTCAAATTGAATGTTCATCTCTTCTTCTATACCTTATTAAATATATAAACTCGAAAAATTGGGTGCAAAGGTACGAAGAATCTGCCGAACTACAAAATATATTAAGTTTTATTTTGCAAATCACGCAGATAAGCACCAGAGAACTGCCAGAAGTCACCTAAAAAACCTTCAGAAATCACGGCAACTTCTTGAAGAAATCACGGCAATAATTGCAAGAAATCACGGTGATTTCTTGAGGAAATCCTTAGGATAACTGACGGAAAAGTACTGGATAACTGATGGAAAAGTACTGGATAAGTTGAACTCAGTAAATACTTTGAAAAATCGCGTATCATAATCTTGCGGAAAATACGGCAATTTCAAAACCAACCTAACAACCTACCATAACACCCCTTAAACCCCGATGTACACTAGTTTTGAGCATGGTAGGTTATCCTTTCTGAACCTACCATCCAACCTACCATTTTTGTCTTTTACCCTACCATTAGCCATCAATCAGAATTCCCCATGGATTCCCATTGGCCGTACTTATAATCCTAATAACAAAGTTGAGTCGATGGCCTTTACCATCTCGTAAGGAATACTATACTGTGTGGCAAATGTTCTCCATTTGCTGACCCCGTCCTTCACTTGTTCGATAATGGCATCAGCCTGTTTGATATTCACGTTTTTGGCCAGAGTCAAGAAGTCGGCACGGGTGATATCATCCCACTTTCCGTTTATAGACATCTGGTGTTTAGCAGTCCAGGCACCTTTGGGGTTGTACGACCATGACATATCGTATGCTGGTGACAATGACCATCGGCCGCTCTTGTCCATCAAGAAAGAGATGTTCTTCGTGTGGTCATCCTGATTGCGGGCAATCACGTTGAACACCATGCGTCTGAACATCTCTTCTGCCTGACTGTAGGGCAGGCGAAGTCGTCTCATAACCTGGAAAGCCTGCTCATAACTGTAGGCATGCAACATCTTGTAGTCGTAGTGTGCTATGCCGCAAAGCGTCTGCATGTGTACTTTCTCGTTTCCGTTGAGACGGTCAAATCGTTGCGTCATAAAGTGCGCACGTCCATTCTCTTCCAGAAGTCTGCACTCTGTCATGTTGATACCTGCTGCACGAGCCATCAGGTAATAGACGTATTCTATTTGTCCATAATGCTTGGGGTCGCCAAGTTCCGCATTGGTCACACCATCCAGTTTGAGCAGCCAATGGCTGAATCCGTCAGGTACATCTATCTGACCGCTACGCACCTCGCCAGTATTCTCGTTGTAGGCAATAACGGCCTTTGCCCGCTGACCGCCTGCCGATGTTCCGACCCTGATGATATTGGCAATGGCTTCCTTGGTGTCTTCATTGACATTGACATCCAGCTTTTTCTTTTCGTCTAGCACCTCTCGGGCCACTTCCACAAGTGAGTCTATCTCCAACTTTGTCCCTTGCTCCAGATAGTTGTCTTGTGCAGGCACGAACTCCAAGGCACCCATACTACGCTTCCCCTGATAGCACAGCCGCTCTACCGGATTGGCAAAAGTTCGTCCCATACTGGCCAGCCACTTGTCCAACAGGGCTTTACCAAAGGCATCTGGCAGAGCATCGGCCAATAGACCAGGCAATCCAATAAACGTATCCTTGTTGAGCGATGGGAACTGGTATATCTGCCGCTGTCTGACGGGCATCATCAATGGAGCGACATCCCAATGACCAGAGGCAAATTCAGGGGTGAATTCGAAACTGGCTGCCTGATAGTTCTCGTCCCATGCCACTGTTCCTGCATGTTGTCCCCACAGGTAAATGTCTGCTAATGTTATCATAAATTATTGTTTGTCTTCGTCCCAGTTAAAATCGCTCGTTATCTCACCACCTTTCTCTGCAGTAGGATTCATACTGTAGGCATGCTGTCTTTGCGGATTCTTTTTCATGTACTTAGAGAGGGCTACGGGACTCACAGGCTTTTCTCGGAAAAGTCCCTCGAAAACATCCAAACGGTTCAAAGCCCGCAACACCATGATAAGACTGAGCAGGGAAGTGTTGTGCCCATTCTCCATCTGACTGATGGAAAAGGTTGAGAGGCCACTGCTGTCCGCCAATGACTTCTGCGATATGTTCTGCTCGATACGGGCTTCCTTGAGCTTCTGGCCAATCTGGGCCAATATAGCCGGGTCTGAAAGTGCATAAATGTCCGTCATAAATAGATATATCTAATAATTTCGCTGCAAATATACAACTTTTATTTGATATATCTATAGTTTTTTGATTATTTTTTATCCCAAAGAGGCAAAAAACACTAGAACCCTAAACATGAGTCCCTATAGCATGTTAGGTTCGATGGTAGGTTGGATGGTAGGTTTCCGACAACAAACCTACCATCGACAAACCCAGTGTGCATCGGCATTCCAGGCCGCTATGGTAGGTTGTTAGGTCGGTTTCAAAATGCCCACTATTTTGCTCCGCTTCATATTACTTCACCACGACCTTACGTCCGTTTTGGATGTAGAGGCCCCTTCTGATTTGACTATTTGACCATTGACTATTTAACAGTTTGCGGCCCTGGAGGTCGAAGACGGGCTGACGGACGTTTTCGGTTTGTGTCGGGATAGCTACAGATGAGCCGTTTTGGGGATTATACGAATCAACGCCGAAGTCGGAATAGGAGAAGATGACGCTTCCATCCAGTAAGCAGCTCTGAGTACGGTAGCGGCCACCTATCATGAATGGTGTCATCGGACTTACGGGACTATAAACGCTGCCTATGCCCTCAACCCAACAATCAATCGCGGAGTAATCCTGGCTGCTGAGTGACTGCACATCATAATCTTTAGGCAAGTACCGTTCCCATGCAAAGATCATCCTGCGGCGGACGCGGTCGCCTACCGTAATGAAGTCAACGTCCATTACCACCAGATTCTCACTTTCCTTACCTGTAAAAGAGAACTTGTCCCCAACTTCCAGCCCAAAGTCATAAAGTAACACCTCTTCGGGGCTATTATTGTCAATCATAAACACCTTGTTCCCCTCCTGCCGTAACAAATAAGGATGGCTGCCGTCCATGAGCAGTTCGGAGTAAGTCTTGCCGTTTGCCGTTACGTCCCCGGAGAACTCATACATGTGGACTTCCGGCTCCCATCCCGGCATTTCATTCAGGCATCTCCACGACTTCCTCTTGTCGACAAACATGTCAGCCTCCTGCGCAACTGCGTCGTCAGACTTTTTCTCTGGCCAGACGTCATAAAGCACCTCTCCGTTGCGCTCAAAATGAACAAGCATGGAGCGGTAATGACGTTTACCCATTTCCCATGTTGAAGCAAAATATGGGTTTGGTGGTCCGAACAGGCATTCTCCGTCATTCCATTCCGTAATGCCTATTCCTTGAATGATACGACCGCCATTTGTGCTAATATTTCTATTCAAACCCGTTTCATCTTCTGGTGCCTTACCGTCTAAATCCACGTACTTCAGCGGTTTTACACCTCCAAAGTATCCTTCCTTGATTTCATCTATTATGCCATAGTAAAAATAAGGCTTCCACATACTTGTCGTATTTGACATAGTAATATCCTGATAATAAAGTTCTTTTCCTACGCTCCAGTCAAACTGGTACGCCTCACCTGGCCAGAGCGCATAAAGTCCATCAGTGGCATTGTTTAGCACTGACACCAAAACACAATTTTGTCCATAAACGTCTCTCGCCTGTTCACCTTCTATTATCAACAGCGTGAGGGAGTCTGTCCATTCCGGGCCGTTGGTGTATACTCTTTTGAATATATTGGAATCATCCCACTCCTTTTTTACATATTCCCCTTGGACATAGTACTCCACAGTCTCGAAGTTCGGCACCCATTCGTCGCCGACCTTCGAATACCAGCTGTCATACTTCAGCGTGTCAAGCCTAATCTCCGTCCATTTGGTCCCTTCGGGGTAATACTCTTGGGCAAAAAGGAATGTCTGCACAGCCAAGAAGAACAAAAACGATACAAATCTCTTCATAATAGTTTCTTTTAATAGTTTATTTCTGATGGTATTACTTCCAATTGCGCTCCTAATTTTATTTCTACGCCATTGGTTAATTCAAATGTCCCTTTTGTTTCAAAAGTATAGTCTGAATCCTGTTCAAAGATGACATTCCCTTGGGTTCCTGCCCTTACATCCGTTCCACAAGCGACGTCCTTAACGATAGCATGGTGTTTGCCATGAAGTGTCGCATTCTGAATAGTCAAAGGCATTATCTGAGGCAGACAATTCTTACCAGTTAAAGTAATAAGGCAGTTTTCTACATTTGCAAGAGTCTTTGACCCCTGAGAAGGGCTGAAACTAATAGTGTCAACTCTTTCATCTGTTTGTGTAATATCCCGAACGCCTATTTCTGCATTTGAAATAGAATTGTTAGCTGAGATAATATAATTATTGGAGTTATATGATATACTTGCTGAAAAAAGTTTGGGAATGTCAGTCCAAATGCGGATATTGGGGCATCCTATTATGTTTGAGCTATGGCGTAAATAATGATAGTGGTAATTTAATTTCGCGTAATTCTGCGCATAACCTACCATAGGGTTAATGAATAGGCCTTCATTGAATTTTTTTTGCATGTACGCAGAAGATCCGACCCATCCATATCTTGTATTACCAACAAGCACGGGGCCACCATAGTCCTTTCCTAACGTAAAAGATTGCCCCATGTTTGGAAACTCTGTATATTCATTAAATGTGTCAAAGGGGGTAATTGTACATGATATTGAATATGCGAACATGGGATAGTCTTTGTTTGTAAGATTATCCAGTCCGTTTGCCGTCTCTTGTTCTACATATGGAATATTACCCTGAACGGATGTAATAGCATAATGAGAAGATTGTGCACATCCATTAGATTTCATCGTTATTTCATTTGGATGACCATGTCCACCCCAGCTCACATACCCATAGTGTTCATTCATCTCTGCAATAACTTCATTCCCGTATGGCGCAGTGGGTGTAGGATCATTATAAGAGGGCACTTCAGAGAAAATCGTATCTATAGGGAAAATAGACTGAAGTTGAGCCGCTATGCTGTCTTGTTCATGCCCGTTTTGCATTTCGTCAGACTGTGTATATAAGGCCTTCTTGAGATAAGAGAAATCCCCATTTCCAGGATTCATTTCATATCTTAAGAGTTTATCGGTATAATTATGTATTTCCTCAGAATTAGTACACAACAGACGTCCTACGCACAATTCCGACCCATAGTCCAGATTATCACTATATTCTCCATAATAAATATCATTATCCGTATTCCAGTTTGAATTTAATTCGCTAAAATAGAAATCCGATGGAATCTTATAATCATTGGGGATTATGTGAGTTTGTGGTTTAGTCCAGTAATCGTTATAGCCAGTACCATATCTTATAGGTAAAACACTATCGTTCCCTCCAAATAATACATATTTTGTTACCCCCGAGTCGTATGCATATTGCAAGTATTGTCTTATCTTACCAGCATCATCATATATAGAAGAAACAGTGTCTCCTACAATATATGCATTATTGAGTATTTCTTCCTTACATACGACGCCAGCATTTAATCCTTTCTCCCGTTTCCATGCAACCAAACGGGTAAAAGCATCCTTTAGGGGTTGACTCGTAATTATACAATATTCATAAAACGGTATACCTATATCTGTTGTTCGTGTATTACGAGTCAAAACCTCTGATCTTTTTGAGGAGTGATTATATGTCAGGGTAAACTCTATTTCCTCAGAAAACTCATATTGGTTTTCAAATGGGCGGTAAGTTACTGGATATACCGCAACAACAACAAGCCTGTCTCCATGCCCAACGCATGAGATTTCCGCAATTCTTACCCGTTCTGAAGGGTAAGGTGCAGCGGATTCGTAGACACGACTATCACAAGGAATGAATTCTTTCTTTAAACTTTCGAGGGATGTAACTTCTAGCTCTTGGATGGGATATATCCTGTTTCCTATAGCAGAAGACGTGACATTAAATTGTTGTATGTTTAACGAAATGTTATCGGCGGTGTATGGAAGAGGAATAGTCACATATTTAACGGGAAGTGTGGGATACCCCAAATTATAATAGTCGTTCTCGGTTCCTGGATATGTCAAGAGACTATAAAGCAGCCCGTCTTCACCCATTATAGTGTTGCACCTAAGTTCCGTTTGAGAGAAGTGTACTTTTTGGGTAACACTTTCTCCAAATGCCCTATACTTGACGAACAAGAGTGAGGATATTATTAGTAATTGATATATAGTCTTCATATTTTTCTCTTGTTGCTAACTGTTTACAAAAATAGAAACAAACCAAACATTAACATGTTTTCGTTAACGATTATTATGATAATTAACAAAACTATTTATTTTGAAATCACCATCTTCTTCGTGTCAATCTCCTGACCGTTGACGACTAAAGAGTAGAGGAACATGCCTTGGCCAAGCTCGTAGCCTCCGACGGAGACGCTGTCCATTCCCGACGAAATGGGGAGTCTTTTCAATTGCTTGCCTGTCATATCGAAGATGCAGATGGCGGCATTCTGAGCATCGTCAGCTAAACGGAAACGGATGACAGTCTGCTCTTTGAAGGGGTTGGGGGTGTTCTGATAGAGAACATTATCGCTTACTGCGGCTCCAGAAATACCAGTAGTCATAGGAGACTTGGCAACTGAAGCATTCGATAATCCTTCTAAGATATCGACTTTTGCCTTCAGTTCCTGTATGGAACTTATCAGAACAGGGATAAGCTCGACATAATTCACTTCTAAATAGCCATCTTCACCCTTATTGACCAATTCCGGACAGATGTCTTGCAGTTCCTGGGCTATTAGGCCATAATGGCGTATGGCATACACATCGGTTTCTGGTGTAGCAGTATCAAAAGGCAATGAAGTATCATCTGCCACATCGGCCGTTTCCTTTCCCTTGTAGTTAAAAGACACGGTGTTCATTCTTAAAACCTTATCCAACGAACTTCCCCTATCTGTCAATGGTTGGACATTCAGAATGAGTCCTCCGTCTGAAGGGGTGTTAAAAGAGTTTGCTGTCAAACTGCCAACCACGCGTGTCGTTCCGTTAAAGTAGCCGGCATATTTATGCCAAAGAATATCATTAAAAATTCCTATAGATCCCAGCACTGCTGCACCGTTCTTTTGCCCTCCAATAATGCCGTATACTCCATAGTTCACACCTTGAGAACCATTATCTGCCAATCCCATAACGCCACATGTCCGCCCTTGAACAGCTGGAGTTTTGGCAGCCGATCCAAAAACACCAATATTCCAGTCTGTATTCTCAGGAACCAAACAGGAAGAAACTCCCATGTTATAGTTATGTGCATTAAGAGATTCCCCTATATTAATCCTTGCTGCTGGTGTAGTTGCAGTTGATTCCACTGTTATCCTGCCGTTGCTTAACACTTTAAACTGTCCATAGGTGAAAGCAGGTGACATAAGCAGCAATATCAAGAATGAAATATTATTCTTCATTATTTTAAGTTTTTAATTACTCTTTGTAATGAGGATGCGCCAATACTGGCACACCCTCAAAAGTAGAATGATAAGTTTACAGATTAATCCAACCAGTAAACAGCCAGTTGCCCATGACGAGCTCGACTTCGTAGTCGCCGGAGAGAGTAGACGGCAGCACAACCTGCGTCTGAGCAGAGTAGACCGTCGTAGTAAATACCACATCACCATCCTCATCCTTAATATTAAGAATGTAGTCAGGGTGATAAGCCTCAAATGTCAGCGTGTAGTCCTCAATGTAGACCGTGGGAACCTGAACGGGGGATTTAGGATAACCATTTCCAATTGGCTTAAGATTATCATTTTTAGCAGAAAGAGGAATTATCTCTCTTGCAGCATAAATACTTGTGCTTAACATAAAAGCACTCAATATAAATAAAAACTTTTTTCTCATAACTTTTGATGTATTAAATAATTCACCTGCAAAAGTAGGAGAAAAAGATGAAGAAAGCAAGAAATATTAAGTCCAAGATTTAACTAAAAATTAACCACGTATACCTGTTTGAAAATCAGATAATTGACCCGATTTTGGGAATAGCGTACAATGGTTTTCTTCTCAAAATATTTTGCATAATGTTGTTGAAAGTTCCTTGGAACTGCCTTTTTTGTTGAATGTTTTCTTGAGAATCTCACTGCTAACCTTGGAAACATATGCAGAAGAAAAGCCCAACATATTAGCGATGTCACCAGCCTTGAAGTGCAAACGTAGTAAGAGACATATTTTATATTCTATCGAATCGGCCTTTAGTTTAGATAGCAAGAAATCATAACACCCAGGGAAATACTCACCGATTAGTTGGCCTATGATTTTCCATTCTTCTGCCGAAAGAGATTGCCCTTTATAAGCCATTGCTTTAACCTTTTGGTAGTTGGGCGACATCTTCAGATTATTATCCGCAACCTCAGAACCAAAATAAACCAGTTTGGCGTATCTGCCCATTTTCTGTTCAAGTTGCCTAATTCTCCTTTCTTTCTCAGAGATGCATTGCTCACTTGCCGACTTGTCCTGTTGA
This sequence comes from Prevotella sp., assembly GCA_016291005.1. Classification (GTDB taxonomy): domain Bacteria; phylum Bacteroidota; class Bacteroidia; order Bacteroidales; family Bacteroidaceae; genus Prevotella. Next base: position 44,935 of record JAEEVT010000002.1, on the reverse strand, counting down.
AGTAACCTTAACTCAACTCTATAGGTATTAAGTGCTATCTGCGATTTTCTGAGATTCTCCATAACTTGTTTTCGCGCAATATAAAGCCATGATGCAACGAGGGAAATGACTAATAGGATAACAAGGCTCACTAAAAGTCTTTGATTCGCTAAGGTCGCTTTTATCTTTTCTTTACGAGCTTCTTCCTGATGGCAGGAATAGTCGTACATTGACTGTATACGTTTTAGTTCCTTGGCTTGATTCTGAGCATTTAAGGAATCATTCATGGCATAGGCATACAATGAATATTTTGCTATCGAATCTATGCGGTCTAACTTTTGATAGAGCAGTATCAATCCCTGTGCTGCGGAATGCTGATTATGAAAATCTTTACCGTCATGTAATTCTTTTCTAAAATAATACTCAGCAGAGTCTAATACATTATTATAAAAATAATATAGGCCTTTTATCTTATAATATACTTCACGTCCTTTTGCAATATTTCCCGATGAGTCAAAAAGGCCAGTTTCAGACTCATATCTATGCATATATTTCCTTGCTTTTATATAATCACCCGTTTCAACAAGAGGCTTCATAATCAACCCCAGTGAAGTAGCAGCATAGTTGGTATATCCAAGGTTGTCATAACGATGAGCAACATCCTCAATTACATATATTGCGGAATCAATCAGGCCTAAACTGTTATAACACAAAAACAATTGTTCATAGCTCATGAGGGCGGCTAGGGTGTCTTTACCGCTCCACGCATAGTAAACAGAAGCCTTTGTGTTTTTCATTTGCTCCCTGTATAGCCCTTGGAAATAGAACAGATCTGCCATCTGGGCATACACGCGGCTGAGCTGTTTATAGTCGCAGGAGGCGGAGGTGGTGTCGGCGTGGTCGATGGCGTGCTGGTAGCTTTCGAGGGCCATGGGGGCGTCGCCCTTCTCGTGGTAGGCGCGGCCGAGGAGATAGTGGGCCAGCAGCTGGTCGTTATGGATGGAGTCTGACGAGAGGAGGGTGAAAAAGGCTTTGGCCTCTTTGTCGAAGAAGTCGACATAGGGGCGGACATCGTCGGGGGTGAAGGGCTGGTCGGTGCGGTTGAGCACGTTGATGCTGTCGAGGCCGGCGCGCATCCGGTTGCGCTCAGCCTCGGTGGTGCAGCCAAACAGGACCGCCAGCAGGAGAATGCCTAATACATAGTGCTTAATGTCAAATTGGGGAATCATCGGAATTAATTGTGTATTCATAGACAGTTGTCACATTGTAGGTGCAAACCCAGAGTCATGTTAGGTTCGATGTTAGGTTGGATGGTAGGTCTCCGACTACAAACCTACCATCGATAAACCCTCTGTGCATCGGCATTCCAGGCCGCTATGGTAGGTTGTTAGGTTAAAATCGAAATGTCCCCTATTTGTCAACACAAATTAGAAAACGTCAAAATGTTTGGCCGTTACTTCTGGGTCCGCTTGTACGTTCTGTAGCCGTAGGAGATGATGATCAGGAAACAAATCAGCGGCAGGACGAACGACAGGTTGACGGCAGGCATGCCGAGGAGTTCGTGCTGGTCGATGATGGTGGCCTGCAACGGGGGCAGCACACTGCCGCCGAGGATGGCCATGATGAGACCTGCAGCACCAAACTTCGCGTCGTCGCCCAAACCCTGCAGGGCAATGCCGTAGATGGTGGGGAACATGAGTGACATGCAGGCAGAGATGGCTACGAGGCAGTAGAGTCCGAGACGTCCGTCGAGGAAGATGACGCCCAGCGTCAGACAGGCGCCGACGGCAGCCAGGATGCCCAACAAGGCTCCGGCATTGATAAACTTCAGGAAATAGGTGCAGATGAATCGGCTGGAGACGAAGATGGCCATGGCCACAATGTTATACGTCTGCGACAAGACTTCGGCTTCCTGTTCGGCCATGCCTTCGTTCATGAATACGCGCGTTCCATATTGAATTATAAACGTCCAGCACATAATCTGTACGCCGACATAGAAGAACTGTGCGATGACACCCTCGCGATAGTAGTCGATGGAGAAGATGCGCTTCAGCGTCGGCAGGAAGTTGATGCTGTGGTTCTGGTCGCCATTCTTGGGCATCCGGGTAAACCAAATGACGGCAAACATGATGGCAATAACGGCGCCAATGGCCAGATACGGGGCAATGAGTACTGAAAGGTCGCTGTCGCGCATGGCGCTGAACTCGGCATCGCTCAACAAGGCGCGCTCGTCGGTACTGGCGGGGTTGAGCTTGGCCTGGATGAAGTTCATGGCGACATACATGCCACAGAGCGAACCCATGGGGTTGAAGCATTGTGCCATGTTCAGGCGGCGTGTCGCCGTCTCTTCCGTTCCCATGGTGAGGATATAGGGATTACACGATGTCTCGAGGAACGACAGTCCGCAGGTCAGGATGAAGTAGGCCACGAGGAACGGATAGTACATACCTGTCCACGATGCCGGCAGGAACAGCAGTGCTCCCACGGCATAGAGTCCGAGACCCATCAGCACACCAGCCTTGTAAGAATACTTACGGATGAACATGGCTGCGGGGAAGGCCATGGCAAAGTAGCCGCCGTAGAAGGCCACCTGGACCAGGGCGCCGTCCGTAACGCTCATACGGAAAATCTTGGAAAAAGCCTTCACCATGGGGTTGGTGATGTCGTTGGCAAAGCCCCAGAGGGCGAAACACGAGGTGACGAGGATGAATGGCACGAGGTAGCTCACGCCGTCCTTCGAGATGATTGATTCTTTCTTGTTCATTGCTTAGGTTTTAGTCGTGGGTGCAAAAGTAGTAAAAAGAAATGAGCCAGCCGTCGTTTTTACATATTTTAATGATGGTGAGTGTGACAAGGCTCCTTAGAAAACGTCTTGTAAAGGAAAAAAGGTAAGTAAATTTTAAACGTGTATATATGAAAAAGAAAAAGATTATGAGTGAGGTAATGGGTGTGGTAAAATGGGTTTTACCTTTTTACTTTTTTGCCTTTTTGCCTTTATGCGTTAGTGCACAGTATCCGCAACTCACCGATGAGGCGAAGGCACTCATCGAACAGCAGAAGAAACAATGGCAGGCTCATAGCGACTCCGCATGGGCCGTGGCTTTTCCTATTGTCATCGAAGAGGCCAAGGCTGGCCGGGCCTACGTGCCCTGGGCAGGCATGCCCTACGACCTGCGCCAGGCCACCATTCCCGCTTTCCCTGGTGCCGAAGGAGGTGGTATGTACACCTTCGGAGGTCGTGGCGGTAAGGTGCTCACCGTCACCAACCTTAACGACGACGGCCCTGGCTCGTTCCGCTGGGCCTGCGAACAGGGCGGTGCCCGCATCGTGGTGTTCAACGTCTCGGGCATCATCCGCCTGAAGTCGCCCATCTACGTGCGTGCTCCTTATATTACCATTGCTGGCCAAACGGCGCCTGGCGAGGGAGTCTGTATTGCCGGAGAGTCATTCCAGGTCGACACGCACGACGTCATCGTTCGCCACATGCGCTTCCGCCGTGGCGAGACTAACGTCATGAACCGTGAAGACTCCTTCGGCGGCAATCCCGTGGGCAACATTATGATTGACCACTGTTCGTGCGAGTGGGGTCTGGACGAGAACATTTCTTTCTACCGTCACATGTTCGACATGAACAACGGCAAGCCCAAGGAGAAGAAGCCCACCGTCAACGTCACCATCCAGAACACCATCTCTGCCAAGGCGCTCGACACGTGGAACCATGCCTTCGGCTCGACCATAGGCGGCGAGAATACCACATTTATGCGAAACCTCTGGGCCGACAATACAGGCCGTAACCCGAGCGTGGGCTGGGCTGGCGTCTTCAACTACGTCAACAACGTGGTCTATAACTGGGTACACCGTACGGCCGACGGCGGCGAATACAAGTCGATGTTCAACTTCATCAACAACTACTACAAGCCAGGACCGCTGACTGATTCCGACCAGCCTGTAGGCCACCGCATCATGAAGAGCGAGAGCCGCTCGCAGGGACTGTTCCCCTTCAAGCAGTTCGGCCGCGTCTATGCTTCAGGCAACATCATGGAGGGCTATCCCGAGATTACCAAAGACAACTGGAACGGCGGCATCCAGACTGCTGACAAGGATGGTGAAATGGATGCTACCGAACTGGCACTGATGCGCTCCAACGAGCCCTTTGCATGTGCGCCCATCACTATCATGTCCACTCAGGAGGCTTACGACTGGGTGCTCCAGAATGCTGGAGCCACCGTACCCTGTCGCGATATCGTAGACCAGCGCATTTGCGAGGAGGTTCGCACTGGCGTAGCTTACTATGTGCCTGACTACGAGAAGCAGATGGCCAAACTTGAGAAGAAAACCAAGACTCCCCAGAATCCTTATGGTGACATGTGGGGACTGCACGAGAAGTCGAAAAACGAGCAAGGTTTCTTCAAATATCGTCGCTTAGCGCAGGATTCCTATAAGCAGGGTATCATCACCGACCCGCGCCAGATGGGCGGATATCCGGAGTATAAGGCCTGGGAGCCTTGGAAGGACAGCGACGGCGACGGCATGCCCGACGAGTGGGAAACGGCCAACGGCCTGAACCCCAACGATGCCAGCGATGCCGTCAAGGACTGCAATGGCGACGGCTATACCAACATCGAGAAGTACATCAACGGCATCCCGACAGCCACCAAGGTCGACTGGACCAATTTGAAGAACAACCACGACACACTGGCCGAAAAAGGAAAGCTCATGTAAGCCTATGAAGAATGTTCTGTATGCAGCCATACTATGGCTGTTCACCCTCCCTATCAGCGCCCAGTCCGTCTCCCTCAACACCGAAGGTCTGGACTCGGCGTATGTCAATAGTATCATAGCCCGTTCGCAGAAAATCGTCGACGGCCTACAGTTGTCTGACACTAAGAAGGCCGAGAACGTCCGTAACATCATAGCCAATCGCTACTTCCTGCTAAACGCCATCCACTCGAAGTACGACAAGAGTCAGCAGGATGCACGTGATGCGGAACTCTACAAGCACCACTTTGAGCTGGCTTCCGCTTTGGCACAGTACCTGACGGAGGAACAGATTGATGCTGTGAAGGACGGCATGACCTTCGGCCGCTTGAAGCGCGACTACAATGCGACGCTCGACATGATTCCCACGCTCACTGACGAGGAGAAACTCCAAGTGCTCATCTGGCTCAAGGAGGCCCGCGAGTATGCCATGGATGCTGCCGACTCGAAGGGCAAGCATTTCTGGTTCGACAAGTACCGCGGCCGCACCAACAACTGGCTTTCCTCCCGCGGCTACGACCTGAAGAAAGAGCGCGACGAATGGATGAAAAGAATTGAACAACAAAAGGCAAAACAACCATGAGGAAATTGTTAGCATTAGCTTTCATCACCCTTTGCGTCATTCCATCGGCAGCTCAAAAACTGCCGATGGATTACTCGTATTGTGGCTATCACCGCTCAGAAAAGCCCATTCCATCGGCAAAAGTTGCCGTTTATGTACAGCCACAGGCTGGCGACAATGCCCCGCTGTTACAAGCTGCCATCGACTATGTCAGCAAGCAGAAGCCTGACAAGCAGACGGGATTGCGTGGTGCCGTGCTACTGGCTGAAGGTACATACGAGCTAAGCCAACCTTTGCGTATCCGTACCAGTGGCGTCGTCCTACGGGGTAACGGACGCGAAAAAACCATCCTCCGAAAGACAGGCTACGACCGCGGTGCCCTTATATATATAGAAGGTACGCATGACATCATTGTCAAGGACAGCTTTGATGTTGCCGACGTAAAAGCCGGTAACATGAGCATTACTCTCGCTACTCACCACTCACCTCTCACCACTCCATCCCGCCTCGCCATCTGCCGTCCATCAACGCAGGAATGGATTGATGCCCTCGGCTGTTCATCCTTTGGTGGCGGCAAGCGCATGGGCTACTGGGCTTGGCATTCAGGTGATCTGGATCTCGTATGGCATCGCCGTATCATGGCCACCAACAGCGCTGAACTAACCCTCGATGCGCCCATCACCTGTAGCGTCGATAGCCGTTATGGTGGTGCTAAGGCCATTGTCTATGAACAGCCTGGCCTGATTGCAGAGTGTGGTGTGGAGAACATGACCCTTGAGAGTGACTACGACCGCTCCCTGCCGATGGATGAGAGTCACTGTTGGGATGGCATCTACATGGCAGACGCCGAAGATTGCTGGGTTCGCATGGTGAACTTCCGCCATTTCGCGGGTTCTGCCGTGGTTATCCAGAAGTCAGCCCAGCAAATCGCCGTCGAGGACTGCCAGTCGCTGCAACCTGTCTCTGAAATTGGTGGGTTTCGCCGCCGCACCTTCCTAACCTTTGGCGAGAAGACGCTCTTCCAGCGCTGTTACTCAGAGCATGGCATCAACGACTTCGCCGCAGGACATACCGCACCTGGACCTAATGCCTTTGTACAGTGCGAGAGCTATGAGTCGTTAGGTCCCAGCGGCGCCATCTCGTCCTGGGCGCCAGGCTTACTGTTCGACGTGGTCAACATCGACGGCAACGACCTCTGCTTCAAAAACTGGGAACTGGAGAAATTCGGTGCCGGCTGGAGCACAGCCAACAGCACTCTATGGCAAAGCACCGCTTCAGGACTATTCTGCTATTCGCCTGACTCGCTGAACCGCAACTATTCCATTGGCTGTTGGGGACAGATTCAGGGCAATGGCGAATATGCCGAGATGAACGAACATGTCAAGCCCTACTCGCTCTTCGCCGACCAGCTGTTGAAAAGACGTATCGCACAAGGTGAGTCGGAAGAGCAGGCCACAGCACAGGTGGCAGCCCAATGCCGTGTACTGCAAAGGAACACCAATGCCAGCAGTTCGCCCACTATTGAAGAGGCGCAACGCATGGCAGAAGAAGCGATGAAACCGCGCATTTCCATGCAACAATGGATAGATTCTACAGTCTTCTACGGCGACGTGTCACAGGGAAGCCTGAAGCCTTTTGCCTTTAAGCCAATGCAGCTACGCGATTTCCGTTCCTTCAGCTATATTGTCAAGAACGGCTGGTTAACGATGAACGATGCCGTGCTGGTTGGCGGCAAACACCAGACTCCCTGGTGGAACGGACGTACTACCGATGCCGCTATGGCAAAGGCCAAGCCTGCTCTGACACGCTTTGTACCTGGATATGAAGGTACTGGCGGTACTGACCGCATTGACTCCGTTATTGCCAACATGCAACAAAGTCATACTCTGGTGTTCAGCCAGAACTATGGACTATGGACTGACCGTCGTCGCGACGACCACGAACGCATCCGCCGCAAGAACGGTGACGCCTGGGCTCCTTTCTACGAACAGCCCTTCGCCCGCATCGGCATTAATGACCAACAGCCAATAGCCAACAGCCAATTGGCCTGGGACGGCATGTCAAAATACGACCTGACTAAACTGAACAAATGGTACTTCTGGAGACTACAAGAGTTTGCAAAAAAGGCCGAATCCAACGGAATATTGCTCAAAAACCAGCACTATTTCCAACATAACATCTTGGAGGCAGGCGCTCACTGGGTGGACTGTCCTTGGCGTACAGTAAACAATGTTAATGGTACACCGTTCTTAGAACCCGTCAACTTTACTGGCGACAAGCGTATCTTTACCGCGACCTTATTCTATAATACAGAAGACCCCGTGTTGCGCGAACTGCATCGCCAATACATCCGCCAGACGTTAGATGCCTTCAAGGGATACCCCAACGTCATACATTCCATTGGCGAAGAGTTTACAGGACCGTTGCATTTTGTGCAGTTCTGGCTTGACGTCATCGCCGAGTGGGAACAGGAAAACGGCAAGGTGCTGGTGGACTTGGCTGTCAACAAAGACGTGCAAGATGCCATCCTTGCTGACCCCGTTCGTTCAAAAATCGTCGATTTCATCGACATTGAACAGTGGTTCTACCACAACAAAGGCGAGTATGCTCCTCCTGGCGGCGTCAACATGGCACAGCGCCAATATATGAGAAAGATACGTACAGGGAGTGCCCGTTTTGAGGATGTCTATCGGGCTGTCTGCGAATATCGCAGCAAATATCCTGGAAAAGCCGTCATCTATTCGGCCCAAAAGTTCCCTGAACTAGGCTGGGCGTCGTTTATGGCTGGCGGTTCGTGTGCTGCCATCCCTGTTACGGATGCCGATTTCCTAAAAGAGACTGCCAATACCATGCCAGAACAGGCTGAAGGAGCCTACTTATTAAAGAGCGATAAGACTGTCATCATTTTCTTAGAGAAAAATAATGGTAATTATCGGTATCAATTGCCTGAAGGACGCTTCCTGATGCACGAAATCGATGCTAAAACAGGAGAAATCAAGCAGTTACAAACGATTTCCGGGGATGTTAAGCTCACCCGAGCGGGCATCTACTGGCTTAGCAAAAAGTAAGTATTTAGTGGGAAAAATAGTGAAAATACCTATTTTTCCCACTTTTTTATTAGTTTTTGTGGGTGTAGTCTTACATTTTTTGCGTATCTTTGCAACATCAAACAAACTACTGTCAAAAATAAAAAGTCCAATTCTATGGCTACTACCAACCTCAAAGAGCGCACCCAACAACTGGTGACAGCATTCTGTTCTGGCAACGACCAGGCTTTTGGCGAACTGTACGACTTGTACGTACAGATGCTTTTTAATTATGGTATGAAACTCACCAATGACCAGGAGTTGCTGAAAGACTGTATCCACGACGTCTTTATCAAGGTCTACAACAAGCGTCATGACAAGAACGCCATTAACAACTTGTGCTCGTACCTTATTATATCTTTGAAGAATCGTCTGTTGGATGAATTCCGTCGTCAGACGTTCTCAACGCCCAACGAGGTTGAGTCATACGAATACCGTCACGCTGCCGAGGATGTAGAGCGCGACTATCTGACCCAAGAGGGAGAGTTTATGCGTTCGGCTAAGGTTGCTCACCTGATGCAGAACCTTACCCGTCGCCAGCGTCAGGCCATTACCTTATATTATTTAGAGGAGCGCAAGTACGACGAGATCTGTGGCATTATGCAGATGAACTACCACTCTGTCCGTAACCTGATGCACCGTGGTATGTTGAAACTCCGCGAGGCAGCCATGTAAAGGTAAAAAAGTAAAGAGGTAAAAAGGTAAAAAGAAAAGGGTAGAAGGGTAAAAGGGTAATAAGTAGAGTGATGACATTTTAACTACAGCTTCGTCTTTAGATTAGAAATAACGACGAAGCACGTGAAAAGAGCAATATACACACAAGTTGAGCAGTTCCTGCGTGACGATGACTTTATCCGCTACGCTTTGGATTCTGTACCTGACAAGGAATCCTACTGGGCTTCTTACCTGTCGGCAGCACCTCCTGTCCGTTCAGCCTACCTGAAAGCCTACGACATTCTGATTCATTTGGACGACTGTCAGCTATTGACCCCTGAACAGGCCCAAATCCTCAAAGAACGCATCTTCCGTTCCCTACATTCTTAGGAATCATCGTCTTTTCCGTTCCCTCCATTCTTAGAATTTATAGGCAACGTCGAACATCATCCAGCGACCACGCTGGGGAACAAGCCCTGTCGACAGGCCTCCCTGTCTGTAATTCTTGTTAAAAAGATTTTTGACATTGAATTCAAAAGTAAAGTTACGCCATTTATAAGTGGCGCCAACGTCGAAGAGCACACGGGCCGGTACGTCTTTGGTGACGGACATTTTTTGTCTTGGATTCTCTAACGTCCCCAATATTACGTCTATTTCATGTTGGAGATCATTAGTAGGACGCGCCTCGTACTTCAATATCAAATCACGAAGGTACGAAAGGATTGAATAGTAGGCTGCATAGTTTATTATATCAAGATAGAATGCTTGCTGACGGCCTTGGAAGTCTATGTGTGTGTGAAGATTGAGACTTTTGGTGACTTGCCAGGCCAGAACGGCGTTGGCAGAGATGGTTGGGGTGCTGATTGCTTGTTTGATGTCGTAGTCATAAATCTCCTCACGGCCGACATCCTGCCAGGTGGCTGTGAGATATGACGAGAAACGGCGGTACTGGTAGTTGGCTGACAGCTCGATACCATAGGTATTAATGTTACCCGTGTTCTCATGCTCTGAAACGTTAGGGATAATAAGATCCCGGGCTCTATTATAGAATCCGTTGATTTCAAAGTTGAGTCCCGGTAGCCAATGGTTGGCACCAAAGGTGAGCTGTAGGGAGTGCAGCGACTCTGGGGCAAGATCAACGGTCAGTTCAGGATAGCCCATGTAGCTGTAAAGGAAGAGGTTGATTTTACGGTACATGTAGGGCGCGTCGATAAAAGCTTTTGAGTAAGAGAGCTTAAGATTCCACTTTGGCTGTACGTAGATGAGCGCCATACGTGGTGAGAACTCACGGATCTTGGTTCCGTTATAGCGGTTCTTGTAGTCGAAGCGCAGTCCGGTATTGAAAATGAACGAGCGCCAGTGGTGTTTCAGCTGTACGAAAGCGTTGAAGTTGCTCTCGTGACCTTTGCCTAAGGTCTGGATAGAATCAAGCTCAGAGGCAAGTTTATTGTAGTCATAGCCATAAGTGTAACGCACATCGTCGAGCTCGAAATAGCTGTATTCTGCACCAAAGGAAAGCTGTCCCTGGTGGTTTGTGGTGTTGATATAGCTCCAGTCGCCCTGCAGCTTACCACCTATGGTGTGCTCCTGACCATTGAGGAACCGGGTAATGCCTTCGTGACCGGAGAGCTGATTCTTGATGATATCGGGCAAAGGCAACAATTCGATAAAGGCGGAAACTGGGGGCTCGTTGACAACCTGATAGTGCGTCAGGTCGCTATTGTCGTAGGTGACAGTCCCCTTCAAGTACAAGTTGCCCAACTGTTGTCCATAGCTGAGGTTGGCATGATGGGAGAGCGTCGAAAAGCTGGGGCGTATGCTATTGACGGTACGATAGTTATCAATGGTGTAGGGCGACATAGTATAGCCCATAGTGAAGGGGGACACTATCTGTGAGAAAGCGCTGTTATAAAGGAACTGCAGGTTCTTGTACTTCATCTGGAGGCCAATGTCATAGGAGGGTTTGGGACCTATCTTTCCCACGGTGATGTCTCCATCGGTCATCTTCATACCTGTTTCCTCCTGTGGGACGTAGATTTTCTCGCCTGAGGCCTTATACAGGTTACCCCAGATAATCAGGTCAAGGTCGAAGTAGCGCTTGCCGAACAGTAGCCCAGCCTTAAGCTGACCATGAGATCCCACACCGGCATGAGCCTCGACACCGTCAACATCGGCTCCCTGCTTGGTGATGACGTTGACCACGGCAGTAAGTGACACACCGCCATAAAGTGATGAGGCAGGACCACGCAGCACCTCTATCTGTCGTACCTTATCGAGCGAGATGCTGAAGTCGGGAGCAGCAATGTTAGTGGCAAAACTATTGAGGCGGTGGCCGTTGAGCATGATGAGAATCTTTTCCTGCCCAACACTGTATATGCCGCGCATGGCGATGTTGATATCATCGTTACAATCTACGATGTTCATGCCTGGTACATAAGCTGCCAGAACCTCCTGGAGGTTACGAGCACTACAATCGTGTATCATCTCCTCCGTAATCAGCGTTGTAGGCACAGGCACCTCGCTCAGGTTCTCAGCTTGGCTGGATGCCGTGGTGATGGTGGCTGAAAGTCCCGACTTGAAGTTCTCCACCATATCTATGAACCGCTGTGGGTCATTAAGGGTTGGACTGTAATAAGGATTCTCGTCCAACATATTGCGGACATACTGCTCGGCTTCGTCTTCACGGTCCATTCCCAGATAGCACAGCGACAGCATACGGTAGACGTTCTGACGTAGCGCCACAGGGAAGTTGTCGATGTTGTCCTTTAGCTGTTTCTCTGCCTCTTCAAGTCTTCCTATATTATAATCCTGCTCAGCAGCATCATAGATAGCGCGATGGCGTTCTTCCGTCGTCTGTGCAGACAACGTTAATGGTAAAAAAGCCAAAAGGATGAAAAGGAGGATCTGTTTCATGTCTTTCACTTTTCGCTATCTCTTACTTTTTCCTATTTGGTATGCTGATGGTGAAGCAGGTGCCTTCTCCTGCAGTCGACTTGAAGCTGAGCTTGCCGTCATGCTTGTTTTCTACGATGTCGCGAGTGATTCCCATACCCAGGCCAGTGCCCATCCCAATGGGTTTCGTCGTGAAGAAATTCTCGTAGAGGCGCTCCTTCACCTCGTCAGTCATACCCTCACCATTATCGCGGATGCTGATGACGAGCTGTTCGCCAGAGATGGCCGTCTTGACATCTATGGTGGGCTTGTAGTTTTCGCCCTCCGTCTGTGAGCGCTTGAATACGGCATAGCAGGCATTGTTCATGATGTTCAGTATGGCACGGCTCAAGTCCTGCGGAATGACCATCACCTGCGGTATACCTTCCTGATAGTCCTCGTGGATGGCAATGTTGAAGCGCTTGTCTTTGGCTCTCATGGCATGATACGACAGCCATACATACTCCTTCACAAGGTGGTTGATGTCAGTGGGCAGGAATTCGTTTTCCTTACCTCGAGACACCAGCAGGATGCCTTGTATGATGCTGATGGCACGTTCACCATGTTCAACAATTCTGGCCATGTTCTCCTTCAGGTCAGTCACAATGTCCTCCACATCCTCACGGTCGTCCTCAGACAACTTGTCCTCGTTGTCCTCAACGATTTCTGCGAGGTCGCTGAGCAGTTTCTCCGACATCTTACTGAAGTTGATGACGAAGTTCAGCGGATTCTGTATCTCGTGGGCAATGCCTGCCGACAGCATACCCAGCGATGCCAGTTTCTCTTGTTGCTTGAGCTGTTGCTTAAGGGTTTCCAGTTCCTGTTCCATATTAATACTTCTTTAACTTCCCTAACTACTTTAACTCCTATATCACTGGTAATGTGATTGTAAAATCCGTATAGACGTCTTTCTCCGACTGCACGCTGATGTCACCGCCGTGGTTCTGGATGATCTCGCGACCCAGGTAAAGTCCTACTCCCGAAGCCTCGCCAGTGGTCTTGGTGGTGAAGAAGGGGTCGAAAATCTTATCCATGATGGTGCTCTCGATGCCAATACCGTTGTCGCGGAAGTGCAGCAGTATATGCTTATTCGACATTTCAGTCGTCAGACTGATTTCTGGGTCGTAAGCCTGTCCACGCTGTGCCTTCTTGACAAGGGCATAAATAGCATTGGTCAGCAGGTTCATAAAGGTCTTGTTCAGCTGTTCTGCATTTCCGTTAATGAGAATGTCGTTCTGAGGCAGCTCAAAGATGGTCTTGATGTGATACTGGGATATCTCGTTCTCAAAGTACTTCCTCACCATCTCCTCGTTCTGGTGTAACAGCGTGGTGAGGTTCATCTGTACAATGCCTCCCGAGCGGTCTTTCAGCATTTCTTCCATTGCCTTCAGCGTACGAGTGGTATTGGCACCATGCTCGCCCACCTTCTGAAGGTTGCCTTTCAGCATGTCCAGCACATCCAGGGTGTCCTCGTAGTTATCTGGATCCATGTGTTCCTTCTCGTCTTCAATGTTGGCTGTGACGTCCTTGACCAGTCCTTCAGAGAGCTTGGCAAAGTTGTTGATGTAGTTCAGCGGGTTCAGGATGCGGTCAATCAGACCCTGCGTCAGCTTACCCACTGAGGCTTGTTTCTCCAGTCGGACAACTTCATTGGTGCGCTGCTGCACCAGTCGTTCCAGCCGGTGCTTGTCTTTCTCCAACTGTATGGTGCGCCACTGCATAATAAGGTAGGCGGCCAGCATCAAGAGCAGGAGGTAGAGCACTATCATATACCATCGCAGGTAGAACGGCGCCCTGATGTCGAACTGGACCGTCACGATGTCGGACAATTTTCCAAAGGCGTCCCTGGCTTGTATCTCGAGGGTATAGCTGCCATGTGTCAGGTTGTTGAACTCTTCGAAAGTGTCAGTGTCCCAGGCACTCCACTTACCGCCATTGATGCGGTTGCGGTACTGCGTCTTCAGCGTCAGCGAAGGATAGTCGATGGAGAAGTTGAACGTCAGTCGGTGGTCGTCACTATTGAGTGTAGGCAACTGGGTAATCTGTTCTCCATAGCCTCCCCACAGCACGCTGTCGCCATGCAACAGTACGGAGCGCAGCAGCAGGTGCGGTTTATTTGGTGACTCCGAGGGTTCGTGCTGGGTATAATAGACCACATTAAGTCCCTTGTCACTACCTATCCACAGCAACCTGTCGTCACGCAGCATGGTACGTACCGAGAGTTCCATGAGTGGATAGACGTCATGCGACAGTTTCGTCTGTACATTTCCGTCCTTAAAGGCATAGAGGTGGCGCGCCTTGGGATTGGTGAGCCACGTGACGCCTTCAGGGTCAGTGTATGAGAAGGTCGGATAGGGGAAGGGCTTTGTCGTAAAGGTATTGATGGGTAGCACCTGTCCGTTGTATTCCACCAGTGTCGCGCTGGCCTCTGGTTCTTTCTTGTCGGTATATGGTGCAAAGTTTCTCCATATTTTGCCATACAGGTTCTGCATCCAGATGGTTCCCTGACTGTCTCGTCTGATTTTCACCACCTTCTCTAAGTCGCTCACCTTCTTGTGGATAGCCCCTGTGTTGTAGTATACACCGTCCGCCTCTCCACTGTAGTAGCCCCCTTCATCGACCAACAGCGAGAGCGTATTGTCGGTATTGAGGTGTTTGACGTTGGGACCAGGACTGATGCGGTAGACACCGTTGCTTGTTGCCGCCAGAAGCGAGTTTCCCTGTCGTGCCAATTGCCAACAGCCGTACTTGACGTCTTTGACGGGTTCGAATTGTATACCCTTCTTCACGAAGAGTCCACGTATGGTTCCGACAAAAAGGTCATTCCCCAGTTTCTCGATGGACAGCACGCCGCCACGCAGGCCTTGGTGCTGGGTATAGTGGGTATAGATGGATGGGAATGCCACGGCAAATACGCCACTGTCAGTAGCTCCCCAGATGAGTCCATGCTTGTTGTAGGTGATGTGGTTGACGTTGTTCGAGCATAGTCCGTTGTCCTCAGTAAGTCGGAACAGTTCCTTGTCATTAGCATCCATGATGATGATTCCGTTACCGTTCGTCGATACGGCCTTCAACCCGTCTTCCAGCTCTTGCACCTGGGTGATGTGCGTCTGATCAACAAACACAGAGAATCCCGTGGTGGGCAGCTTCTCGCCTGCCGCCCAAAGCACATTGTCGTTTTGGATGGTGTATATCTTGTCGTCACTGACTTTGAAGAAGATGTGACCCTCCCTCTCCCATATCCACTGCACCTCGCCTTGGAACGTTTGCTGTTGGCTGCTATCATGCAAGGAATGCAGCCGCAGACATCCCTGCTCGTCAGACTCCACGTAACCTATGTAGTTGTAGCCTCCAGTCCAGATGGTGCCCTTCTGATCGCGGAAGACAGCAGTGATGCGGCTCACGCCAGGGGTGTGGATGATGCGCCATTCAGCATTGTCGTAGTACAGCAGTCCTTCGAAGTTGGCAAAGTAAACCGTACCGTCGTCGCCCATTATGACGTCGAAGTTCATGTTGTGCGCCTTGTATTCCGTCGCTGGGAAGTTTCGGATAATGGGTGCTCCCTGGCCGTAAGCTGGGCAAATGAAGAATGTGGAATGTTGAATGAGGAATGAGGAGTGTGAAATGAGAAGTGAGAAATGAGGAATGAGGAATGCTGCGCACAGCAAGAGCCGGAGAAGCATTGTCTGCCCACCGTATCGTCGCCATGTCTTTGACCCAAAAGTCAAAGTGTGGCACGCCGTCTTCCTTTCTTCATTTATCATTTCTATTTCTCATTTGGCCGCAGCCAATATTTTATTTTTTAATTCTTTTATTCTTTTATTCTTTCATACGGCACGTTCCTTCCGATGTAGTAATTCCACTCGTCACGCGTGAAGTTGCGTTTAATCTTATTCTTCAGACGCTCAGTCATGTCAGGCACAGAGATGAGCGCACTCGTCAGGTTACCGTTTTGGTCGCCGGACCAGATGCTGGACTTCTTCAGGTCGAAGGTAAAGTTGATAATCCAGCCCTTTGTCGTAAACAGTGTCATAGGTTCTATCTTCGGCATGTTCAGTAGCCATAGGTTCACCGTACCGTCGTAGCTTGACGAGTACAAGCGATGGCCGTTTACTTTTAGCTTGGAAATGCGCGACAGGTGTCCCACCAGTTTTAGCTCCTCACCCTTGCCATTTATGACATGTATCGTTCCGTCACTCATGCCGTAAGCCTTGAAATGCTGGTGCTTCGATTCTGCAAAGGCCGTCACCTGACCCTTGAAGGGGACTTTTTTAGTTTCTATCTTGTTGAAGCCCTTGATGAGATGCATTCGTCCCTGCCGGTCGAAGACGATAGGACAGTTTTCAGAGCGGCTCAGAGATTCTATACTGAAGGGTAGTTCTTTTGTGTCGATGATGCTACATGTCTTGATGTCGAACAGCGCCATCTTACCTTCACCGAAGATGATAAACTGGTTGTCAATAAAGTCTAAGTTGAAGGGCTTGCTTACCGGGAGTTCCACCACCTTTACCTTCTTGTTATGGTCAATGATGATGAGATGGCCTGACCGGCTCAAGGCATAGGTGGTATTGGTGTTGCGGTCGATGTAGAGGTCGCGGAAGTCATATTTCGGATTCTGTACTACCATCTCGCTGTTCAACTTACCGTTATAGTAGCCTGTGTGTCTCATGATTTCGCCATAGGTGCTGCACGTCATCATGAATCCGTGGGCGTCGTCCGAGAATGTGATGTCCCTAATGCTTCCCTTGTGCTTCAGCCAGACACTTTTGTTCTGGCTGGTTATGGCCAATGACTGATAGACGGGTAGCGCATAGATATCTCCGTGATATCGGTTGGTGAACATCACCGCGGTATATGCTATCATGTCTGCCAGTTCGTGGTTGTTCGCCCTGTATAGCATAACTGCCGTGTTTCCCAGTGTACGCACAAGAGTGACATAGCTCAGAGTGTCTGTCACGCGTTTCGAGTATTCAGCCTCCGCACGTTGCTGTTCGGCATGCTGCTTCTCGCGCTGGGCAACCTGCGAGGCCTCCACGGCACGCTTCTCAGCAACCAGGGCGTTCTGACGCTCCTGCTCAGCCTCACGGCGCTGCTCCTCGGCATTCTGGCGCTCACGCTCCGCCTGTCTTCGCTGCTCTATGGCCTCCTCACGCTGCTCGTCGCTGATGCGCCGCTCCTCGTTGGCTATCTCTTCCATCTGAGCATTCACGTGCTGCATCACCTCCGACTCCTGTTCCTGTCTCGTCAACCTCTTAAGCTGATCCTGCAGTTCTTCGTTCTGGAGAATCAGCTCCCGTTGCGTAATGACATCCCTGACAAGGGCTATTGCCAGCAGCGCACAGGCCACACAGGCCACGATGGTACTCTTACTATACTTCAAGTCGTTTTCGTTTTCGTCCTCGCCCCCCAAGTCCATCCCTTTAGGAGAGCCCTTCTCGTTATTGTTTTCTTTTTAGAGCCAGTAATGTAATGTCGTCGCTTTGCTCCGCACCGTTGGCGAATGCTCTGACGTCAGCCAACTGCCGGTCTATCACCTCGCGACAGCTATTGACGTTGAGTTGACCCAGTAGTTTCTCCATGCGGTCATCTCCATATTCCTCAAAGGTGGTGTTTGTAGCCTCGTTCACTCCATCGGTATACATCACCAGCATGTCACCCTCTTGTAACTGAGTCTGTTCCTTTTTGTACGTCACACCCTCGATAACACCTACCAGACAATTCTGGCTGATGGGCATGGCCTCTACCTGTCCGCCACTTCTTATTATATAAGGTGAGTTATGTCCTCCGTTACAATAGTCCAACACCCCAGTGCGGAGGTTATAGATGGCGTAGAATACCGTGACGAACATCTGGTCCACCGACTCCTGACACAGCAGGCTGTTGGCTTTCGTCAGACACACGTCAGGCTCGTAGCCCTGCATGCCTATGGCACGTATCAAGGTACGGCTGACGGCCATGAAGATGGCTGCAGGGACTCCCTTGCCCGCGACGTCGGCTATCACCACGCCAATGCGGTCCTTGTCAATGCGGAAGAAGTCGTAGAAGTCGCCGCCAACATCCTTGGCAGGTGTCATCAGCGCCGCCAGGTCCAGCACGTCTTCGTCCTCAGGGAATGGCGGGAAGATGCGCGGCAGTATGGCCTGCTGGATGTCGCCAGCCACAGCAAGGTCAGTCTTCAGCGATTCCAACTGCGTGTGCTCGGCCTGCGACTTCTTGATGTAATCTATCTGCTCCGCGGCCTTCTCGATGGTGACGCTGAGGTCATCCAGGTCGATGGGCTTCGTCGCAAAGTCGAAGGCACCGTTGTTCATCGCCTGGCGGATGTTGCTCATGTCGCCATACGCCGATACCATGATGCACTTCAGCGCCGGGTTCTGCATTTCGTTAACCTTTGCCAACAGCGTCAGGCCATCCATCTCAGGCATGTTGATGTCCGAAAGGATGATGTCTATGTCCTTCTGCTTCAGCAACGTCGTCAAAGCCTCCAGTCCGTTATGGGCAAAAAAGAACTCATACTGTCCCTTACGAATCTGGCGGCGGAAGTATTGCGTCAACAACAACTCGAGGTCCATCTCGTCGTCTACGCTCAAAATCTTTACAGGTGTCATATAGCTATATTTATACGTTTTAGGCTACAAAGGTAGTGCAAATTTTCGATTAAGCGAAGAAATGAGAATAAAATTTTCATTTCTGAGCGTGAGAAAGTTGATTAAACCGAACGAAAAACCAAATAATTTTGAGTTTTTCTGAGGTGCAGCCTACTTTCTCCGAAGGAAAAGGTAGTGCAAACTAAACGAAAAACCAAATTTATTTGAAAAAAAGAACCGCAAGCCCATAAAATAAGGACTTGCGGAGCGTCGTCAGTTGTCCAAGGCGGATTCGAACCACCACAAACAGAACCAAAACCTGTTGTGCTACCATTACACCATTGGACACCGTTTGCTCGCTTAGCGGCTGCAAAGGTAGTGCTTTTAATGAAGAATGAAGAATGAAGAATGAAGAATTTGCTGCCGCACATCTATTGTTTAACGTTTTTTAGCATCGCAACGCACTAATAATCTTCATTTTTCTTTGTATTTTTCCTTCGGAGAAAATAGGCTGCACCTCAGAAAAACTCAAATAAATTTGGTTTTTCATTCGGTTTGCACTATCTTTGCAACGAATATGGCAAATCGAAAGAAGAAAGAAAACTACGACGCTATGGCTTCCTCGCACCCGGTGCTTTGCCCAGACGGCAAATACCGTTGGGTGTACGACGTCCCCATGCTCATCAACCCCAGCATCCTCTTCGACGTCTATTGGGTGCTGGCCATCAGCTTCGCCATCGTCTATCTGTTCAATATGGTCATCATGTGCTGCACGGGAGACGCCAGCCTCGAGATGGCGTGGAACTTCTTGGAGATGTTCGTCCTGCTCACACTCTTCTTCTTCGTACTGGGCTACGTGGCCTACTTTTTCGTCGCCTGGTATTACGGCTGGAAATACAGCGTCCTCTTCGTCATGGACGAGAAGGAAGTGGTCCACAAACAGCTGAAGAGCACCATCCACAAAGCCCGCACCATTGGCAAGCTCACCGCTATGGCTGGCGCCGCCAGCGGCAAGCCCGGCATGGTGGGGATGGGCATACTGGCAGCAACGCGCACCTCGATGACCACCACGCTGAGCGGTGTACGCCGCGTCATCCCCTGCCGCCGCATGAACCTCATCAAGGTCAACCAGCTCCTCAGCCGCAACCGCGTCTACTGCGCCGACGAGGACTTCGACTTCGTCTATCAGTTCCTGTGCGACCATTGCCCCAACGCCAAGAAAAAGAAATAATGCAATCTTTTTCTACATGGAAATAGCGGGATTTTATTTTTTTGCTTATCTTTGCAAACGCGCTACTACCTTTTCTAATGATATAAACCAATTACAAACTATAAATATTACAATTATGAAACAAAAACTATTATTACTTTTTGCGTTTCTCGCGACGATGATTACGGGAGCAAGAGCTACTGTTGTGAGTATTGTAGGCTCCTCAGGCTCAGGCCCTCGATCTTGATCTTGCAGCCCATGCCCAGGAAGTGGCGGATGGCGCCGCCCAGCTCGTCGATGACGGCCTTACAGTCGGAGCGCTTCACGCTGGCCTGCGTCTGGATGAACTCAGCAACCTCGTTCAGGTCCACGAACTCGTCAGGATAGACGGGGCGAGCCGTGTACTTGCCGAAAATCGGCGAGTGCTCGTTGTTGTTTTTTGCAAGTGCGTAATAGTTCATACTCTTGTGTGTTTTTCATGTTATTAACTCTGCGGCCAACTACATTGTATGAAACTACTTTGCTCTCTGAATTTTATGCATTCAAAAATGTCTTACCCCGAAAAACGTTGAATCAAAAACGACGTTTTTCAGGGTAAGACACCGAGGTCAAAAAATATTACTCTAAAATAGGAATAGTAAACGTTGTCGTTCCGTCAGCCAGTGTAATGATAAGGTATTTGCCGTCACTTGAAACCGTAACGTTCGAGATACAGTCGGCGCGGCCGTCCTTACCGTCCTTTCCGTTTGCTGGCGAACCCGTGCTTTGCCATGTCTTGCCGCCATCGGTAGATACTTCCCAAATGCCGTCCTCGTTGATGCGCATCAGGGGAACGTAGCCGTTACTACCGTCTTTACCATTGGTACCGTCTTTACCGTCGGTAGCCCCGGCTCGTACCTTGTTGCCGTTGGTATCGAGCAGCCAATTACCGTTCAGCGTCCAGTACCATTGTCCGTCAGCATCCTGCATGACGCTCACATTCAGCTGGGCTTCCTTGCCGTCATGTCCGTCGTGTCCGTCATGTCCGTCATGACCATCCCTGCCGTCAACACCGTCTCGTCCATCCCTTCCGTCGGCTCCGTCTTTGCCGTCTTGTAACGTGATAGTTCTGCCATCACTGAAGACAAGGGTGCATGAACCGTCAGCATTGATGGTGTAGTTGGTGATGTAGCCTTTCTCCTGAATGGCAGTAACGAGCCTGTTCAGGTTCTCAATGCTCGAGTTGACCTTCTGCATGTATTCTTCCAGCCACTCCACTCGTTTGCCCAAACTGCGTAACTGGTCGCCGTAGTCGTCGCTGCACGCTCCCATCAACAGAAGTGCCGGCAGCAAAAGGGCTAATAGTTTGATAGTTACTTTCTTCATGATGTTCAGGGAATTAGCTTGTCTTCAGAGGAACGCGGAAGGAACCCGAAGCGGTGATGAATTCCACGTATCCTTCGTTCCAGTTAGTGATAACTCTGACGATGACGTTGGCATCCTGGCCGTCCTTACCGTCCTTGCCGGCAGCAGAAGTACCCGTGCTCTGCCAAGTGACGCCACCGTCGGTGGAAACCTCCCAGATACCGTCTGGACTGATACGCACCTGTGGGGTGATGCCGTCCTTGCCGTCCTCACCGTCCTTGCCGTCCTTACCGTTGGCCTGAATGCGCACACCATAGGGATCGGTAAGCCACTCGCCGTTCAGCTTCCAGTAGTAGCAGCCGTCAATAGGGTCTTGTTCGATGGTGATGTTTGGCATCTGGGCGTCCTTGCCGTCTTTGCCGTCCTTACCGTCTTTACCATCCTTACCGTCGGCACCGTCTTTACCGTCCTTACCATCTTTGCCATCCTTGCCATGATGGACAAAGACGGGGTCGGAGTTCATGAAGTTGATGATGTAACCCTCGCTGTTTTCTGTGATGCTTGTCACTACATCACCACTGGCGTAGGCTGAGACGATGGTCTTCAGCGACTCTATCTGTGTGTTGACCTTCTGGACAAGACTTTCCAGGTAAGTGACGCGGACGTCCAGCGCGTCAATCTCGTCCTGATAGTCCGTACACGAACTTTGGGCGCCAATGATGGTCGTTGTTACGGCCAGCAATAGAATTTTACGGATAGTTTTCATATTAGATGATGTCTTTTGTTTCTATGAGAATAAATGAATTTAGTAAGTGAAAGCCTGAGGAACAGGGTTGTCAGGATCGTAGACAAAGCAGATGCAGACGCGGTTGTCCTGTGGAATGTCGAAAGGCTGGACGCGGTCGCCCTTGGCAAAGCGACGGATACGCCACTCCTCGATGCCCGCATCCTGCAGGTATTGTGAAACCACCTGTGAACGCTCGATTGAGAGACGCATGTTGATTTCGGGAGTTCCCGTGTCCTTGTCGGCATAGCCGGAGAGACGGATAAATGCCTTCGGATGCTCGTGCAGGTATTGCAGCAGTCGCTGCAGCTTGGGCACCTGGTTGGCACGAATTACACTCTGGTTAATGACAAAATGAATGTTGACATTAAAGGAGATCTTCTCGACAGGAACGTCCACAAACTCAGGCTTTGGCTCCGGCTTGGGTTCGACCTTCGGCTCTGGCTTCGGTTCTGGTTGAGGCACAGGCTCCACGATGGTCTGATAAATGGGTTCCGTATGGCCGTAGCTCCTGCCAATAGTGTACTTAATGCCTACCAAGGCATTGAAATGCCAGTCCCGATTGTCGCGCTTGCCAAGCTTGGAGTTGAAATGGTCTGGCAGCATGTTGGCATTAACCTCAGCTCCGACGGAAATGTTGTCCGTCAAAACGATGTCAGCGCCAAGGCCTCCCCTGACCACGGGGTTCCACCGGCTGCCATCCCAGATCTTCTGGAAGTCAATGCCGTAACGCTTGTCAGCCTCTAAAGCATCGTCGTTGTTAAATGACAGCGCCACTCCCAGACCGGCAAAAGCCCATACATGGAAGGAACGATCAGGATTCCAGCCGCCAATCAAGGTGGTGAGGTCTGCCAGAACGTCAGCGGCAGGCTGGATGAAATTCCATTTGTATTCAGCATAGGGATAGGCATAGCAGTTGCGAGCCTGCCATCCGCTGACAGACAGTCGGGTGGCCAGATAGGGATTGTACTGGTAACCCAATGATGCCTGTAGGGCAGGACTGACAAGCTTGCTAAACTTTGCTTCACCCACATCGTAGGCACCACCGCCTTGAAGGGTGACGAACCAGTGAGGCACAAAGAAGACGTTTCCCGCAGAGATGAGCCGCTGGTTAGTGACCTGTTGTTGTGCCATTGACTGAGTCGCAAATGCTAAACACACGCACAATGTAAATAGTAGTTTCCGCATAAGACTGCAGTTAAAAATAGTTTAGTTAATTATTTTGATATGCAAAATTAATAAAAAATTCTGAAATTATTAGATTTTTCGTGAAAATTATTGGAAAAGGCGGAATATTTAACTTTCTTTTACACACAAAAACTCTTTGAAAAGCCATTTCTCAAAAATAGTGTTAATATTTGGCGAGGTGCAGGAAATCGCGTGGCGAGGCGCTGAAAATCACGTAGAAAAGTTCAGGAAATCACGTGGAAAAGTAGAGGAAAGCGCCAAGAGAAGTTAGAGAAATCGCGTGGAAAGTGTCAACACTTTCAGGAAAAAGCCTTGCGCGGCAACGCGGCAGCGCGGCATTTGCAAAATTGATTCCGCGGCAAAGGATTTTTATGGTATTGATAATTATTATATATTATTATATATTATAATATATAATAATATATAATAATTTAATAAGCGTATTTCTGTGGACGCCACAACGAATACTACAAATTGAAATGGTCAAATGCCGCGCTGCCGCGTTGCCGCGCACTGTTGCTCTGACACCATCCACAAAGCCCGCAC
Organism: Prevotella sp.; assembly: GCA_016291005.1. GTDB lineage: Bacteria > Bacteroidota > Bacteroidia > Bacteroidales > Bacteroidaceae > Prevotella. The sequence continues at coordinate 21,306 of JAEEVT010000002.1, read as the reverse complement.
CATTGGCAAGCTCACCGCTATGGCAGGCGCCGCAAGCGGCAAAAAAAAGAAATATTTTTCAAGAAAATGACGGGAAGTTGATGGTGCCGGTCTATATGGTGCCGTTTTTATAATTAACTCCAAAGGTAGTAACAATCAACAAGCAAGAAAAACTCTCCCAGCGAAAAATGCCGGGAGAGTTATGAACTCCTGCTGGAGCGTACGTCCAAGGGCACCTACTGGCTCCCTCTACTGCGGTGAGACGACACCCTTCAGACCGTCCTTGTTGTAGTAGCCTCCGTTCTTGAACTGGAGGTCGTCGGTTTGGGGAGCGCCGTTGTTGCTGAAGATGATGTAGGTGGGGTGAGTGGACAGCGTGCCAGTGTAGGTCCACTTCCAGACGCTGTTGCCGTTACCTGCCGTGCCCAGCTTCTTACAGGCCTGTCCGGGCCAGTTGCCGCCAGTATAGTTCTGGGTGTCCCATGCCCAGCACATGATGGTCTCTGTCCAGCTGGCGGGAGCCTCGAAGAATGCGCAGGTCTCGCCGGCAGCGACGGTGCAGAACGACGGTATCTCGACAGGACGGTCCTTCTCGCTCTCTACAACATTATATGTACGCGAGATGATGTCGCCGACCTGTCCTCCTGCGAGGATGGCTGCCCTGAGTATGTGGTTGCCAACGGGAATCTCGACGAGCGTGCCTGAGGGTACTGCCTGGCTGCTGGCGGTGGGGTTGGAACCGTCAAGGGTATAGACCACCTGGGCGCCCTCGGCAGAGGTGACTGCCGACAGCCTGACGAGCTGCTTGCCTTGATACTTGCCCGTAGGCAGGTCGGCATAGGCCTTGTTCAGAGAGTTGGGGAAGTAGTAGGCGTAGTGGTAGCCGTCGATGATCTTCGTCCATTGTGTGGCGTCGATGACAGCCTCTACAGAGCTCACGTCACCAACGACGGTCAGCAGACGCTCCACGTTGTTGGTCTTGGTGGTGAAGGCGTAATACTTCGTTGAGCTGCGGAAGTCGGTATAGGAGCTTTCGTTGTGGATGCCAGCCTCTTTACGGGCTGCCACCATCGCCTTGATCTGACTGGGATAGTCGAGCCAGTGGGGCAGGAAGACGCACGGTGTACCAGGCATTGCCATCATGAAGGCATTGGCGGCCAGGGTGTCTTTCTTCAGAGGACCGTTTGAGGAGCCGTCGTGGCGAAGCTGCGTATCGTGGTTCTCGACGAAGGTGACGGCATAGCGGCGGTATTTGCCGTTTTCGAAATTGGTATAGACGAGTGGCCAGCTGCCGTCGTTCTGGTTGCCCAGACGGCTCCACAGACCGTTGTCAGTAGCATTGCGCACCACATACTTGAACTGGAAGTCGAAAGCGGCACTCTGGATGATGTTTTCGTACTTCGTGCCCTCTATCCAGTTCTTGATGGTGGTCGAGTTGTCCCAGCACTCGCCGACGGAGAACTCGGGCTGCGAGGCGGCATTGTACTGACCCGTAAAGGATGCTGAATAGCCCTTCACCATATCGTAGCGGAAGCCTGCATAGCCGAGGTCGTTTCTCAGGCAGTTCAGGTAAGCCTTGACACTCTTCTGCACGTTCTCGCTCTTATGATCGAGGTCGCGCATGCCGTCCCAGCCTTCGCCTGAATCGTTGTTTGCCGACAGCTGGAAGCCGTTCTGGTTAGCCCAGTTCAGCGTGGCGCCACCGTCGTCGTTCTTCACGATGTCGGTAGATGTCATCTCGTAGGTCACACCTTCGTAGGTCTCCTTGGGGAAGTCCACCCAGCTGGACACATTGCGGCGGTGGTTGATGACGACGTCGGCAATGGTCTTGATGCCCTTCGTCTTGAAGGTGCTGATGAGCGTCCTCAGCTGCGACTCCGTTCCGAAGGAGCTCTTATAGTGGTCGCCTCCAGGGAACCAATACAGGTCGTCGTAACCCATCGACTTGCCTCCGCAATTACCACTCTGCGGCAGCCAGACCAGGTCGAAGGTTCCTTCCATTTCGTCAGCTTGCTGGGTGAGCACCGTCCACTGCGTCTCGTCGTAGGAGTCCCAAGAGAAGGCTTGGAGCATGACGCCGCTATACTCTGCCGGCCAGCCCACGGTGGGCGAACTCGGTGTTTCTGGGTCAGGGTCTGTACTTGGTTCGTCAGTAGGGTCAGTCTTAGGATCTACGGTAGGACCGTCAGGGTTAACGGGCTTGACAGGGTCGTCGTCGCCACAAGAAGTGATGCCCAGCGTCAAGGCGCACAGGAGCATCAACAGGTAGTAGAAATGTTTAGTCTTCATATCGTTATTTTTTATTCTTTATGCAATATCGGCACAAAGATAATCATTAATTTTGAAACTCCAAAGGATTTTTGCAGAAAAAAGACAAGTCGGGCCGTACCCATCGTAATGAGTGCGGCCCGAACTCTTGTTTATCAGACAAAGTTACTTCTTTACAACCAAAACCTTGTTGTTGCCTTCGAAGGTGATGAAGAGCTGGATGAAGTAGTTTCCGTCCTCAGGAAGGTCAAGGTCCTTTCCACCATTCTGGGTCAGGTTGTTGTATGCCTTCGGGTCACCGTTAGCACCACCCCAGCTGATAGTCCAGTCGTGATTCATGCGGAACTTCATAGCACCGGCTTTCAGCGCAGCCGTCACCTCCCAAGCACCAGTCTCAGTGTTGTAGGTCAAGTCGGTATCAGTATCCCAGTTGCCGTTAACCGTACCAATGATGCTGATGGTAGAAACCAGCGTCGTCTTGTAGGTCATAGCAGCAAGGTCTACGTCAATCTGATAGAATCCTGCTTCTGCCTGACAATCCTTCTCACCGTCCTGCACGAGCGTTCCCTCAGAACCGTTGGGATCCTGACCCCAGTCGCCGTCCCAGTTGTCGGCATTAGGCTTGAACTTATAGCCACCGTCAAGATAGTAGTAGCCCTGATACTTGCCGTCGCCGTTGGCACAATAGAGCGGAGCCGAGACAGACCAGCTCTGGCTATTACCAATCTCATAGATGAACGGATTGAACTTAGGCTTCTGCGGAACCACTTTAATACCAGAAACGGTTTCCTGCATACGTACTGCAGCTTCGGTTTCCACAGCCTTTAACTTGACGTCGGAACTGGCCAGTGCATTAAACGTACGCTCGATGGCTTCAACGGTGTACATCTCAGTAACAGCCTTCTGCAGATCGGCTACCTTGACGTAACCATCAGCATCGGCAGTAATGTTGTAGTCAGGATATTTAGTTCCCTCGCCAGTGAGCTTCACATTGATAGACTCAATAGTGCCCTCTGGTATCGAAACATTCAAAAGCTTAACGGTCTCGCCCGACACATCGTCAAGGTTGATAGTACCCTGCTGGGCAGCTGTCACTGACCACTGTACTGTCTTTACTGGCAGCTGTTCATTGCTCTGAGGCTGTGACCAGTCCTTATAGTCCTCTGTGCAGGCTGCTAACAGTGCGATGGCAGACAGTCCGAAAAATATCTTCTTAAACATATTTTCTTCGTTTTTTAATGTTTACTATTTTTGTTTACCCTTAGTCCCGCCGCCACAGGGACGGCGGGTCTTTTCAGGAATCTTACTTAATCGTAGCGTGGAAGCCGCCATCCTGAGCAGGACGCTCGAGGAAGAGCTGGATGGTATGCTCACCTGCAGTAGCTGAGAGGTTGCCGCCATCTTGCTCAAGTGCGTTGAGGCTACCACCAAGGTTAACAGCCCAATCGGCATCACGACGGAACTTCCATTCCGTATCCTCAGCAAAGTTGACAGTAGCAGTCAGGCAGTGGTTAGACTCATCGTAAGTCATCACCTCGTCGCCGCCCCAACTGTTGAAGCCGCCAATGATAGACCATGTGACAGGCGTTGCCTTCAGTGACTTCTCGACAACATCTACCGTCAAGTAGTACATGCCAGCAGGACCAGTGCAGTTGATGTTACCGCCACCACCGTCGCCAAGGTCGATGTTATCGCTGACAGTAGTGAAGCTGCCGTTGTTGTACTCACCTTCCCACTTGTCGACAGGAGTGAACTTAAACTCACCATTCATGTAAGCATATCCAGAATATACGACGCCGTCGCTAGAGACAAGTACAGGAGCAACACCGTGGTTCCATCCGTTACCGTTGCCAGGAACCCAGAGATAGCTCTCCTTAGCAGGTACTGCCAATACGTCAATCCATTCAGAGGCAATGAGCTTCATGCTGACAACATTACTTGTAGCCAGCTGCTTTATGGAGTTGTCGCCGAGGGTCATCATGCCTAAGACACGAACGAAAACCTCAGAAATGGGAAGCTCCGCGTCCTTATCATAAAGGAACAGCTGGTTGAGGGCTAGATTCAGCTCGTCTGTGTCAAGCTTGCCCTTGCAAGCAGAATAAGTGGTAGCCAACTGTACGTAGTCGTAGCCCGAAGGCACACCGGTATAGTTGCCGTCAGCATCTGTAACCTCATCAAGAGCCTGAGTAAAGGTCTTGGTGAAGTTGCCGTCTTTCGATACCTGGACGGTATACGACAGACCCATGTTACTCTCCTGTCCTAAGGGAGCGTTGTCAGCTGTCAGCTTAGGCTGTGTCCAACTGATGGTCAAGTCCTCCGTACCTGACAGTGCCACAGGCGAGGTGGCAAACTCCGGAACGTTCAGAGGGAAGACCACGGGGGTATCGCCCTGAATCAGCACGGGGTTGGAGTCAATATCCTTTTCGCATGATATGAGTGCAAAGGTGCCGGCCAGCAGCAGCGTTGCGAAAGAAATCTTCTTTTTCATACGTTTTGTCATTAATTCTGTTCGTCGTTAAATTAGTAACCGGGGTTCTGTACCAAGTTGGGGTTGGCATTGAGGTCCTCGGCAGGGATGGCATAGAGGCAGCGTGTCTGAGCAAAAGGAGAACCTGCCTGGGCACCACCCTTCCAGTCCCACATGTAGTCACCAGTGTGGTAGAGACCGTAGCGGATGAGGTCGGTGCGGCGGAAGCCCTCGAAATAGAGCTCACGAGAACGCTCGTCAAGAATCTGGCGTACAGTATAGTCGCCACCCGACACAGCAGCATTGGCACGGTTGCGCAGGGCATTGATGTACTTTGTTCCCTTGTCACTGCTGGTTACGTTGTTGTGCAGACGGGCATCAGCCTCGGCAGCAATGAGGTAAGCCTCAGCAGAACGCATCAGGAAGAAGTCCGTATCGGGGAACTTGTTGTGATGGGGCGCAGCACCTGAAGAGTAAGCATTGCGGAACTTGGCTACCGAATAACCTGAGGTAAACTCGCCAGGAGTCGTCACAGTCAGGGAACGGCCAACACCAAAGAACAGGGCGCGGTCGTCTTTTGCCAGAGACGTCATGTCGGCAGCAGCAACAGCTGGTGCATCATTGCCAGGGAAAAACTTGGCAAGCAACTGGCTGCGTGCACGGTTACCAGCCCAGCAGTTGGTCAGCTCCATTCCAAAGTTGCTCTGGGTGTCCATGTCATCCTTCCAGGCAGAACTGATGACGTACATAGAAGTGCCGTACGATGTTGTGGTAACACCATCCTGCAGCAGAGGCAGGATAGCCTCGCAAGAAGCACCGCTCTCGCCATTGTCACCCATAAAGAGCATCTGGTAGGCACTCCAGCCGTTAGCACCAGAAGTCCACAGCTTGTGCGGGCCGTTGATAACCTTCTCAGCGTATGTCTGAGCGTCAGCCCAACGTGCAGAACCTGTATAGACCTCAGCATTGAGATACATACGGGCCAGCAGCAGGTTGGCAGCATCCTGGTCGGCGCGGCCGTAGCCAGAGTCAGAACTCTTGCGGGCGGCGGGAGGCAGCAGCTGATCCTTGATGGCCAGCAACTCTTCCTCAATCCACTTGAAGAGTTCAGCACGCTGAATCTGCTCGGGAGGAGTTGACATCAGCTTCGTGGCAAAAGGAACATTGCCAAAGCAGTCCATCAGGAAGTAGTAGTACATAGCACGGAGGAAACGTACCTCAGCCTCGCGGGTAGCATCCGCACCAGCACAGACGTCCAGATAGTGGTTGCAGTAGGCGATGCTGGCATAGAGACGGTTATAGAAACCTTCCACCATCGGGTGGGAAGCATCGTAGGTATTGAAGTTGAACTCGGGAATACCTGGGTCACCCCATGCACAGATAGCCTCGTCAGTGACTAACTCGTTGAGGTTCCACATCTGACGTACAAAACCAGTGGTACCACCATCCAGGCGGTCAATATCGCAGTCACCGTCGGCACCCGTCTGTCCTGCCAGAGCCATCGTAGCATAGCACTTCGAATAAAGTGCAGGCTCGTCAGGCACCATCACGGAGTTGGGGTCGATGGGGGTCACGTCCAAATAGTCGCATGAGGTAAGCCCTAATGTGAACAGCATGACTGCTGCAGGGGCTATTCGCTTAATATACTTGAAGTTCATAATAGTATCTCCTTTCTTATTAATTAAAAGTTAAGACTCAAGCCCAAGAGCAGTGTGAACGGACGCGGATAGATGTTGTTGTCAATACCGCCACCCACTTCAGGATCGAGACCGTCATACTTGGTGATGGTGAACACATTGGTAGCAGAAGCATACAAACGTCCTGAGGTCTTGAAGAAGTTATCGAAAGAATAACCCAGCGTGATGTTGTCACACTTCAGGAACGATGCGTTGCGCACATAGTAGTCAGACAAGCAGCACTTGTTGTCATAGGTCGTCCACATGTTCTCAAGAATCATGGGGATGGTGTTCTGCAGATAGTTGAACGAAGAGTCGAAGCGCTTCTCAGTGTTCTGCACGCCAGCACCCTTGTCCCAGAATACGTAGTTGTTGAAGCTGGCACGCAGACCGAAGCCTAAGTCCCAATTCTTATACTGTACGCGAGAGCTCAGACCTGCCAGATAAGGAGCATCGGGGCTCTTGTAGAAATAACGGTCAGCATCAGAGATGGTACCGTCGCCATTGCGGTCGACAAACATACCTTCGATGGGCTTGCCGTTCTCAGCGTAAACTTGCTGGAATACATAGAACGAGCTCTTCGGATGGCCTACGCTATGAGCCTGACACTGGTTACCTGTACCAGAAGAGATGCCACCAGTCATAACCAGTGAAGACTCACCAGTCAGTTCGGTTATCTCGTTCTTGTTATAGGTGAAGTTACCAGTAATCTCCCACTGCCAGTCTTGTGTGGAAATAGGACGTACGGTGAGTGAAACCTCAACACCCTTGTTCTCCAGAGAACCGATGTTTGAAGTCACCTGGTTACGGAAGTTAGAACCGGCAGATACAGATGCGGTGTTGATCAGGTCGGTAGTCTTACGGAAGTAGTAGTCAACAGTACCGCTGAGGCGGCCGTTCCACAATGTCCAGTCCAAACCGACGTTAGTGGTCGTCGTGGTCTCCCACTTCAAATCCTTGTTGTAAGCATCGGGACGATAGAGCAAACCAGTGGGGTTGACGTCGTTGATGGGATAGCGTCCGTTGACGTTGGTCTCGTTGACGTTATAAGAGGCAAAATAAACATAGTTGCCGATACCGTCCTGCTGACCAGTCTTACCCCAGCCGAGACGCAGCTTCAAGTCGTCAAGCCAGTCGGCCTTGATGAGTTCGCTGGCACGGAAGCCGAGGGCGACAGAGGGGAAGTAACCCCAGCGTACGTCCTTGTGGAAACGAGACGAACCGTCGATACGCATGGTAGCAGTGAGCATCAGCATGTCAAATGCCGAGTAGTTCATACGTCCATAGTATGACTGCAGCTTGTTCTCGCCTTTCCAAATACCTTCGCCGTAGCTGTGGAAGTCAGTTGACTTCATGGCAGCAATCTGGTCGGCAGTCTTGCCTTTAACGGAATAGGTGTCGTAGTAGAGACTGTTGCCCCAGTACTTGGCCTTGGACATTTCATAACCAGCCATGATGTCGAAGTGATGGTCCTTGGTGAAGTCCTTCATGTACTGAGCATAAATAGTACCTACGAGGTTGTATTTGTTCTCCTTGGTGAAACCAGTGTTACCCCAGCTGTAGCAGGAAGGACCCCACTCAGCCATATCGGTATTCTGCTTACCATTAGCCCAGTCACCACTGAGGTTAAGGTGCAAACGAAGATCTTCGAAACCGTGGATCTGATAATCGGCCTCAATGTTACCCATGTAGTCGAATGAGTTGGCGCGATCGTCCTTTTCTTCCAGATTTGAAACTGGGTTAGCCACAGCCTTGTCGTTAAACACGGTGCCTTTTACGTCATCGGGAGTAGTCCACTGCCAGAAACCGTTGTAAGACTTAAACGCGGGATCATCCGAATAAACGCGCTGTGTTGGGTCTATGCGGGTGGCGTTGCCAATGGCGTCGCCGTTGGCATACTTGGTGTGGGCGTACATGAACTTACCGTTGATGTTCAACTTCAGGTGGTCCTCAAAGAACGTCGGGTTAACGCTGAAGTTGGCAGTAAAACGCTGGTAGTTGCTGGTCTTCAGAATACCGTTCTGGTCAGTATAGCCAACGCTGACGCGATAAGGCATATTGGCCATACCACCGGCAACCGTCACATTATGGTCAGTAGAAATGGCGGTACGATAAATCTCATCTTGCCAGTTGGTGCTGGCGTCGCCAAGCAGAGCTGCTGCCTTTGAACCTACACCATAGTATTCAGTGACGAACTTACGATAACCGGCTGCATCCAACAGGTCAAGTTCTTTCTGCTTCCATGATACGGAAACGTTACCATTGTAACTGACTGTGGGTTTCTGGTTTCTGCGACCCTTCTTGGTAGTGATGATGATGACACCGTTAGAACCGCGGCTACCATAGATGGCCGTTGCTGAAGCATCCTTCAGGACAGTGAAGCTCTCAATATCTTGCGGATTAACCATTGCCAAAGCATTGGGAGCACCCTTGATACCCTGATTATCCATAGCCAGACCATCAATCACAATTAACGGATCGTTAGAGGCGTTCAGTGAAGAACCGCCACGGATGCGGATTGTAGCGCCACCACCAGGGGTACCACCGCCGTTTGTGACGTTCACACCGGCAATCTTACCCTGAATCATGTCCTGGGCGCTGACCTGCAGACCGTGGTTCTTCTCATCGGGCTTCATAGCCGTCACAGAACCAGTCAAGTCTGTCTTACGGGCTACACCGTAACCGATGACCACCACGTTCTCCAGCATCGTTGCATCTTCCTGCAGAACAATGTCCAGAGTAGGTGCAGCTTTCACCGTCATAGTCTGATAGCCGACATAAGAAATGCTGATGTCAGCACCCTGATTGGCTTGCAAGGTGAAGTTACCGTCGAAGTCTGTCACGGCAGCGGTCTGAGTACCTACTACACGTACGGTAGCACCGATGACATCTTCACCTTGAGCATCTTTAACATGGCCTTTCACCGCAATTTGCTGCGCAAAGGCTCCTACCGATAGGAAGAGTCCAAGCATGAGGACAAGCATCCTAAACGGAATTTTAATGTTTACCTGCTTCATCTTTTAAGTTTTAAAGTTAGTATATATAATAATTCTCGAGTGCAAGTTGTGTTATTGATTTAAATCAAGTGCAAAAATAAGGAAAGTTTTGATTCGTTCATACTTTTTTTCGCTTAAATACGTTATATAGTTAGCGCAAACGTTTGCACTTCTTGAAGCTATAAAATAAATAAGGTATGAAAACATCGAACAAAACTTTTAAATAACTTTGCAGCTGATAAGCTAAAAACCTAAGAAAAGTGATGAACGAAAAGGCACCATTGACAATGAAGGACATAGCCCGGGAACTTGGCATCTCGGTGGCTACAGTTTCGCGTGCCCTGAAGGACTCGCCACGTATCTCATTAGAGCGTAGGACGGCTATTCAGCAATATGCTCGTGAACATCATTTTACGCCGAATGTCATTGCCGAGTCGTTGCGCTTTTCGCGCATCCAGCCCATCAAGGTTATTGGCGTCATCATCCCAGAGTTTACACATTTCTACTTCTCGTCAGTGCTGTCGGGCATCGAGGAGGAAGCCTCAGCCAGAGGCTATCGTATCATGGTGGCACAGAGCGGCGAAGGCTACGAACGAGAGGTCAAGATCTGCCAGTCGTTTCTTGAGAACAAAGTATGCGGCGTCATTGTCTCGCAGGCCAAGGATACGCATAAGTACGACCACTTCCAGCGCCTGATGGATGAAGGCGTTCCCCTGGTTTTCTACGACCGCATCTGTACTGGCGTGAATGCCAGCCGCGTGGTGGTCGATGACTATATGGGTGCCTTCAATGCCGTAACCCACCTGATTGAGACGGGATGCAAGCGCATTGCCTTCTATGGTTCAGCTCCGAACATGGAAATTTCCAAAAACCGTTTCAATGGCTACAAGGATGCGTTGTTGAAGCACGGACTTCCTTATGACGCATCCATTACAAGAATTTGTGACAATCGTGCCGATGCTGAAGCTATCACACCACAAATGCTGAATGTCGAAAACCGTCCCGACGGTTTCTTTGCCGTCAACGACGACACAGCCATAGGCATCCTCTATACTGCCAAGCGCATGGGATTCCGTGTGCCAGACGATATTTCTGTATGCGGCTTCACCAACGGCCAGCGTGCCGTAGCCTGCGACCCCATGCTGACTACCGTCGAACAGCGTGGCGTCAAGGTCGGCGAGGAGGCTGCTGACATCCTGATCAGTCAGGTTGAGGGTGCCCTACCCCGTGACAAAGCCGAACGCCGCATCGTCCGCACTCGTCTCATCATCCGCGGCACAACAAGGTAAGAGCTATTTACGACAACTCCTTTTTATTTATTCGACATTGCAACGCTACACTATTCATAGAGATAACTTAAAGACAACATAGTATGAAACAAAAACCTAATTTACCGTTTTGGAGCCTGTGGAACCTGAGTTTTGGGTTCTTTGGCGTGCAGATTGCCTACGCTCTGCAGAGTGCAAATATCTCGCGCATCTTCGCTACGCTAGGTGCCGACCCTCACAACCTGAGTTACTTCTGGATACTGCCGCCGCTGATGGGTATTTTAGTACAACCCATCGTCGGCACGCTGAGTGACAAGACTTGGACACGCTTCGGCCGTCGCATACCTTATTTATTTGTAGGTGCACTTGTTGCCGTATTAGTGATGTGCCTGTTGCCGAACTCCGGCTCTTTTGGACTGACAATTTGCGCAGCCTTAGTGTTCGGACTGATTGCCCTGATGTTCCTCGACACCAGTATCAACATGGCTATGCAACCGTTTAAGATGCTGGTTGGCGACATGGTGAACGAGGAGCAAAAGACCAAGGCCTATGGCATCCAGTCGTTCCTGTGTAATGCTGGCTCCGTCGTGGGCTACGTGTTCCCCTACGTCTTTGCCTTCGTAGGCATTAGCAATGTGGCTGCCAAGGGTGTCATTCCCGACAGCGTCATCTGGTCGTTCTACATTGGTGCTGCCATCCTCATTCTCTGTGTCATCTATACGACCCTGAAAGTCAAGGAGTGGAATCCGAAGGAGTACTTGGAGTACAACCCGTTGCCTGAGCAGAAAGAAGAGAAGGCTAACTGGATAACCCTTTTGAAGAACGCTCCCTCAACTTTCTGGAAAGTTGGCTTGGTTCAGTTCTTCTGTTGGGTGGCGTTTATGTATATGTGGACTTATACGGCAGGCACCATTGCCGACACCGTTTGGAATACCACCGATACTGCCAGCAAAGATTACCAGGACGCTGGTGACTGGGTAGGCATTCTCTTTGCCGTACAGGCCATCGGCTCTGTGGTTTGGGCTGCTGTACTGACACAGTTCAAGAATGCCAAGCTGGCTTATTCGCTGAGTCTGGTGCTGGGCGGTATTGGCTTCGCTATGGTTCCTTTCATCCACGACCAGTACTTGCTCTTCGTTCCGTTTGTACTCATCGGCTGTGCCTGGGCTGCCATGCTGGCTATGCCGTTTGCCCTGGTTACCAACGCCTTGCAGGGCTATGGACACATGGGCGCCTATCTCGGACTGTTCAACGGCACCATCTGTGTTCCACAGATTATTGCTGCCATACTGGGTGGTACCATCCTCACACTCATCGGCTCTGTACAAAGCAGCATGATGCTGGTGGCTGGCATCAGTCTTTTCATCGGCGCGGCCTGTGTAACGGTCATCAAGACCAAGAAATGATGCAATCGTTTGCACCCTTTATCTTACATTTCACTCCCCATTCGCAACCAACGAATGGGGATTTTTCGTAACTTTGAGGGCAGAAAACTATTAAATATTACGCTTATGAAGTTATTATTCAATGTTGAGTACCATACTAACTTTGGTGAGTACCTGGTGTTAAACCTTGTTCCTGAAGATGCTTCTGCAAAGGTGTCGCAGCATAAGATGACGACGCTTGACGGCGAGCATTGGTTCGTAGAACTGACTAAGACGCTGAAGGCTGGCAGCACTGTCAACTACTATTACAGCGTAGTACGTGGCGACGACGAGTATCGCCATGAGTGGCTGGTAGAGCCGCACCGTCTGGAATTAGCCGCCACAAAAGCTACCCGCTACACTATTTATGACCACTGGATTGACATTCCAGAGGATTCTTACATGTACAGCTCGGCTTTCACCGAGTGTGTGCTGGCCCGTCAGCGCAAACCCGGCAACACTTCTGACTATCACCGTACGGTACGTCTGAAGGTGCGTGCCCCACAGTTGCGTGCCAACGAACGGCTGGCTGTTGTAGGAGACCCTGAAGCCTTGGGCGCTTGGGATCCGAAGAAGGCTGTTACAATGTTCGAGCACGATTATCATGAGTGGGTGGTCAGCCTCGATGGCGACGACCTGCCTGAGGGACGCTTCGAGTTTAAGTTCGTCATCCTCGACGCCGAACCAGACTACACTCCCATGTGGGAATCGTGCGGCAACCGTAGCATCGAGATTCCCAAGCTTGCCAACAACAGCGTGGTGGTCTATGAACTGGAACCGGCCTACTTCCCCATCTATCCGTGGCGTGGAGCCGGCGTGGTAGTTCCTGTCTTCTCGCTGCGCAGTGAGGGCTCGTTCGGCGTAGGTGACTTCGGCGACCTGAAGATGATGATTGACTGGGCCGCCAAGACCAGCCAGCGCATCCTGCAAATCCTGCCCATCAACGACACCAATATGACGGGTACGTGGCAGGACTCTTATCCTTATAACTCCATCAGCATCTATGCATTACACCCGCAATACACGGACCTTAGACAGTTACCTGAAATCAAAAACGAAGAACGGAAAGCACATTTCGAACAGCTGCGCCAGGAACTGAACGCCCTGCCGCAGATTGACTACGAGCGCATGTTCGCTGCAAAAATGGATTATCTGCGCGAACTCTTCATGCAACAGGGTGCCGCTGTGAAGCGTACCGCTGGCTATAAGCGCTTCTTTGAAGACAACAAGGAGTGGCTCGTGCCATACGCCGCCTTCTGCTATTATCGTGACAAGTTCGGCACGGCAGACTTCAACCAGTGGCCCAAGGAGGCTACGGTAAAAGCCGTCACGACATCCAAGGATGCTGCTATTGGCAAGGAACTTGACTTCTGGTGCTATGTGCAGTACAATCTGGACAAGCAGATGCATGCTGCCCACGAGTATGCCCGCAAACACCGCGTCATCCTCAAGGGCGACATCCCCATCGGCATCAGCCGCGACGGCGTAGAGGCCTGGGTAGAGCCGAAGTACTTCAACCTGAACGGTCAGGCTGGTGCACCGCCCGATCCGTTCTCTGCCGATGGCCAGAACTGGGGCTTCCCCACCTACAACTGGGACGAGATGCTGAAGGACGGCTGCCAGTGGTGGGTACGTCGCTTCCGTAAGATGTCGCAGTTCTTCGACGCTTACCGCATCGACCATGTATTAGGCTTCTTCCGTATCTGGGAGATTCCCATGCCGGCGAAGTCAGGCCTTGAGGGCCAGTTTGCGCCAGCCTTGGGTCTGAGCCGTGAAGAGATAGAAGGCTATGGCATCTATGGTCACGACGACCTCTTCTTAGTTGACCACAAGCGCAGTGACCGTTGGCATCCGCGCATTGCCGTACAATACCAAGAGCCCTACCAGAAGCTTGACGAGGGCGAAAAGTATAACTTCAACCGCCTCTACAACGACTATTTCTATCGTCGCAACAATCACTTCTGGTATCAGGAGGCTATGAAGAAACTGCCGCGTCTGACGCAGGCTACCCGCATGCTGTGCTGTGCCGAAGACCTCGGCATGGTGCCCGACTGCGTGCCCTGGGTGATGAACGAGCTGCGCATCCTGTCATTGGAGATACAGTCTATGCCGAAGGACGACACTATCCGCTTCGGACGCCTGTCACGCAATCCCTACCGTAGTGTCTGCACTATCTCAACGCACGACATGCCGACGCTTCGTCAATGGTGGGACGAAGACTTTGAGCGCACGCAGGACTACTTCAGCACGATACTCCATCGCGGTGGTGAAGCACCTCACCCGCTGCCAGGCTGGCTGGCCAAGGACATCGTGAGCCGCCATCTCACCAGCCCCTCGATGCTATGTCTGCTGTCGCTGCAAGACTGGCTCTCCATCGATGAGCGCCTACGTCTGCCCGACGAGAATGCCGAACGCATCAACATCCCTGCCAACCCCCGCCACTACTGGCGCTACCGCATGCATCTCACCATCGAGCAACTGCTCAAGGAGGATGACTTTAACGAGACTGTCAAGACATTAATTGTTCAAAGCGGCCGCAAATGATACGACTTATGAAACACAGAAACATATTACTAGCATTATTGCTGTTGCCGCTGACGGCAATGGCTACGGAAGTTAAGTCGCCCAATGGCAACATCGTATTAAACTTCACCGTCGAGGAGGGCAGACCCACCTATTCCTTATTATATAAAGGTAAGGAGGTGGTGCGTCCGTCACACCTCGGATTGGAACTGGCCAAGGATAAGCACGCCTCGTTAGGACTCAATGAGCGCGATCTCATGGATGGTTTCTTACTGGATAAGGAAGAGACCTCATCCTTCGACGAGACGTGGCAACCCGTCTGGGGTGAGACGCGTGACATCCGCAACCATTACAACGAGTATGTTGCCACGCTCTCGCAACAATGGCAGACGGCTCCCCCTGCTACAGACCAGCCTGGCAAGCGCCTGCAGCCGCGCCGCCACCGTCGTACCATCCTCATCCGCTTCCGCGTCTATGATGACGGCATCGGCTTCCGCTATGAGTTCCCCCAGCAGCCCGACCTGAACTATTTCCTGATCAAAGACGAGCGCTCGGAATTCTCGATGGCTGGCGACCACACCGCCTGGTGGCTGCCTGGCGACTATGACACCCAGGAGCAGGAGACGCAGGAATGCAAACTCTCTGAGATTCGCGGCCGCTTCCGCGAGGCTGTCAACTGGGGCAATTCGTCTGTTGCCGTCTTCTCACCAACGGGTGTGCAGACATCACTCCAGATGAAAAGCGCTGACGGCCTTTATATCAATATCCACGAGGCAGCATGTACTGACTATGCCACCATGCACTTGGAGTTAGTCGATGCTGAGACAAAGGCTCTCTCCACCAAGTTGGAAGGCAACAGCAATACCTATACCCCCAACCCAGGACCGTCTGCCTACCCTCTGCCGCGGCCTTTCACCTTCGTCAGCCATCTGACACCTGACGCCACAGGTCTGAAGGGTGCCATGCAGACGCCCTGCGAAACGCCTTGGCGCACCGTTATGGTGAGCGACGACGCTCGCGACATGCTGTCAAGCAACCTCATTCTCAACCTCAACGAGCCGTGTAAGATAGAGGACACGTCGTGGATTCATCCCACGAAGTACTGTGGCGTATGGTGGGAGATGATTGTCGGCCGAGGCTCATGGCACTACACCAACGACTACCCCAGCATCAAGCTTGACCAGATTGACTGGAGCAAGGTGAAGCCAAACGGCACGCACAAGGCCAACAACGAGAACGTGAAGCGATACATCGACTTCGCCGCCAAGAACGGCCTTGACCAGGTGCTCGTCGAGGGCTGGAACGTCGGCTGGGAAGACTGGGCCAACATGTGGAAACGCGACGTCTTCGATTTCCAGACACCCTATCCCGACTTCGACATCAAGATGCTCAACGACTATGCCCACTCGAAGGGCGTCAAGCTGCTGATGCACCACGAGACTTCATCGAGCACGCAGAACTACGAGCGCCATTTAGAGAAAGCCTTCCAGCTGATGAACAAATACGGCTATGACGCCGTGAAGACAGGTTATGTAGGCGACATCATCCCTCGTGGCGACCACCACTATTCGCAGTCCATGAACAACCACTACCTCTATGTGGTCAAAGAGGCTGCCAAGCACCACATCATGGTCAATGCCCATGAGGCCACGAGGCCCACCGGTCTCTGCCGCACCTGGCCAAACCTCGTCGGCAACGAGAGTGCACGCGGTACGGAGTATGAGGCCTTCGGCGGTTCACGTCCCGACCACACCTGCATCCTGCCGTTCACACGCTTACAAGGCGGTCCGATGGACTACACGCCTGGCATCTTCGTCACCAAGCTGAAGGAGTGGAGCGACAACCCGTCGTGGGCTCGCATCACCATAGCAGGTTCGTTAGCCCTCTACCTCACCATGTATTCACCCCTTCAGATGGCTGCTGACCTGCCCGAGAACTACGAGAAGTTCGACGATGCCTTCCAGTTCATCCGCGACGTGGCCTGCGACTGGGACGAGAGCATCTACCTCGAAGCTGAGCCTGCCGACTACATCACCGTAGCCCGTAAGGCCAAGGGCACCAACAACTGGTTCATTGGCGGCAAGTGCGACGAGAACGGCCACGAAGCAGTCATCAAGCTCGACTTCCTCGACAAGGGCCGTAAGTACGACTGCACCATCTATGCCGATGCGAAGGACGCCCACTACGACACCAACCCGCAGGCTTACACCATCACCAAGAAGGTGGTGAAGGCTGGCCAAACCCTTAAACTCAAGGAGGCTCCCGGCGGCGGCTTCGCCATCTCGCTGAAGTTGAAGGACTGATAAAGTAACCTAACAACCTACCATCGCAGCCTGAAACCCCGATAGACAAAGGGCTTGTCGATGGTAGGTTTGTTTTCGGAGACCTACCATCCAACCTACCATCGAACCTAACATGCTGTCTGGGCATTTTTCTGGCAGACAGGCCCTTTTTTCCATACCATCAATCAAAATTTTCCATAGGGTGTTATGGGCGCTTTTCCATAAGCCACTGATTTGTAGCAGTTTCCTGATTTCCTTCTTTTGCATCTTTTCCATAGGTAACTGATACAACTTTAGAAATATTGTCGTAACTTTGCAACCGAGAAATGACAAAAAACCGATAACAATGTTTGCAAGGTCATTGTACATATTCATCATAGGCGTTCTGATGGCTGCCTGCAGTCAGCAACAGCCGAAGACGGAGCCACAGACGGCAGCTCGTTGTCTGGAGGACGCTGAGGCTGCTTTGGCCAACGACAGCATCCGCCAGGGTGAGACTCTGCTGCGAAAGACCATAAAGATGGCTGAAGCGTCAGAGGACTGGCACACCTATTATATCGCGTATCAGCGATTGGCGAGAGCATTGTCGCAGGGTAACCCAGAGGAGGCGTTGCGTCTGATGAAGAAATCCTTAGCCATCTATGAGCAGCATCCCGACGATGAGCGCAACTATGTCATTCTGCTCGATTTTGCTGGAACATACGCCGCACAGGTGGCTTTCACCACGGAGGGTTCCTACGATGAAGCACTCGACTTCATCCGTCGTGCTTACGATATCGCTGAGAAAAAGCAGATGACGGACTTGATGTGCCAGACGCTCACCAGTCTTGCAAACATTGCCTGGGCCAGGGAGGACTATCGCCAGGCACTCGACTATGCCCATCGGGCAGAATCGGCAGCGACAAACGACCTGAAACCAGGCGCATTGCAAGTGCTGGCTCGCAGTTACCTCAGCCTTAACATGCTCGATTCGGCAGAAACGGTCTATCGGCAGATTGAACCTGGCAATGATGTCCACCTGGCATATATCGTGCAGAGTAACCTCGCGAAGATCGCACTCCGACGGATGGGCGCCACACAGGTGGAGGATAGCATAGCCGAGGCTTTCGGGCAAATAGAGGGTTTCTATTACAAGGCGCTGGAACAGAAAGACCAGTACTATCAGGAGACGTTGCGCCAGGAGATGGAGAACCAGCAACTGGAGTACCGCTCAAAGATGTATGGCCGGACACTCCTGATAGTCATCATAGCCTCAGTCGTCATCCTTCTTACGGTGGTGCTGGCGCTTCGCTATCGCATCCGTATGCTTCGTCAGCAACGAGCGTATGAGCAGTCGAAACTGGAAAACGAGCTACTCGTTCAGGAACAGGAGAAACGTCGGCTTCAGCAGGAGGCCGAGCATCAGAAGACCTTGTTGCACCAGTCCAACGAAGTGGTGGCGTTCCTGCAAGACTTCATCCTCGAACGTACGGAAGTGCTGAAGAAGCTAAACCAAAGCGACGACTCGCTCATCTATCTCAGTCCGCACGAATGGAGCGAGATAGAACGTACGCTCAACGCCATCGACGGCAACCGCTTTGCCAAGATACGTGAACAACATCCCACTATGCAGGAAGACGACATCCGCCTTTGTATCCTCACGCGGCTCGGTCTCAGCAACCGCACCATCGGCAACATCTACTGCATCACCGTCTCCGCCGTCCAGCATCGCAAACTCAAGCTGAAGAAGGATGTGTTCGGAGAGAGCAACCCAGACATCACGCTGGAACAGATACTCAACAGAAAAGATGTTATAGGTAAGAAGTAAGAAATAAAAAAAATACAGATATGAAACGATCATTATTTTTATTCATGTTTTTCTTGCCAATGCTGGCAAGTGCCCAGACAGTATCAGACGTACAGAATAGTGGCTGTCTGTCGATGACACGAGGTAACATGGTTTATACACCGACTATCATCCTGACGAAAGAGGGCAACATTTTATCGGTGCAACTGCAAAACTATATGAGTAATTGCGGTACGAGGGACTTTGATGTGACAACCAACGTAAGCGGAGGCAACGGATATGAACCCTGCTCTGTGACCATCAGTGTAGTTCCTGTTATTCCTGCTGACATGGACTGCAATTGTCCTTTCAACGTATCTTTTACAGTTCGTGATTTAGAGAATAACAATTTCTATTTAACTTGCTGGTGGTATGACGGGCAGGTAGAACTGACCGATGGTGAACCATTAGTTTTGGAATATAATACTGAAGATGTTTACATAGATGGGTTAAAGTATCAGTTATTGAAGACCACACATCAGGCCAAGCTGTTATATCAGAGTGAATGGGATAATAATACAGAAATACTGCAGATACCATCTGAAGTAGAAAACAAGGGCGAGAAATATACTGTTACCAGTATTAGTCCGGGGGTATTTGACACAAAATGTACCATAAAAAAGATTATCCTTCCTAAGAGCGTCAAGAATACAGATTTTGGCAGCTTAGAGGATTTTCCCCATAGTCCATTCAACAGTTGTTTGTCTTTGGAAGCAATAGAAGTGGAAGAGGGAAATCCTGTGTTGAGTTCTGTAGACGGTGTGCTTTTCAACAAAGACAAGACCACTCTTATTGGCTATCCCGCTGCCTCGCCACGAGAGTCGTATACAGTGCCAGATGGTGTAAAAAAAGCTTCGTTGTATGCGTTTATAAATAGTCAATACTTGAAATTAATAGTATTGCCCGACAATATGGAAACCTTAGGCTCTCATATGTTTTATAATAGTAAAAGCTTAGAAGAAGTTGTTCTTTCGTCTAACATCAATGAATTGCCAACTAGTCTTTTTAGGAATTGTATAAAACTGAAATCTTTTGTTATTCCAGAGAGTGTAACCATTATAGATTCTTATGCTTTCTATGAATGCAGCAGTTTGGATGCCATCTCAATACCAAAAAGTGTTACGACGGTTGGTAGGGGTGCCTTTATGGGTTGTACGTCACTTAAGAGTGCTACCTTGTCTCCAAATCTAAAAGAAATTCCAACTGATATGTTCCGTGACTGTAGCAAATTGACCGAGGTCATTATTCCGTTTGGTATCACTACTATAGGCAATGGCGCCTTCATTGGCTGTGAGGCTATGCAGTCATTTGATTTACCCGAAAGCATCAATTATATTGATGGCTTTGCTTTTAGATATCTTTCTAATATAAAAGATATTTACTGCCATGCAAAAACTGTACCTGATACAAACAATAATGCCTTTGGAGATGTTGACCTCTCGCAGATTACCCTCCATGTGCCTGAAGCATCTATTGAGAACTATCAAGCTTCAAGTCCTTGGAACGAGTTCGGAGCTATCGTCCCACTCGAAACTCAAATAGCTTATCGTCCAATGATTGAAGACGGTAAGGTGTGGAAGTTTGGTGCCATATTTTCGGGTAATCCTGTGCAGATAGTAGACTACTATTACTTCGATGGCGACACGATCATCAATGGAAAGACCTGCAAGCAGATGATGTGCCAGCAATATGTCAGTCCTGAATATCCAAATTATTATGATTTTTCAAATCCAAATTCCTTGAGAAAAGTAGGAGCATGGTACGAAGAGAATCAGAAAGTGTACTTTTGCTACGAGGGGACACAGTCTATGAGGATGATGTATGACTTCTCCCTCGGTGCCAATGAAACCCTGTATTTCCTGAATGACAATCCAGATTATCCTAATGATCGGACTTTTATTATTGGACCGAAGCAGACGGGAGGAATAAAAGGCTTTAAAGGTGTTTACAGGGATATCATGTTGTGTCAAAACGAAGGCCAAAACATCCACAGTACCTTCTGGTTGGAAGGAGTCGGAGGTATTGATGGACTGACAGCAAATGCGTTTGATCCGACGTTAGTAGATCTTGGGCACTTCCTGATGTCATGTACCGTTGGCGATGAGGTTATCTACCTCAACGACGAATATGAGGACGGAACGACCTCTGAGGGTTCACGAAAAGACCGCTTCGACTTCACCCATACCATCAAGACAAATCCCAAGGCACCGTTTAAGCAAGAGAATAGCGATGCTTGCATCGGCTCTTCCGAGCGTGAGGTGGCTCAACCGGAGGTTAAGGTACCGAGGAGGAGTGGTGAAGCACAGTCGCTATATGGTGAATACAACGACCTGCTGTTAGGCATTCATCTTGACCCGCTCGACGATGCCTACTTGGTAAGCATTACTAACGAATCAGGCCAAGTCGTCTATGAGAAGACCATCAATGCAGGCACCATCGTAGGCCTCAGCATCGACATCTCCGCCTATGCCAAAGGCCGTTACACCGTCATCGTGGAGAATAGCCGTGAGTCGTTCACTGGCGAATTCGAAGTGCTGACGACAGGAATCAGCGACGCCGCGCGTCTAAATAACAATGAACAAATAACAAAGAATAAAC
>JAEEVT010000182.1 GCA_016291005.1 Prevotella sp. | reverse complement strand
AGGCACCCAACCGTCGGCAACAGCCTTGTCGTAGGTCTGGCCCTGACGCTGTCCGACAATGACGTTGAAGCCGTTGTCGCGCAGGTTGCAGGCCTGACCAGGTCCCTGAACACCATAGCCGATGACGGCGATGACCTCATCCTTTAATACTTCACGTGCTTTCTCGAGTGAGAACTCCTTGCTGGTGACCACAGTTTCCATCACGCCACCAAAATTCATTTCTGCCATAATTGCATCATTATTTTAATATGTTACACATGCCCCGACGAACTACGCAACCCTTCCCGAGGGTGCCTTTTGTAAGTCCACTCACGCCCTGCACGAGGGAGCGACAAGGGGTTAACTTAAAAAATCGTCCGCAAAAATAACAAAAAGTGACGAAACTGCCAAACATTCCGTCACTTTTACAAGATTTTAACGCAAAAACGGGAAACTTACGACAGGCCTTCGATCTCGCCGTTCTCGATGATGATGCGCTCAGCCTGGGGACTCTTGGGCAGGCCGGGCATGCGGAGCATATCGCCGGCAATGGCGACAATCATCTCGCTGCCGCAGTTGAGAATGAGGTCGCGGATGCGGATGGTGAAGCCCTCGGGTGAGCCGTAACGGGTGGAGTCGGCAGTAAACGAGAACTGCGTCTTGGCAATGCAGACGGGATAGCGCATGATGCGCTCGTCGTCGCCAAACATCGCCTTCAGGGATTCCAGTTTCTTCTTGCCGGTCTTAGTGAACTCGATGCCGGCAGCGCCATAAATGCGCTTGCACACCTTTTCTATCTTGTCCTCGATGCTGTCGCTCTCCGTGTAGGCATAGTGGATGGGCAGCGCCTTGATGCGGTCAATGGTATCGACGACGGTCTGCGCCAGTTCCACGGCGCCCTCGCCGCCCTTCAGGAAGGCTTCGTTGACGGCAAAGCCAACGCCTAAGGCCTCGCAGTTGCGGCGCACCACGTCAATCTCTTCGTCCACGTCGCTGTCATAGCGGTTCAGCGTCACTACAACGGGCTGGCCGAAGCCCTGCATATTATTAATGTGACGGTTCAGGTTCTTCAGACCTTCCTTCAGACCCTTCATGTTAGGCTCCTTGATGGCCTCCAACGCCACGCCGCCGTGCATCTTCAGACCCTGTGTCGTGGCGACGATGACCACCAGACAAGGCTGCAGGCCGGCTTTACGACACTTGATGTCGAAGAACTTCTCTGCGCCAAGGTCAGCACCGAAGCCTGCCTCCGTCACCACATAGTCGCCAAGAGTCATGGCCATCTTCGTGGCCAGCACGCTGCTACAGCCGTGGGCAATGTTGGCAAACGGTCCGCCATGGATGAAGGCCGGCGTATGCTCCATGGTCTGAACGAGGTTAGGCATCAGGGCGTCGCGCAACAGTACGGTAATGGCACCAGCCACGCCAAGGTCGCTGACGCGGAAAGGCTTGCCGTCAGAGGTGATGCCCAAGAGGATGTTTTCTATGCGATGCTGCAGGTCTTCCTCGCTGGTGGCTAAACAGAGGATAGCCATCAGTTCCGAGGCCGACGTGATGTCGAAGCCCGTCTCCGAGACGATGCCGTCGCCCCTCAGTCCCGTCACGATGTTGCGAAGGGCACGGTCGTTGACGTCCAATACGCGCTTCCAATAAATCTCACGCAGCGAGAAGCCGTCCTTCCTGTGCTGGTACAGGTAATTGTCAAGCAGGGCGCTGATGGTGTTATGGGCCGACGTCACGGCATGGAAGTCGCCCGTGAAGTGCAGGTTAATCTTCTCCATGGGCAACACCTGGGCATAGCCTCCGCCTGCCGCGCCGCCCTTAATGCCGAAGCACGGACCTAACGAGGGCTCGCGCAGGGCTACCACAGCCCGCTTGCCTATCTTGTTCAAGCCTAACGACAGGCCGATGCTCACAGTCGTCTTGCCGATACCGGCCTTGGTGGGACTGATGGCTGTCACCAGTATCAGGCGGCTCTTCTTCACCTGCTTCTCGTCAATCATGGAAATGGGAACTTTGGCCATATAGCGTCCATACGGCTCAATCTTTTCGGGTTCAATACCCAGTCGGGAAGCAATGTCGTTGATGTGGTCAAGCTGGCATTCCCGTGCAATCTGAATGTCGGTTTTCATTGTCGTTGGTTATAAAGATGGCTGCAAAGGTAATACTTTTCTTTGAACTTTAAACTTTGAACTTTGAACTTTATGATTTGTTTAAGCGTTAAATAACCCTAACAGGTCATCAGAAAGTTCAAAGTTCAAAGTATAAAGTTCAAAGTTTATCGTATCTTTGCACCAAACTAATTTATTAAAACGTATGATTAACGATTTCAATTTCTATGCGCCGACACGGGTGGTGTTCGGACGCGAGTCAGAAGGAAAGATTGGTGAACTGGTGACTGCCAACGGAGGCAGAAAAGTGCTTATCCATTACGGCGGCGGCTCGGCAGAGCGCTCAGGACTGTTAGGCGTAGTGCGCCAGCAACTGACGGCAGCCGGTATCAGCTTCGTCGAACTGGGCGGCGTGGTGCCAAATCCCTTGCTCTCGAAAGTCAACGAGGGCATAGCGCTGTGCCGCCGGGAGCAGGTAGATTTCATCCTCGCTGTGGGTGGCGGTAGCGTCATCGACTCGTCGAAAGCCATCGGCTACGGACTCTGCTACGACGGCGACGTGTGGGACTTTTGGGCAGGCAACGCTGTGCCCAAGGCATGCATGCCTATCGGTGTGGTGCTGACCATCCCGGCAGCAGGCAGCGAGATGTCGTCAAGCTGTGTCATCACCAAGAACGAAGGCCTCAACAAGCGTGGCATCAACAGCGACCTGTGCCGCTGCCGCTTCGCCGTGATGAACCCCGAGCGCACCTATACCCTACCCCCTTACCAGACGGCAGCCGGCGCCACCGACATCATGATGCACACCATGGAGCGCTACTTCTCGAAATACCAGGACATGACGCTGACCGACGCCATCAGCGAAGCCCTGCTGCGGACGGTGAAGGACTGCGCACTCGTGGTGATGGAACAGCCCGAGGACTACCGTTGCCGAGCACAGATCATGTGGGCCAGTTCGCTGGCACACAACGACCTGACGGAGTGCGGCACGGGGAAGGACTTTGCCACCCACAAGATGGAACACGAGCTGAGTGCCCTCTTCGGCGTCACACACGGAGCCGGACTGGCAGCGCTGTGGCCGTCGTGGGCTCGCTACGTCAAGGACAAGCACATCAGCCGCTTCGCACAGTTTGCCGTCAACGTCATGGGTGTGGCCAACGACTTCGCCCACCCCGACGAGACTGCCGAGAAGGGCATCCGCGCCATCGAGGAGTTCTACCATAAAATCGGCATGCCCATCAACATCCATGAACTGTTAGGTCGCGAAATCACCGACGCCGAAATTGACGTCATGGTGGACAAGTGTTCGCGCGGCGGCACCCTCACCCTCGGAGGCATAGAGATTCTGAAAGCCGACGACATGCGCGCCATCTACAACATGGCAAGATAATCTTCAGAAATGGCAAGATAAATTTTTGAAATGCCAAGATAATTTTTTGAAACGGCAAGATAAATTTTTGAAAACGGCAAGATAAGCTTCAGAAATCCTTAGGATAAGTTGAGGTTATCCTTAGGATAACTGACGGAAAAGTACTGGATAACTGATGGAAAAGTACTGGAAAAGTTGAACTCAGTAAATACTTTGTAGTGTACTGAATTTGGTTGACAGTATTGTTTGTTATTCCTAACTTGGTTTACACTTCATTGTTTTTATTCCTATACAGGTTGTCAGTTTATGACTTTATTCCTGCTTCGGTTTACACTTT
>JAEEVT010000181.1 GCA_016291005.1 Prevotella sp. | reverse complement strand
CTCTCAGTGGTGTTCAACATCGACCTGTACAAGCAGATACTCTCGCGCATGCTGGGACTGCGCTCGAAGCGCAACATTACACGCAAGGAAGTCATCATCGATGACCCGAAGTACTTGATGGATGCAGATATGCTGAAGAGTATCAGCATCGAAATCGATCGTTATGGCGAAGACCACCACCTGTTGCGCTGGCCCAACCCGATCAAGGTGTTCTTCCGTCCTGGCGACGACCACGAGATAGAGCATATCAACAATGTGCTTGAGTCAGCCATTGAAGACCTCTCGTACTCGAAGGACAAGTATTTGCTGATGAAACTGAACCAGTTCCCCATCATTGCAACCCATGCCCACACACGCCCCTTCAAACAAAAGTGGCTGAATGCCATTACGGGTATCTTCCTGCCTACGGGCATCTTCTTCTATTTCCGCATGATTCGCTTCCGCATCCGTCTGTATAGAGACCTGCAGCATATCATTCGCGTCAACAAGAAACTCATCCCACGTCTCATCGAGTTGGCCGACCTCAGGTCAGAGGGAGACATTACGGTCATCGACAATCCCTAATATATATAATAAGGTGTAAATATGGAACAACTGAAACTGAACACGATAGACGAGGCTCTTGACGACTTCCGTGAGGGCAAGTTTGTCATTGTGGTCGATGATGAAGACCGCGAGAACGAAGGTGACCTCATTTGTGCCGCCGAGAAAATCACACCAGAGATGGTAAACTTCATGCTGAAGAACGCCCGCGGCGTGCTCTGCGCACCTGTCACCATCAGCCGCGCAGCAGAACTCCAACTTGACCATCAGGTGCAGGACAATACGTCGCTGTTAGGAACTCCCTTCACCGTTACCGTCGATAAGATAGAGGGCTGCTCGACAGGCGTCTCAGCTCATGACCGTGCGGCTACCATACGGGCCTTGGGCGACCCTGCCTCGACGGCGAAAACCTTCGGACGCCCAGGACACATCAGCCCGCTCTACGCCCAGGACAACGGCGTGCTGCGCCGCTCAGGACATACTGAGGCCGCCATTGACCTCTGCAAACTCTGCGGACTATATCCTGCTGGAGCACTGATCGAGATTATGAACGACGACGGCACAATGGCCCGTATGCCCCAGCTCATGGCCTTTGCCCAGGAACACGATCTGAAAATCATCACCATCAAGGACCTCATAGCCTACCGTCTGCGCAAGGAAAGCATCGTCGAGAAAGGCGAGGAGGTGGATATGCCCACCGACTACGGCCACTTCCGACTCATTCCCTTCCGCCAGAAGAGCAACGGACTGGAACACCTGGCGCTCATCAAGGGCACGTGGCGCGACGACGATGCCGTGCTGGTGCGCGTACACTCTTCATGCATGACGGGCGACATCCTCGGCTCGAAGCGCTGCGACTGTGGCGAACAGCTGCACAAGGCTATGCAGATGATTGAACAAGAGGGTAGGGGAGTCATCGTCTATATGCAGCAGGAAGGTCGCGGCATCGGACTGATGAACAAGATTGCCGCGTACAAGTTGCAGGAAGAGGGGTTGGACACCGTCGAAGCCAATGTACACTTAGGCTTCAAGCCTGACGAGCGCGACTATGGCTGTGGCGCACAGATACTGCGAATGTTAGGCGTCCAGAAGATGCGCCTCATGACCAACAATCCCGTGAAGCGCGTAGGCCTGGAGGGCTACGGCTTGGAAATCGTCGAGAACGTCCCCATCGAAATCACGCCTAACGAGTATAACTTGCGCTACCTTCAGACGAAGAAAGACCGCATGGGCCACACGCTCCACCTGAAGTAAAGTGTGGGTAATATGCTTGCTGAAAATGCGAAGAGCAAAGTTACTCGGCTGGCTGAAAATGTGAAAAAGAGATAAAAAAGAAGTGCGAAAGCAAAATCTTCACGCTTCACGCTTCACTTTTTGCTTAAAAATGCGTACTTTTGCAGCTAATTTCATACATTAAGCAATAATATGGCACAATTATCTGACCGTTTGCAACGTCTGGCACCGTCCGCAACACTGGCGATGTCGCAGAAGAGCTCTGAAATGAAAGCCCAGGGAATCGACGTCATCAACATGAGCGTCGGAGAACCCGACTTTAATACTCCTGACCACATCAAGACAGCCGCTAAGCTCGCCATTGATGAGAACTACTCGAAGTACTCGCCCGTTCCTGGCTATCCAGACCTGAGGCAGGCCATCGCCCGCAAACTGGAACGTGAAAACCAGCTGCACTACTCGCCCGCCGAGATACTGGTTTCGAACGGTGCCAAGCAAAGCGTATGCAATACCGTGATGGCGCTGGTGAACCCTGGTGACGAAGTCATCATACCAGCTCCCTATTGGGTCAGCTATCCCCAGATGGTGCTGCTGGCTGGAGGCAAGCCCGTCATAGTGGAAGCCGGCTTTGAGCAGAACTTCAAGATGACAGCCGAACAACTCGAGGCAGCCATCACACCTAAAACCCGCCTGCTCATCCTTTGCTCACCCAGCAATCCTACAGGTAGCGTCTATAATAAGGAAGAGCTGAAAGCCCTTGCCGACGTCATACTGAGTCACGGCGACCTCTTCGTGCTGGCCGACGAAATCTATGAACATATCAACTACGTGGGACGTCACGAGTCCATCGCCCAGTTCCCTGGCATGAAGGAACGTGCCATCATCGTCAACGGCGTCAGCAAGGCCTACGCGATGACTGGCTGGCGCATAGGATACATCGCGGCTCCCGAATGGATTGTCAAAGGCTGCAACAAACTGCAGGGACAGTACACCAGCGGACCGTGCTCAGTCAGCCAGAAAGCAGCGGAGTTTGCATACACCTCCAGTCAGGAGTGTGTCGAGGAGATGCGGCAGGCCTTTGAGCGCCGTCGCGACCTCATCGTCAAACTGGCAAAAGACATCCCCGGGTTGGAGGTTAACGTCCCAGAAGGTGCCTTCTACCTCTTCCCCAAGTGCAGCAGTTTCTACGGCAAGCAGACTCCTGGCGGCAGAACCGTCAATAACAGTACAGATTTAGCCATGCTGTTGCTCGAGGAGGGACACGTCGCAACCGTTGGCGGCGATGCCTTTGGAGACCCCAATTGTTTCCG
This sequence comes from Prevotella sp., assembly GCA_016291005.1. GTDB lineage: Bacteria > Bacteroidota > Bacteroidia > Bacteroidales > Bacteroidaceae > Prevotella. The sequence continues at coordinate 716 of JAEEVT010000181.1, read as the reverse complement.
CATGAGTTATGCCACAAGCGACGAAAACATTGTCGAAGCGATGCGTCGTATTAAGCAAACTTTGGCCACATTGAAGTAAAAATTGAGAAATATCAAGTTAAAAGTTCTTAATTCGGCTGAAAGTACATCCGAAATACTTATCTTTGCGGAATATTAGCAGAAATCATAATATCATTTTATTTAATAACTAAAAAATTTAAATCTTAATTTATGGCAACAACAACAAAGGCTGCAGCCCCAGCCAAAAAGAATTCGGGCTTCCAGGGTGTAAAAGCTGCATGGATTATCCTCGTTATTTGCGCTATCGCAGGTTACAGTGTATGGTACTTCATTATGGGTAACCCCGACAACTTCGTTGGTGGCGACCGTAGCGGCCATCCCGCAAACCTCCTGGGTACAGTGTATAAGGGCGGTTTCGTCGTAGGTCTGATCCTCACTCTGCTCTTCACCGTTATCTGCCTCGGTATCGAGCGCTTCTTCGCTATCAAGAGTGCTTCTGGTAAGATGAACCTCGCTAAGTTCACCGCTGAGGTAAAGAATGCCATCAAGGCTCAGGACTTCGCAAAGGCTAAGGATCTGTGCAACAAGATGCAGGGCTCTGTAGCCAACGTCGTGCTCGCTTCTATCAACATGTACCAGAACGTTGAGACTGACAACACTCTGAAGAAGGCTGCTAAGATCGCTAAGATCTCTCAGGCTCACGAGTAGGCTACTCA
>JAEEVT010000060.1 GCA_016291005.1 Prevotella sp. | reverse complement strand
TACTGGCTCCCCTGTTGACACCGCTGCTGGTATGGCTGTTGGCTGGCACGATGGTCGATGTCGATGCGGTAGGTATGCTCATGAGCATCGTCTATGTAGTCATTGCCCCCATTGTCTGCGGACTACTCTGTCAGCGCTATCTTCCTGGTGCGACCAAGAGCGTAAAGCCTTATCTGCCTGCTTTCTCGTCGATAGTGATAGCGCTGTTGGTGGGCATCATCGTGTCGCACAATGCCGACCGGCTGCTGGTTGCAGGCTTGCTAACGGTGGCTGTGGTGATGATTCATAACATTCTGGGCCTGAGCATAGGTTTCATGATAGGCCGTCTGTTGCATCTGCAGAAGCCCAAGTGCGTGGCGCTCAGCATCGAGGTGGGCATGCAGAACTCGGGACTTGCTTCGTCGCTGGCCGTACTGCATTTCGCTGCCTATCCGTTGGCTGCCATCCCTGGAGCGGTCTTTAGCGTATGGCACAACATCAGCGGCGCGTTAGTGGCCAAACTGTATTCAAAGGATGATAAGAATTGAAGTGCTATGAGATATAATACAAACGCACAGGGAGAGTATGATCATTTTAGCGTGACGGAGGAACAGCCGTTGTTGGAGTTCCTGTTGGCTCATGTCAAGCAGTCGCGTACGAAGATCAAGCAGACGTTGCAGGGGCAGGGCATCAAGGTGAACGGCAAGACGGTGACGCAGTTTGACTATCTGCTGAAGCCGGGCATGAAGGTGGCTGTCTCGAAGACGAAACGTAACCAGCAGCCCTTCCGCAGCCGCTATGTGAAGATCGTGTACGAAGACCGCTGGCTCATCGTCGTCGAGAAGCAGCCGGGCATATTGTCGATGGCTGCCGGACACTCCACACTGAATGTGAAATCGGTGCTGGACGACTATTTCAAGAAGTCGCGCCAAAACTGTACGGCACATGTCGTACACCGTCTGGATCGCGACACGTCAGGGCTGATGGTCTATGCGAAGGATATGGATACAGAACAGATGCTGGAGCACAACTGGCACGAGATAGTTTACGACCGCCGTTATGTGGCCGTGCTAAGCGGCGAAATGAAACAGAACGAGGGCACCATTGCCAACTGGCTGAAGGACAACAAGGCCTACGTGACCTATTCCAGTCCTGTGGACAACGGCGGTAAATATGCCATTACCCATTTCTACGTGATGGACCGCACGACGGAACACTCGTTGGTGGAGTTCAAGTTAGAGACTGGTCGGAAGAACCAAATCCGTGTCCATGCTGCCGATATGGGGCATCCCGTCTGTGGAGATCCTAAATACGGCAATGGTGACGACCCGTTGCATCGCCTCTGCCTGCATGCCTGGCTGTTGTGCTTCTATCATCCCGTGACGCGGCAGCCTTTGGAGTTTGAGACTCCTGTCCCCGCAGCGTTCAGACACCTGTTTAAGAATTGAAATATTTTTGAAGTATGGAATCTAATATTACCTATTATATTGTTCTGCTGATTCTGATTGTTATCGGCGTAGTAGTTGTCAAGAAGGTGGCTTCGTGTATGATCAAGTCCGTTGTGACTATCATCCTCATTGTCATAGCAGCTGCTCTCTATTGGCTCTATCTCAGATAAGCAGCAGGCCTATAGCCACGCACAGCCCATAGACAAACATGTTGCGGGCCGTCTCGCCTAAGCACTCGTTGAGCTGACGCCCATAGTTGATGCGGCGCATCTTTAGCCATGTAAAGACATGTAACAAGAGATAGAGTAGGGGAAGGATGAAGGCGAGTACGTGGCCGTTAGTCCAGAATACGACGCCGATGGCACAGGCCGTGATGCCTAAGGCCAGATAAAGCCATTCCGTTGCTTCCGCACCGATTTTCACCACTAACGTCTGCTTACCGTCGGTCTGGTCGTTGTAACGATCGCGGTAGTTGTTGACGATAAGCAGTCCGTCGATGACCAGTCCGCAGGCTATGGAAGCCAGGAAGACCTGCCACGTAACAGTATGCAGCTGAATGTAATAGGTGCAACAGACGGGTACGATGCCGAAAAACAACAGTACCAGCACATCGCCCAGTCCTATATAAGAAAGGTGTGTGGTGTAGAGGAAACAGAAAACGACACATACCAGTCCGACAAGTATCATCTCCAGTCCGCCATACCAGACCAGCGGCAGTCCGACAACGCAGGCCGCAACGGTAGTCGAGGCAATGGCTCGTTTCATGGCGTCTGTGCTTACCCAACCCTGTGTACAGGCTCTTAGCGGTCCCAAGCGTATGGCAGCATCGTCGTTGCCGCGGGCATAGTCAAAGAAATCGTTGACGAAGTTTGCGTCAATCTGCATGATAAAGGCAAAGAGCATACAGAGTATGGCTGCCGTCCAGCTGAATAAACCTTCACTAAAACCGCCGCTATCTACCCACGCTAAGGCAATGCCAATCATGACTGGCACAGCGGCACCGCTCAGTGTATTTGGCCGCGCTGCCAGTATCCAGGCCTGAAGAGAGTTTTGTTTGATGTCGTTCATTATTTCGTTGTGACGTTATTACGATATTACGTTATCACGTTATTACGATATTACGTTATTTCGCGTTCACGAATTGTTTTCTTCGGCGAAAATGCGATCGAAGACTGGGCGCATGCGCTGCGGCTCTGCTATCAGGGCACGCAGCTCGTTCAGTTTGCGCTCGTTCTCAGAACCTTGAATCCAGAGGCGGATATAGCCGTTGACGCTATACTTCTCGTCCATGTGTTGCATGAAACGCTGCCAATGTCCCTCGGCATCCAATTGCGGATAGTTGGAAAGTCCGAACTGGATGGTTCGGCGGATGACGGTCTCTGGGTCGATGTCGCGGTCAGCCTCGGCGACGATTCTTCCGTAGATGCTGCGTGGCGCACGGGAGGCTGAGGCACGATGATCCTCTACGGCTTCCTTCATCATCGTCAGCTTGTCCTGCGAGAACCAGCGTTTCAGACGGGCATCGGCCAGCAGAATCTTCCCGCTTGTCAGATGGTGGATGGCTCTCGGACCGGAAAGTCCAAGGTCGTGATAGGCAGCTATGGCATAAGCCATGTCGAGGTCGGCACCAATCTTTCGGGCTAAGTCTAACGAACGTCGAATGACTCGCGTGACATGTTCCATGTTATGGGCTTTGTCGAAGTTGGCATATTGTGGCAGGATGTTCTTTTCTACGAACTCCACCAAGTCAAGAGAAGGATTGTTCATCATCTTTTTCTTCGTTATATTTTTATAACGTGATTATGTGACAACGACATTAGTTATAGAAGTTCCAGCTGATGCCAAAGCGCAGGATGCGGCTATTGGTAGGATAGTGGGGTGTCAGGAACGACATCTTATTGCCTGAACCGGCGTTGATGTGGTTCATTGTCAGGAAGAAACGTGCACGCTTCAGTTGCATGTTGACATAGACATCGACGAACGGATACTCTCCTAATTCTACACGGCTGTCGGCATTCTGCTGGATGGCAAACTGTCCCAGCATGGGCAGATAGTCTGGAGCCTCATACTTGGTGAAGTAAGTGACGCAGCCGCCCAGTTCGACGCTAAGCACGCGGGCAATCTTGAACTTCAGGAAGAGGTTCGAGAAGAGATTGAGCTTGGGCAACGGCAGTACTTCATTATTGGAGCTGTTCTGCCAGGTGACGACATTCTCCCAGTTGATGATGCCCAGGCGGAAGTTCTGATAGAGCTGGGCCGTCAGTATGTTGATGCCTGACGATTCCTGATAGACGCTGCCCGTCATGGTCTTGCGGTTGTTGTTCTGGTTGAGGTTATAGCTCATACCAAAGTAAGTGTAGTTCTTCAGCTGGTCGACAGCTACTCTCAGTCGGGTATTGGTCTTGGGATAGCTGAACAAGCCTTCAATACGGGTACGGGTTTCTTTGTCCAAGGACAGATCCCACCAGAAATGTTTGGAGTGGTAGTGGTTCAGCATGTATGCCGGCGTAGCACGGCTGAAACGTGCCTTAGCGGCTATTTGCATAGTATCGCCAAGAAGTGGTATGTTGACGTCGGTGCTGAAGTCGACGGCCATGTCACCAAAAGCGTAACCTAATAGTCCGTATTCTGCCGCCAGGTTGAAGTGAAGCGTCTTGCCCTGAGTCTTGGAAATCTGTCCGCCTATGCTCATGTCGTACTCTGTCCACTTGTTCATGAAGTACGTCGTAGAGTCGCCAGTGAGGTCAGGCATCTGGTATTTACGGAAATCGTATGAGGCAAACACTTTCATGCCTGCTTTCATATATTTGTTAAAACCTTCAAGGAGGGCCAGAGCCACCGTGTTCTTGATGCTCAGGAACTTTGTCTTGTCATAGATGGAGTCAGCAGCGTAGGTTTCGTCGTCGCATAATTCATAATAGGTTTTGGCATAGTATCCTGCGGGCGTCTCGTAGGCCTGGTAGATGCGGTCGTGGTTATTGATGTCGAGTGTATGGATGAAGCTGGTGACAGGAACGAACTCCTTCTTCATCGTAGCGTCGATGGAGTCTTGCAGGGCTTGCGCAGCTTTCAAACTGTCCAACTTGGCCTGCGAGTCAACCTTGATACGGGTACTGTCGTTGGCAATGGTGGGCTTGTCACGACTGGGTTCCATACCCACAATGGCGGCATTGTCGGGACGTCCTTTAGGCTTACCTTGGGCAGCACTATCGGGACGGCCTGACGGTTTCTTGTTGTTACCGTTGGCCTTCTCCTCCTGTTCCTGTTTCTGGCGGGCTGACTCCTGGGCGAATTTCTTGGCTTTGATTTCTTCCTCCGTCATAGGAATCAGACGGTAGAATCCTATATTATAACGGTGGGAGAGGAAAAGGTGCTGCGAATTGTTACGCTGCCAGTTCTGGGCGAGTACGGTGGGAATCTCGTTTTCTGAGAAGGTTTCGTCGAGACTCTCAGGGTGGGTGATGTACTTGTCGTCGAGAATACCACCGTTCTCCTCTATTTTACGATGATACAAAGAACCGAGAAAGCTCATCTGGTATTTATCGCCCAAATAGGAAGCAAAGAGCGACGACCTGAAATTGGCGTTGTTCTGGTTGTCAAAGTATCCTAAGGAATAGTAGTAGTCAAGGTCGAAGCCAAAGCCTAACCGTTTGTCAACATTGACGGCAAACTTGGCATCGATGTGATCCTCGCCGCTCTGCTTGTCGCCGCACTCGTCGTAGTTGAGGCGGGTGTACGGTGAGAGGGTGTTGACAAAGAGGAACTGGTCGGGCTCTATGGTGGTAAAACTGAATGGCTGAGTGAAGTAGAATTCACTCAGCGTTGGCCTGTCGGTAAAGATGCGGCTTAGTCTTGGCGTGAAGTTGCTACCGGTAGAGTTGTATTCTCCGTAGATACCCGTATTGTAGATGGTGTTTTGAAAGAGGTGCGTCAGTGTGTCAATCTCTGCCGGGATGACATCGCCGAAACGGCGGTCAACCCTCCAGAGCCTCACACCGATAGGTATTTCTTTCTCGCCTTTGACGGAGTCGCGCTTGTTGGGGTTGAAGTTGCTGTGGCTCCCGTACTCATTGCGCTGTGTGATGTTGCCATCGACATCCATCTCATTGTAGACTTGTGCCTGCACGGCACAGACCATGCAGGCAAGGAACAGGAGTATGGAGAGCGTCTTCTTCATATCTTAAACATTCTCAGGGAGGCTTCGGAAAACTTCACCACCATAGCGACAAGGATGATGTAAATGCCTGTGTCCTTATGGCCGGTAAAATAGAAAATCAATCCTACAACGGCCCCGACCATAAAGATGATATTCAGCCAGTTACGTATGGTCAGCGTATTCATTTCAGTAGCGTCTCAAACTTGTTAAACAGGAAGTTCTTACGGTCGATGGTCTTACGGCGGAACTTGCCGGAGATGGGCAGGAGCCTCGTGTTCTTTTTGTTTACAGCCTCTTTGTCGACAATCCATTCCTCAGCTGTCATGCGCTGGGGCTTACGGTATTCGTCATACAGGTAGTGGACGCGACAGAAATTGATGTCGGCCTTACCGTCCTGACACTCTACTTCCAAAACGTAATATAGACGGGTCTTGTCAGTCCAGAGTGCTACAGACTTGAAAACGAGCCACTCTTCGTAACGTCCGGCAATCATGTGTTTGTCAGAATCGGTAAGAGCCACCAGACTGTTTATCTGGTTCTTCTCTTTAGTCATCTTCTGCATGTATTTCAGCAGGATGTCATAAATCTGGGCAGCTGACTTGCCTGGAGCTTCTATCGTTTTGCTGAAAACCACCTTGCCGTCAACCAATGGCACAGCGCCTCGCAGATATTTCTGGTCAGGATTGACGGTTTCTTCCTTTGTTTCTTCCTCTTCTTCCTCAGGATGTTCCCAAGTGTTATCCTGTGCCCAAAGGGTTAGGGGCACCAGGGCTAAGATTGTTATTAAGAACTTTTTCATTGTGCTTTGTCTTTTATTATCGTGCAAAAGTACAAATAATATTTGTCATTGTGGCATTAGAGCCCGAAATTTAATCTTTAATCTTTAATTTTTAATTTTATTTAAGCTCGAGTTCTTTTTGCAGACGGATAATCTCGTCGCGGTACTGGGCAGCCTGAAGGAAGTCTAACTGTTTGGCAGCACTCTTCATGAGGCGGGTGGTCTCTTCGATGCTCTTTTCCAACTGCTGGCGTGTCATGCGCTCGATAATGGGGTCGGCAGCAAAGGCAGCACTCTCCGAGGGACCTGAGTACGCAGTAGTAAGAGGCACGGTCTGGGCCGCATCTCCCGTATCCTGGTGCAAGTCGCTTTGTTTCAAGGCTTTTTGAATCTGAGTAGGTGTAATACCATGTTCCTCGTTGTATTTCAGCTGCTTAGTACGTCGGCGCTGGGTTTCGTCGATGGTGAGCTGCATGGAAGCGGTGATGGTGTCGGCATACATAATGACCTTGCCGTTGACGTTACGGGCAGCGCGTCCGGCAGTCTGCGTCAGGCTGCGATGACTTCTGAGGAAGCCCTCCTTGTCAGCGTCGAGGATAGCCACCAGTGATACTTCAGGCAGGTCCAGACCTTCACGCAGCAGGTTGACGCCCACCAAGACGTCGTAAGTGCCGTTGCGCAGGTTCTCCAATATCTTAATACGGTCCAGGGTGGTTACTTCACTATGGATGTAGGCGGTCTGGATACCGTGGTTCAGCAGATATTCCGACAACTCTTCTGCCATCCGCTTGGTCAGCGTTGTCACTAAGACGCGTTCCTGACGTTCTATGCGCTGTTGGATTTCCTCCATGAGGTCGTCAATCTGGTTCTCCGTGGGGCGTACTTCTATCTCGGGGTCTAACAATCCCGTGGGGCGGATGAGCTGTTCCACCACTACACCCTCAGCTTCGTTCAGCTCGTAGTCGGCAGGTGTTGCCGAGACGTAGATGACCTGATTCGTCATCTGCTTGAACTCTTCGAAAGTCAACGGACGGTTGTCGAAGGCGGCAGGCAGGCGGAAACCATATTCCACAAGGTTTGTCTTTCGGGCTCGGTCACCGCCATACATGGCTCCGATCTGTGGCACCGAGACGTGGCTCTCGTCAATCATCAGCAAGTAGTCCAGCGGGAAGAAGTCCAACAGGCAGTAAGGCCTTTCGCCAGCCTGCCGACCGTCGAAGTAGCGCGAGTAGTTCTCGATGCCCGAACAGTGGCCGAGCTCCTTGATCATCTCCATGTCGTACTCCACACGCTCCTTGATGCGCTGGGCCTTGATGCCGTCGCCGAGCTCTTCAAAGTAGGCTATCTGCTTCATCAGGTCGTCCTGGATGTTGCGAATGGCAATGTTAGTCTGCTCCTGCGTAGTCATAAAAAGGTTGGCTGGGTAGAGTTTATACTCGTCGAAGGAGGCCATGCGTAGCATCGTCACGCAATCCATCTCCTCGATGGCGTCTATCTCGTCATCCCAGAAAGTGATGCGGAGTATGGCGTCGCTATAGGCCATTGCTATGTCGATGGTGTCACCTTTGACGCGGAAGCAGCCGCGCTTCAATTCTATGTCGTTGCGGACATAAAGCGCACCAACTAATTTTCTTAACAATGCATTGCGGTCTAGAATCTGTCCACGATGGATTTTGATTATATTCTCGTTCAGCGCCACGGGACTTCCCATGCCGTAAATGCATGAAATAGAAGATATAATGATAACATCTTTCCTTCCTGACATCAAGCTGCTTACCGCACGTAGTCTCAGACGGTCTATTTCTTCGTTGATGGCCAAGTCTTTCTCGATGTAGGTGTCGGTGGTGGGCAGATAGGCTTCTGGCTGGTAGTAGTCATAATAACTGACATAATACTCTACCGCATTGTCAGGAAAGAAACCGCGCATCTCCTCGTACAACTGGGCAGCCAGCGTCTTGTTGTGCGAAAGAATCAGGGTGGGTCTGCCGAAATTGGCGATGACGTTGGCCATCGTAAACGTCTTACCGGAACCAGTGACGCCCAGCAAGACCTGCGCCTTGTCACCGCGTTCCAGCCCTTCCGTCAGTTGTCGGATGGCTTCAGGCTGGTCACCAGTTGGTGTGTATTTAGATGTTAATTGGAAGTTCATAGCGTGCAAAGGTACTACTATTTATTTAATTTTTCATGTTTAATCTTTAATTTTTCTCAAAAACCTTTGGTTTTCGGTGGAAAATGTGTACTTTTGCACGTCAAAAACGAAAAAGATGATTAGGAATAGTCTTTTGGTGGTCTTGCTAACGGTGCTTTTCTCGGGGTGTGCCTCCGAGTTCAGCAGCGTCTATAAGTCGGCAGACAATGCCTATAGATACGAATATGCCAAGCAGTGCTTTGCCATGGGAAAGTTTTCCAATGCCACAGTATTGCTCTCTGAACTGGTAACAGGCCAGAAAGGTCGTACCACAGCTCAAGAGAGTCTTTACATGCTTGGTATGTCGCAGTATTGCAACAGGGATTACGAGGCTGCGAGTGCTACGTTCAAAAAGTATTTCCAGAGCTATCCGAAGGGTGATTTCGCCGAGCAGGCATCATTCTATATCGGACAGTCGCTCTTCCAGAGCATGCCAGACCCGCGCCTTGACCAGTCGTCAACTATTGGCGCTATCAATGCCTACCAGAACTTCATGGACTACTATCCCGACTCTCCGCTGCGTGAGACAGCCCAGAAGCGGCTGTTCATCCTTCAGGATAATCTGGTGATGAAGGAGTATCTGTCTGCCGAGCTGTACTATAACCTTGGCGGTTACTTTGGCAACATCAACTCCAATACCGAGTCGAACTATGAGTCGTGCATCATCACCGCCCAGAACGCGCTGAAGCAATATCCTTTCAGCAGCATGCGTGAGAAGTTCTCGGTGCTCATCATGAAGAGCAAGTTCGAACTGGCTGAGAATTCTTCCGAGGAGCGTCGCGTAGATCGCTACCGTGAGGCGGAAGACGAGTGTTACGGCTTTATGACCGAATTCCCCGAGTCGTCCGAATGTAAACTGGCCGAAAAACTTATTGCCAAATGCAAGAAAGTCACTGGGGACTGAAGAGTTGAAGAATTCTCTGACCAAGGTCAGAGTGTGGCTTCGCAATGAAAAATTGAAAAATTGTCAAATAGTAAATATAAGATGGATTACAAGAAATCAAAAGCACCGGTGAATACCGTCACCCGCAACATTATGGACCTTTGTCAGGATACTGGCAACATCTACGAGAGTGTAGCAATCATCGCTAAGCGTGCCAACCAGATTAGTGTACAGATCAAGGAAGACCTGTCGAAGAAGCTGGCTGAGTTTGCTTCCTATAACGACTCTTTGGAGGAAGTCTTCGAGAACCGTGAACAGATCGAGATTTCCCGTTACTACGAGAAGCTGCCAAAGCCCTCTTTGCTGGCTACGCAGGAATTTGTGGAAGATAAGGTTTATTGGCGTGACCCCTCCGTTCAGCAGGTTTCTGCCGCAGACGAAGAGCAGGCTTCATGATACAGCGCATCCAAACCATCTATCTCTTGGCCGCTGCCATCCTTGGACTAGTCTTCATGATGGCGTGGCCATTGTTTATTGTACAGGTGCTAGCTTCAGCGCTGTGCCTCTATACCATATTTTTATATAAGAAGCGTCTCCGTCAGGCCAAGTTCTGCCTGGCAGCAGTTCTGCTCTATTTTGCCTGGTACATCGTACTTGCCGTACTCATCCAGCAGGGCAAGTTGCCCGAGGCTTTGCCATACACAGCTTGCCTGCCCCTTGTGGCTGCCATTCTGTGCTTCTTGGCGCGTCGCCGTGTCTTAGCAGACGAAAAGCTGGTTCGAGCCGCCGACAGAATCAGATAAACTCTTTAGGCTATGACGAAAGAGGACTTACGGATAGTGTTTATGGGAACACCAGAGTTTGCGGTGGAGACGCTGCGGGCGCTGGTGGAAAACAAGTTCAACGTGGTGGCTGTGGTAACGCAGCCCGACAAACCCGTCGGACGACATGGTTCCGTGTTACAGCCTTCAGCAGTCAAGCAATACGCCTTAGAGAAGGGCTTGCCCGTGCTCCAGCCGGAAAAGATGAAAGACCCTGAGTTTGTAGAAGAACTTCGGTCTTATCAGGCCAACCTCCAGGTGGTGGTGGCCTTCCGTATGTTGCCGGAAGTGGTGTGGGCAATGCCTGAGTATGGCACTTTTAACGTTCATGCCGCCTTGCTGCCGCAGTATCGTGGCGCAGCGCCCATAAACTGGGCTGTTATCAATGGTGAGACGGAGACAGGTGTGACCACGTTCTTCCTTGACCACGACATCGACACGGGCCGTATCATCATGAAGAAGTCTTTTGCCATTCCTGACGATGCCGACGTGGAGTATGTCTATGACGGACTGATGCACTTGGGCGCCCAGCTCTGCCTGGAGACCCTCGACGCCATCGTTGCCGCTGACGGTCATCCTGCCAGCATCCCCCAAGATAGTGTGCTTGACGGTTCTCCCGTCAAGTCTGCCCCCAAGCTTTTCAAGGAGACTTGTGAAATCAATTGGAACCAGCCCGCCAAGCGCGTCTATGACTTCGTGCGTGGTCTGAGTCCGGTGCCTGGTGCCTGGACGACGCTGGTGACCCCCGATGGTAAGGATACGGTGCTGAAAATCTATAAGACCCGTAAGACCGGCCTTGCCGGCAAGGGTTCAGGAACGATAAGTGTGGAGGGCAAGACGCTTTGTGTTTCGGCTAATGACGAGCAGCTGGAACTCGTGGAACTCCAGCTAGCAGGCAAGAAGCGTATGGCTGCCCGTGACTTCCTGAACGGTATGAAGGGACTCGACGGAAGTCGGGTGAAATGATTATAATTGATAAGGTGAAATGACCTTTTGATGATAATCGCATATTTAGTGAAAAATATTTTGCAGATAATATAATAAACTGGCATGCTGTTGCGTTTCATAGATATAAACTCTCTAAACAGTATTGCCTATGCAAAATTTTACTCAAGACGACTTTGGCCCGAACCCCTCCACCATTCTGTTTCTCAAACAGTATGCAAGGATGTGTAACGTAAACAAGAACCCACATCATGGCTACACTCATATCCCCGTCGTTGCTTGCTGCTGACTTCCTGCACCTCGACAAAGAAATAGACATGATTAATCGTAGTGAGGCCGACTGGCTTCACCTCGATGTGATGGACGGCGTCTTTGTTCCCAACATCTCCTTTGGTTTCCCGGTTCTCGAGGCAGTGGCATCAAAATGCACCAAGCCTTTGGATGTCCATTACATGATCGTGCATCCTGAACAATACATCCAGCAGACGGCGAAGTTAGGTGCTATGATGATGAATGTGCATGTTGAGGCCTGCACCCATCTGCATCGTACAGTACAGGAAATCCACCAAGCAGGTATGAAGGCTGGCGTGACGCTGAATCCCGCCTCACCCGTATCGCTGTTGGAAGATATTATCGGCGACGTGGATATGGTGTTGCTGATGAGCGTCAATCCAGGCTTTGGTGGACAGAAGTTCATCGAGAACACCATCCAAAAGGTGAAGCGCCTGCGCAGACTCATTGACGAGAGCGGTTCGAAGGCGTTGATAGAAATCGATGGTGGTGTACAGGACGATACGGCTCCGCGACTGGTGGCAGCAGGCGCGGACGTATTAGTGGCAGGCAGCTATGTGTTCCATAGTCCAACGCCTGAGGAAACGATCCACGAACTAAGGTCGCTTTAACCCAAATCTAATGACCGATTTGGGTTTATAGTTCCAGACTCAGTTGAATGCCATGTTGGCGGGCCATGCGGCGCATGTTGATGAGTGCGTAGCGCATGCGACCCAACGATGTGTTGATGCTGACACCCGTAGTCTCAGCAATCTCCTTGAACGACAATTCCTGATAGAAGCGCATATAGACCACTTCGCGCTGAGGTGCCGGCAGGGCATCCATAATGTTGCGAACGTCGTTGAGCACCTGGGCGTTCACAAACTCGTTCTCGCGGTTGATGTCCATCAGGTCCTCACCACGCAGGTTACTTAGGTCGTTGTCGTCGGTAGGTTCGATGATGTGCTCGCTCTTCTGCTGGCGATAGCTGTCCATGATGATGTTGTGAGCTATGCGCGTCAACCAGAACGAGAACTTGCCGGAGTCGGTGTACTTACCTTCCTGTAGTCTGGTGATGACTTTGACGAAGGTGTCCTGGAACACGTCGTTAGCAAGCTCGGGATCGCGGACCACGAACATGATATAATTGTAGAGTTTCTGCTGATTGCGAGTCAATAACTCATCAAACGCCCTGTTGTCTCCTTCTACATACTGCAAGGCCAACATTTCGTCGGTCATGCCGGAATAATTCTTCATGTCTTTTACTTTTATAAAAAAGTAGAGTTCACGTCGATAGGCAATGTAATTTTGATGTTATTATTAAATAGTGTTATTGATTCGCCTGCAAAAGTATATAAAAATATCAATTTCGCCAAATAATTTTAGCAGAAAATGCAAAAATTACGAAAAATGTTATACCTTTGTACGTGATTATTACATAAAATAGTATTAATATGCTAAAACTTTTCGTTCCAGGTCGCCTGTGTTTGTTTGGTGAACATACCGACTGGGCAGGTCACTATCGTACGATGAATGCCGACATCATGCCGGGAGCTTCCATCGTGACGGGTATTGAACAGGGTATCTATGCCGAAGTGGAAAAATCGCCTATCTTTGAGATGTGTAGTGAAGCCCCGCAAATAGGCACTCTGTGGCACGATTTCTCGTGTCGCATGAATGAGGCAGAGTTGAAGCGCGTGGCCAAGTCTGGCTCCTTCTTCTGCTATTGCGCCGGTGTGGCGTCCTACATGTTGGAGTGGTATAAGGTGGGTGGCGTGCGCATTCGCATCACCGGCATGACGTTGCCTATGAAGAGCGGTTTGTCGTCGTCGGCAGCCATCTGTGTGCTTGTCGCGCGCGCGTTCAATTTATTATATAAGCTGAACCTCAACACGCTGGGCGAGATGAACATTGCCTACCTCGGCGAGTTGCGCACCAGTAGCCGTTGCGGCCGTCTCGATCAGGCTTGTGCCTTTGGCGTGAAGCCAAATATGATGACCTTCGACGGTGACGAGATTGAGGTGAAGTCGCTGAATGTCAAGAAGCATCTCTACTGGGTCTTTGCCGACCTTTGTGCTGAAAAGGATACCATCAAGATTCTGTCAGACCTGAACAAAGCCTATCCCTTTGCTACTACTGAGGCCGAGGAGAATCTCCACAAAGCCTTAGGCGAGTGGAACCACGAGATAGTGGAGAAGGCGATTGAATACATGGCCTCCGGAGATGCTGAGGCCTTGGGCCGACTGATGACTGAGGCTGAGGCGATGTTTGACAAGTATGTCGCTCCCATGTCGCCAGCCTTGTGGGCGCCCAAGCTTCATCAGGTGTTGAAAGACCCGCAGATACAGCCGATGGTCTATGGCGGCAAGGGTGTCGGCTCACACGGCGATGGCTCGGTACAGTTCCTGGCTAGAAGCGCCGAAGACCAGCAGCGTCTGATAGAGTATCTTAACGCCCAGGGAATGGCCGCCTATCCATTGACGCTCCATCCAGTACATACTGTCCGTAAGGCTATTATCCCCGTAGCAGGTTTCGGAACACGTCTCTATCCTGCTACGCGAGCCATGAAGAAGGACTTCTTCCCCATACCTTGTCCAGATGGTATGGTGCGGCCAGTCATCCTTATCCTGCTTGAAGAGCTTGTGAAGAGTGGGGTAGAGGAAATCTGTCTCGTGCTGGGGTCTGAGGATGAACGCATTCTCTATACTGAGTTCTTTGAGCGACCTTTGAGCGAGGAACATCTGCGCAAGCTGAATCCTGAGGCTCAGGAATATGAAAACCGCATCCTCGCCATCGGCAAACGCCTGCATTATGTCTATCAACGTGAGAAGCGCGGTTTTGGACATGCAGTCTATCAGGCAGCGGAATTTGCTGGCAATGAGCCGGTTATGCTGCTTTTGGGCGACACCCTCTATCGTAGTGCGTCGAACAAGCCTTGTGCCTTGCAGTTGATAGAAGAGTATGAGCGTTATAATCAGTTGATGGTTAGCATCCATTCTATTCCCCTTTCTGACGTCAGCCATTACGGCATACTGAGTGGCGTCTGGGAAGACAAGGAGCGCACCATCCTGAATGTCTCTTCCATGAACGAAAAACCCAAGGCCAGTTATGCTGAGGAATTCCTGGGTGTTCGAAACAGCGAGGGTGAGAAGGAGTACTACTCCGTCTTCGGACAGTACATTCTGACCAAAGAGGTGTTCGATCAGTTGGGTGCAGACATCCTACAGGCTGACACGACGGGTGACACGACGCGTGAGATAGAATTGACCGCTGCCCTTGAGGCCGTTCGCCAGAAAAACGGCATGATAGGTGTCCGTCTGGATGGTAGGATGTACGATATGGGCAATCCCCAGGCACTCATCACCGCAGTCTCTGAGTTCTCAAAATAAATAAATCCCCGCCGGCTGGCGGGGATTTATTATATTTAATCCTTCACGAAGACCTTTCTGGAGGTACCGTCTGCATGACGCTCGATGCAAAGTCCGTGGGGAATATCTAAGCGACGTCCTTGCAGGTCGTAATAGCTTGCCGGACCTTCGTCGGCATTTTTCGTTACCTGTTCGATGGCAGAACTACCCGGATCCAGATGGAAGATGTAGGTCACCACACTCTTTGCAGGCAGTTCGACAGTCATCTTGTGTTCTGCTTCCTTGGTTGTGAGGTTCTCGCCCTCTACGAGGTCTTCCTTCTGGCAGAGCTCAAAAGACTCATTACCCCAAGAGATGATCATTTCGCCGCTGTTAACTTTGAAAGGAGTATCATTCAGTCTGATGGTGAAGTCTCTGTCATTGGTACCAGAGTTGATGGCCATGACGATGAGTGAGTCGCCTTTGATGAAAGCAGAAAGCTCAATCGCAGCATTTGTCGTGAGATCAACGCTGCAAGTCGATTGCAGAAGCGTGGAACCAGTCACATTCTTGGCGAAGTGGGAATAGACATAGGCGCGGGGCAGCAACTTGTTCTTTCTGGCATTCTTGCTGCCATACTTTGACTCACCAGTACTAACAAATGCCCAATGCGCGCGCATGTACCAATATATATAACCTGTACAGCCAGACTGCAGACACTCGTTGACTTCCCTGGCGAACTCTAACTGATCGTCCCATTCAGGCAGAGTTTGGAGACCGTCAGATACAGAGTGTTCCGTCATCCAGACCTCCTTGCCATACTTCTTGGCAAGCACGGCGGCAGGCTTGATATACTGAAGGGGGGGGTGTCCATAGATGTGACCCGCAATGATGTCAACCTGATTACGTGCCACTTCATCGTTCAGCAGCGTGTTGGAATAGTCGTTACGGAATCCTAACGGCTCGGCACTGATCAGGCGTACACCGTTGTATTTCTCTCTGTCTAACAGGTGGGCATAGTTCTTCACGAGTTCGAGCTGCTCCGATGGCTCATAGAGACAGCCGGAATAGTTGACCCACCAGTCGGGCTCGTTCTGGACGGACACGGCATCGACATCGACACCATGATCGTGCATCCACTCTAAGAACGAGTTCAGCCAGGGGAAGAACTTGGGATAGCAGTCTTTACGAAGCTTGCCGCGCTGGTTCTGGGGATCGTTTTCATCCTTGTCATTCACTTTTCCGCCCTGGGCTACGCCGTTGGTCTTATACTCACCAGGAGGTGACCAAGGGGTACCGAAGACGATACCGCCACGCTCCTTGACAATCTTTGCAGACGGCAGCGAACCGTTCCAGTCGTAGTCGCCCCAGCCGTCGCCTTCGAAGCTTGGCGAGATTTCCATACGCATAATGTTCAGTCCGACCTCGGAATCAGGGCCGTAGAGCAGTTCTGCGGGTTTAGTGTCTGTGCCATACGGCTTCATGGCACCGTCGCAACTGGCAGCACCAAAGCCTGTAATGGTCTGCAGGCGAACGTTCGTCACATCCATCGTGACCGTTGCTTTTCTTGCGTGGACAGCCGTTAAGGCTGACAGCGCAATCATTAAAGTAAAAACTCTTCTCATTTGTTATTGGTTAAAAAGTTATTTTGCAATGCTCAGCAGGTATTTGCCGTAGTCGTTCTTGGCCATAGGTTCGGCCAGCTTGCGCAACTGGTCTTTGTCTATCCAGCCACGTTTGTAGGCAATTTCCTCGATGCAGGCCACCTTCAGGCCCTGACGCTTCTCGATGACTTCGATGAAGTTGGATGCCTCGGAGAGAGAGTCGTGGGTGCCGGTGTCTAACCAGGCAAAACCACGTTGCAGGGTCTGTACCAGCAGATTCTTGTCCTCCAGATACTTCTGGTTGACGGTGGTAATCTCCAGTTCGCCTCTGGCTGAGGGCTTGATGTTCTTGGCTATCTCCACGACGCTGTTGGGATAGAAGTAGAGTCCCACGACGGCATAGTTCGACTTGGGATTGGCAGGCTTCTCTTCGATGCTTAGGCAGTTGCCCTGCTCGTCGAATTCTGCTACGCCATAGCGCTCGGGGTCGTTCACCCAATAGCCGAAGACGGTAGCGCGTCCGTCCTCCTCAGCACTCTTCACGGCCTGTTTCAGCATGCCTGTGAAACCGCCGCCGTAGAAGATGTTGTCGCCCAGCACCAGACAGGCACAGTCGTCGCCGATAAACTTCTCGCCAATGATGAAAGCCTGCGCCAGTCCGTCAGGTGACGGCTGCTCGGCATACTCAAAGCGTACACCTAACTCCTCGCCGCTGCCTAACAGTCGCTTGAAGCCTGGCAGGTCGTAGGGCGTCGAGATAATCAGTATCTCGCGGATGCCTGCCAGCATCAGAGTCGAGATGGGATAATAAATCATCGGCTTGTCGAAGATGGGAATCAGTTGCTTCGAGATGCCTTTGGTGATGGGGTAGAGGCGAGTCCCGCTGCCTCCTGCTAATACGATACCTTTCATATATTAATTGGGCTTTATTGCAAAATCGCGTGCAAAATTACGAAAAAGTTCCGACTTTTCATGAGAAAGTGTAGATTATTTAGTATCTTTGCAGCCAAATTATCGAAAATTTAAGAATACAATGAGTTTTTTAAGTAAATTCTTCGGGAAAAAAGAAGAACAACAGAAAGCAGGCGGCATGGAGGACTTCATGACGCTGATACGTGTTTATTTCCAGGCAGTCATGGCTGCCGACCTGGGCATTAGCAATCTGGCGGCATTGCCAGACCTGCGTGTCTTTAAGACCACCCTGAAGGTTCCCACACAGAACAACCGTCTGGGCATAGCCGAGAAGGCGCGCTGCAATAAGATGCTGAAAGAGTTGTACGGTATGGACGACGACTTCACGAAGGAGATAGATCAGAGCATTCGCAAGCGTTGCAAGAAACCGCAGGACGTACAGGCATATATGTATCAGTTCCAAGGGTTTACGCAGGATTTGATGATGCTTACCGGGAACCTGATGAAATTCAAACTTCGCCTGCCCAGCTTCTTCAAGAGTGCTATCCGTACGATGACTGAAAAGACGGTGAACGACATCTTCAATAAGAACGACTTTACCGATGCCGGCGTCATGAAGACCGTCGTTGCCATCCGTCAGTATGCCCAGAAGTTAGGCTTCTCTCAGCAATGGACTACGAACTTCGTCTATAAGGTCGTGATGCTTGCCAAGAAGGAGCCACGCCCAAAAGAGTGAGAGATAGGAGTTTATCCCAAGTTTGATGAACAAAAAGTGCGCCAGAGTGTTAACAAATCATAAAGTTCAAAGCGCAAAGTTCAAAGTTCAAAGGAAAACCCTTACCTTTGTGGAATAAAGTGAAAAAGTAATGACTGCCAACGAGAAAATATTGGCGACGTTCGAGACTCGCATCCGTCAGATGATCCTCCGTTTTCAAGAGCTGAAAAAGGAGAATCAGGAGTTGTATGCGATGATAGAGAAGAACGAGAAAGGCATCAAGGACCTGCAAGCCAAGTTGGAACAGCAGCAGTCGGACTACCAGTCACTGAAAATGGCTAAGATGATCGAGATTACCGATGGCGACCTGGGTGGCGCCAAGGACCGGTTATCGAAGCTGATACGCGACGTCAACAAGTGCATTGCTATCCTTAGCGATGAAAATCAGTAAAAGGAGAACAAGCTCATGGCAGAACAGAACAAGGACAGACTACATATCAGGTTGCACGTCTACGACGAGGAAATCGAAGTGGTGATAAACCGCGACGATGAGGAATACTATCGTAGTGCAGCCAAGCTCATCACAGAGCGCTACAATGCCTATTCCCAGGCATATAAGGGGCGCAAGAGTGATCATACAATAGCGTTGATGACGCTTGTCGACATCGCGCTGATGTATCAGAAAGAGCGTTCACACAATGATACCACGCCCTATGATAATGTTCCCGCCAAGTTGACAGCCGAAATCGAGGCAGCCCTCGGTGAGAAGGGAAAGTAAGACCCGCGAGTCTTGCTTTGACCTTCTGGTTGGAGAACATTAATTCAATATATATAAACATTTTATGGACATTATTGTAGCTATTATTCTAATCGCAGCAGCACTGATTATTGGTGGCTTCTGCGGATTTATGCTTTTCCGATTTATTGTCAAAGGGAAATATAATGAGATGATAGGTGCCGCCCAAAAGGAGGCTGAGGTTATCAAAGAAAAGAAACTGCTTGAGGTGAAGGAGAAATTCCTGAACAAGAAGAGCGAGCTGGAGAAGGAAGTGCAGCAGCGCAACCAGCATTTCCAGCAGAGCGAGAACAAGCTGAAGCAGCGCGAAATCTCCCTGAACCAGCGTCAGGAAGAACTGGGACGCCGCAAGAACGACCTGGACAACCAGCAGACCCGCATTGACAACGAGAGGAAATTACTGAACCTGAAGCAAGAAGAACTGGAGAAGATGCAACTCCAGGAACGTGCCAAGCTGGAGGAACTCTCCGGACTTTCTGCCGACGAGGCCAAGGCCCGACTGGTGGAATCGCTGAAGGACGAAGCAAAGACCGACGCCGCTGCGTACATCAACGAAATCATGGACGAGGCGAAGCTCAACGCCAATGCTCAGGCCAAGAAAATCATTATCCAGACCATCCAGCGCGTGGCCACCGAGACTGCCGTAGAGAACTCCGTATCGGTATTCCACATCGACAACGACGATGTCAAGGGACGCGTCATAGGACGTGAGGGACGTAACATCCGAGCTCTGGAAGCTGCCTGTGGCGTGGAAATCGTCGTCGACGACACACCCGAGGCTATCGTCATCTCAGCCTTCGACCCCATCCGCCGCGAGACCTGTCGTCTGGCCCTCCACCAGCTGGTGGCTGACGGACGCATCCACCCCGCACGTATTGAAGAAGTGGTGGCCAAGGTGAAGAAACAGTTAGAGAACGAGATCATCGAGACTGGTAAGCGCACCACCATCGACTTGGGCATCCACGGTCTGCATCCTGAACTCATCCGCATCATTGGTAAGATGAAGTATCGCTCATCCTACGGTCAGAACCTGTTGCAGCATGCCCGTGAGACTGCAAACCTTTGCGCCGTGATGGCTGCCGAGCTGGGACTGAACCCCAAGAAGGCTAAGCGCGCCGGGCTGTTGCACGACATCGGTAAGGTGCCCGACGAGGATACCGACGATCCACACGCCATCTATGGTGCCAAGATTGCCGAGAAGTATAAGGAGAAGCCCGACATCTGTAA
>JAEEVT010000059.1 GCA_016291005.1 Prevotella sp. | reverse complement strand
TAAAAAAATGATAAATATCTACCAAAAAACACGACAGCTTGATAAGCAAATCACGGAGAAAAGTTCAAGAAATCACGGAGAAAAGTTCAAGAAATCACGGAGAAAAGTTCAAGAAATCACGGAGAAAAGTTCAGGAAATCACGGCAACTTCTTGAGGAAATCACGGAGAAAAGTTCAACTTTTCCTAAGGATAACTGACTATTCCCACGGTGGGAATCTGATGTTCCCAGCCTGGGAATGCCAGGAAATCATAAGGAAAAGTGACGGAAATCTTTAAGAAAAATACGGTCAAAATGCCGAGTGTAGGTAAATGTAGATAAATGTAGGTAACCTACACTAATTAACCTATTAATATTCAAATGGTTAATTGGATTAGTGTAGGTATGTAGGTTTTTTTACATTTTCAAAATTCTTTTTGTGACTAAAATATGCAATGTAAAGGAAAATGGTATAAAATTACCGTCTTTATCTTAAACTGCTTTTCCGTCGTTTTTTGGAATTTCTCATAATTTGTGCCATTTTCTTTGGCGGTTTCAGTTATTATTCCTACCTTTGCAACGAATAATATTTTATTAGTTATTTGATAAGTATGGTTGAAACAGATAATATGTTATCAGTTCTTGATAGTTATACGTTAGAATCAATTGATGATATAGCCGATAAGTTGCGTGAGGACTTCAGGCGCAGACGGATAGAGAAGAATCTGACGCGTGATGAAGTGGCACAGGCAGCAAACGTTGCGGTCAGCAATATTATCAGGTTTGAGCAAAAAGGACTTATCTCGCTGAAGAACTTGATAGCGCTTGCAATGGCTTTGGGCTATACGGCTGAAATCAAGAATCTGTTTGCCACCCCCAAATACGCCACGATGGAAGAGCTGACGCAGATACGTAAGAATACTAATAAGAAGAAAGCGTACAAGAAACAATGAAAACGATAGAATGCCTTACTGTAAGATACCGCGATCGGATTGTTGGTACGTTGTCGTTGACGCCCGATGACAAGTTTTGTGCTTTTGAGTACGATAAGACTTGGCTCGTGGATGGCTTCAGCATCTCACCACTTGAACTTCCGTTGCGACAAGGGCTATTTGTCGCCAAGCCAACCCCCTTTTATGGCAATTTCGGCATCTTTGAGGACAGTCTGCCTGACGGATATGGACGCTATCTGCTCCATAAAGCCCTCATGCGTGAGGGAATCAATGACTCCAACCTTTCT
Source organism: Prevotella sp. (assembly GCA_016291005.1). GTDB lineage: Bacteria > Bacteroidota > Bacteroidia > Bacteroidales > Bacteroidaceae > Prevotella. The sequence goes on along the minus strand of JAEEVT010000059.1, from coordinate 19,010 downwards.
TCATTAGATAGGCTAAGCCTTGTTGGGGCAGGAGGTATGGGTGCACTTACCTATCATCCTGAGACAATTATTCAGCAAGGTACTGATATCAATGACCTGGATTTGCTTCAGCAGAAAGCACTCGAAGTGTTGAAGGAACGGCAGGATTCGGATGCTGGTCTTCTTCTATATAATAGTGGTAATAGCGGTGGTGCACGCCCCAAAGCCGTCTTTCGTGATGAAGAAGGTCATTGGCTGGTGAAGTTCCGCCACACATACGACCCTAAGGACATTGGCCAGCAAGAATACCATTATAATGAGACTGCACGAAATTGTGGCATTTGTGTGCCAGACTTCAAACTCATGAACGGTCGTTACTTCGCTTCTCGCCGTTTTGATATAGATAAGAATGGACAGCGGATTCATACGGCTACAGCTGGAGGTCTGCTTTGCCTGTCGCTGGCGAATCCTGTCCTTGACTATAGCAACCTGCTCGCTCTGACTGGTTATCTTACCCAAAGTGCACGAGAAGTGGAAGAGATGTTCCGCCGTATGGTATTCAACTATCTGACAGAGAATAAGGATGACCATTGTAAAAACTTCAGCTTCTACGTTTGCGAAGAATCAGCTGGACGTTATGTCTGGCATCTAGCCCCAGCTTACGACCTCACGCTCTGTACTGAAGGTTATAATGGCGAACATGCCACATCTGTTAACGGAACTGGTAATCCTACTATAGCAGACATGTTAGCCGTCGGCACTAAAATCAAGATGAAGGAGCAACGGTGTCGTGAGATTTTCGAAGAAGTGGAGTCGAATTGTGGTGACCTCTTACTTCATCGCATTAAATAATAAAAACAATAAAAGAAAATGAGTAAATTTTGGGAACCATTACGAGAGGAATATAAATGGAATCCTCATGGTATATTGAACTTGATTGGTTCGATTGGCATTATCCCCGCAATCTTCGTAGGGCAGTATGTGGACAGCTTCTTAGGTTGTCTGGGATTTATCCTTCTATGGTATGCCATCGTCTGCCTGACCTTCCTTACTTTTCGTTATTTCAAAAACAAATAGCATTCAATGATTAACAAAATATCAAAGTAAATGATGAACAAGAAACTATTATCAATCATCCTAATGGCCGTGCTCTTAGCACCTGTTAGCCTGGAAGCAAAAAAGAAAGAAAAGAAGGCCGAGGTGCCCCAGTTACTTAACTATCCCAGTGCAGAGCTGAGCGAATACCGCCTGCATGGCGGCAATGTGGTGGTTCAGGGACACATTGTTGTCCCAGAAGAAGTGAAAAGTGAGAAAATGCCTCAGGAGCTTCTCAACCAGTTGAATGGCCGTTTTACTGTCATCATGCGCAACTACATTGTTCGCAAGGAGAAGACCTCGGTCATAGAGTTCAAGGATGACGGCACGTTCTCGCTCAACGTCTATGTGCCTTACCCCATGCAGGTGCTCATCTACCCCATGGGAACGGCATATGCTTGTCCTGGCGATACCATCAACGTTAGCATTGACCCAACAAAACAAACCAAGGAGGAGGCTATAAAGTTTGATGGCACTGGCCTTGGTGGTGAGGTCACCAGACTGTGGCAGCAGATAGATAAGAAGTACTGCAAGTTCGACAACTCGAATAACGTGTATGAGCGGGGACTCGATTCGCTGACGATGTGGAAAGATGAGCAGGTGAAGCAATTGGACGAGCTGGTACAACAGATGAACAACGGACTGCCCGAGTTGGCAGGTTGCTCACCTTTGGCTTCCGACATCCTGCGCACCCATATCGTTGCACGGCGCTTGGAGCTTATCTGCGACTACTATATGCGGGCAGAATACCGACTGCGGGATCCTGCAATAGACCGCGAAGCCTACTGGCAGCAGTACTTCAGCTTCGTGGCACCACGTGCAAGCTACCTGACGGACAACCCCCTGCTGATGATTGGTGCCGACGAATTCTTCTTCAACAGGATAGAATTTCAGCTCTTCCGTCCTATAACGGGGGGCGCCCCATTGCAGTATCTTCCCTTCGACTACGATTCCAAATTAGCTGATATGGTAGAAAATGCGGAACACCCTTATCGTCGCCAGGCAAGGATGAATGCAATGAAGGCGATACACGAGAAGCTACATCTCAGCGCTACCGACTTCAGCGCCCAAGTGTGCCAGTTGCGCGACATCTTCAGTACGTTGGAATGGCATAAAGACCACTATGATCAGGTAGCAGACGATGTGGCTGCGGCGATGACCGTCGTCTCTCACCCCGAGTTGATTCGTCAAGGCATACTGACCTTCCGCGAATATGTGAAAGATAACGAAGTAAAGGTGGTTGGAGATAAGCTCTTGACCAAGGGCGACAGCATCTTCCAGCGCATCATCGAACCCTACAAGGGCAACGTGCTCTACGTCGATTTCTGGGAGATGTCGTGTGGTCCCTGCCGTGCTGGTATGCTCAAAATGCGCGACGAGGTAGAGGCCAACAAAGACAAGCCCGTGAAGTATCTCTACGTCACGGACGACACGCCTGAACATTGTAAATCATTCTTGGAGCCTAACAACATCCAGGGCGAGCACATCCATATCACCCGCTCCGAATGGGGCTATCTGCAGGAGAAATTCCAATTCTCAGCCATCCCCTTTGTTGTGCTCATCGATAAGAACGGTAATCAGCGCAAAGATGTAACGGTAGAACAACTGCTGAACGAGTGAAATGGAAAAGAACTTGCGATTGAATCAGTAGCATCCATCTATATCAACAATGGTCGCAGGGTGATGGCTGACCCCAGGATGAAATAATCATGTTCAAATTTGGTTATTTAAGAAATAAGACATACCTTTGCAGCCGGAAAACGATAACGAAAACGGAAATATGAAGAAACTATTCATTGCAGCGGCCCTTGGGGCAGCGTGTTTACAGGCTAATGCACAAACTCTGGCTATGGAATACAAGGGTACGAGCGAGGCTAATCCCATCAGTAGTAACGTGTTTTGTGCCGACCCTACAGGACTGGAATATAACGGCCGCCTGTATGTCTATGGTTCGAACGACCATCAGCAGTTTATTGCCAATGGCAAGAAAGGCGAGAACAACTACGGTGAGATCAAGTCAATCGTGGTCTTCTCTACTGCCGACATGGTGAACTGGACGTTCCACGGCACCATCGACACGAAAAAGCTCTGTTCTGCGTGGACAACAAACCCGTGGTGGCACGGCTATGGCGTGTCATGGGCACCGTCTGTGACCTGGCGCACCAATTCGGAAACTGGCGAGGATGAGTTCTTCCTCTATTTCTGCAATAGCAGTCATGGCGTTGGCGTGCTGACAGCCTCGTCGCCAATAGGCCCTTGGAAGTCACCTAACAAGGAACTGATGATAACCTACGATACCCCAGGTGCTAACAAGCAGGGTACCAATGCAAATTTCGACCCAGGTGTAACGATCGACGATAACGGCGTAGGCTGGATATCTTTCGGCGGCCTTGGCCCCAGTACGTTGATGCCTAATGCCGCACGCATTATCAAACTAAAGCCCTCAATGACTGAAGTCGATGGTTCGGCTGCCATTATTCCAGCACCCTACCATTTCGAGGCCAACGAGCTGAACGTCATCGGCGGCAAGTACGTCTATACCTATTGCTCAAACTGGGCAAGCCGTTCTGAGACAGCAAGCGAGTGGAATACCTACAAAGCCGAGCATGGCATTAACCTTTCGGCACCCAATACATGCACGATGTGCTATATGGTCAGCGATACGCCGATGGATCCCAACTCATGGGTATATAAAGGTGTCTATGGCCCTCATCCTGGTAATGGTACCAATAACAACCACTCACATCTGCAGCAATTCCAAGGCCGCTACTACCATCTCTATCACAACGCTGCCATGCAGGAGAAGATGAAGGCTGCCGGAGTTATCGATGGTAGCACCAGCGTCTATCGTTCCCTTTGCGTCAACGAGGCCACTGTCGATGAATCGACGGCAACCATTAGTCAAGTGAAGACAGACCTGACTGGTTGCGAAGCTATCGCCAACATGAATCCCTACGAGCTGCAGGAGGCTGAGACGATGGCTACCAGCGGCGGCATCGAATACGAGGACTTCACGAACATTAAGAAGAACGGCCGCATCAGTAACTTGGGTAACGACGCTTCGCAGAACATGCAGGTGCAGATGTTTGACGGCTCATGGTTCCAGGTGCGCAAGGTGGACTTCGGCTCTACCGGTGCTGGGAAGTTCATGCTGCGTGCCAAGGGTGAAGGTACTGTACAGATTCGCGCTGGTAGAAAGGGCGCTCCGGCTTCGGCAACCATCAATATTTCGTCAACCGAGATGAGCGACCACGAAGTCGAAGTCGATGCCACGAAGTTCCAAGGTGTCAAGACGCTTTATTTTGTCGCTACCGAAGCTAACAACCTGTTCTTGGATGCTTGGCAGTTTACTGAAGGAGGCGGCAGTGGCGTTGAGACGATAGAGAACGGCAAGGCCGTTAACCAGCAGAGCTACGACCTCTCTGGCCGTCGTCTTTCTGACGCTCAGCAGCATAGCGGTATCGTCATTGAGCAATACACCGACGAGAACGGTGTGAAGCACAGCCGTAAGACGGTAAACGTTAAACAATAATCAATAAACAATAAACGGTAACCAATAGCCAATAAAGCGCACCACGTTTTATTGGCTATTGTTTTTTATCACAAGTCTGCCCAGGTCAGGGCGCTGGCCTTTCTCCTGGCCGTCAACCAGTACATGGAGCCCCTTGCCGATATGGTAGCGGTCTCCGTTCTTGTCCCAGACGATGGTGAGCGTATGGCCATGATACAGCACGTTGTCTAAGCAGAAGTAGTCCCATTTGTCAGCAGGCAACAGGGGATTCACCTCCAATATGCCGTCCTCCCGTGGCCGCAGGCCGCAGAGACCAGTGATGATGAGGTCGTTGAAGGTGGAGTGGTTATAATATCGCGACCGCTCCTGGTCGCCCTTGAGCCAATAACCCGTAGTCTCATCCAGATACTCGCCAATGTAGGGCTTGCCCCGCATGTGCTGGCTCTGTACATATTTAGTCAGTTCGGCGAAATATAGACTGTCACCCACGACGGGATTCTCGTAGTCGTTGATATAGTTAGCCATAGCGGTCAGTGTCTGACTGGTGGCAAAGGGCCATACGGCACCATCCCACTCACACTTTCCCACCCCATGGGTGCGGAATTCAGGATGACGGCGCTCGGCAGTGGTCTGACCATAGGGGGCGGAGAATCCCTCAGGGTCAGCAGCCTGTAGCCATGCCACTCCGAGGTGCGGCTCATGCTTGGCGCAATGGGTGTACCACGGCATAAAACCGATAGCCTCGCGAACGTTGGCTGAGGAGTCGATGCGATGGGTTTCGAAGAACTGGTGTCGCTCGTTCCACAGCTTCTCATGGATGCAGTCTTGCAGCTTTAAGGCCTTGCGCCAGTAGGTTTCAGCCTTGCCCTTGTCGCCAGCAATGGCAGCTATATTACCAATGGCCATGGCGTTGCCGTACATATAGCTATTGATGCTGGGACGCAGATACTTTTTCTTGCGGCCGCCAGAGATGGTCTCCTCCATGGCGTCCTGCACGTCGGCTTGCCAATAGAGAATTCCCTCCCTCACTCCTTCCCCAGCTGAGGGGAGAGTGACGGAACGGGTATGTGTCGTCTCCCAGTGGTTATACTCCCACTCCAAGGAGGGCAGCATGGAGACTATCCAGTCCTTGCGGCCGTCCACCAGATAGCGACCCCACAGCGAATGGGCTATCCACGATGAGTAGTTGGCAATCTTCTTCATGGGCCTGCCTTCGTTGCCTTTGTACCAAGTGTTCATAATCTGGTCGAGATACGTCGTGTCACGCAGCCATCGACTCTCGAGGATGTGATGGCCTACACCCGATGCGATGAGGTTGTACTGATCGGCATAACTGCGGTTGACCAAGAACTCTGTCATCGCATAGCCTACTGGGGTCTGTTTGATATGTTTTCTGAGTGTCCACCAGCGGAAGTACCACATCTCCTCGAAACTGCGGTCAGGGCAGTCGAAGAGGGGGATGTTCTGTGTCATCCACTCCCATGCCTTGGCATTGGGAATGGCCTGGACGATGTTTTCATCCTCCATCTGGTTGAAGTAGTCCACGTGGTGCTTATAGTCGGCATAGCGAAGAACGGCGGTTTCCCCGCTGGGCATTACGGGTGCTGTGCTGAAAGCGCTGATAGCGAAAGTGGCCTCCGGCTCGCGCTCACCGGCATTAGGTAGTACGTCGTCCCAGTCGGCAGGAGTGTCGACATCAGGGAACCGACGCTCGGAGCCTGTGCGGAACATGATGCGCTCTATGGCTTCTACAGGAGCGAAGAACATGCGCTGGCCGACCTTCTTACCGTCGGCGAAGACCTCTATCATACGTTTCGATACGCTGAGCACGGCTTCGATGTGGTAGGTTTTGTCGGCCTCATATTTTAGCAGGTTGCCATAGCGTGCACCACCCTTGCAGCGCATGATGCCGTCAGGGGTCAGTTCGATGCGTGAGCAGGCAGTGCCGTGCTGGTCGAGGAATTCTATCTGGAGCAGCCCGTGGTCTTTCTGACCAGCCTTCAAGTCAAATGCTACCTTCAGCTCCTTCGTAGCGGGAATCTTTCTTTCTACACGGGCATAGTCGAAGGGGTCGCTGTCTTTCAGCGTCAGCCAGCCGTCGTTCAGCGAGACAGGGGCATAAACAGGGGAGTAGATGTTCCAGGTGGTGAGGCGGGAGAGGGGAGAGCTCCCGGCGGTTTCCCCGTCGGGTGCGAACTCGCTGCCGTCGGCGTGGCGGTGAGCCTCGGTCTGTATGGGAACGGGGATGTGGGCCACCCACATGTCTTCCTTATTCATGGAGTAGGTCACCCAGAGGTCGGAGTCTTTGGGCACGCCATTGCCTTCCTGGATGCCACGGACATACTGTGGACCATAGCTCTTGTAGTTGCCGCCATAGCGCATGGGCGGTACTTCGCCCTGCACGAGGTTCAGCGTAGTATATTCGTATCCGTCCTTTGAAAGGCTGATGGCCAACGGCCAACGGTATTCCGAGGGATTATAGACCGTAGCGTATGTACCGTCGCTTAGGCGCTGACCCCAAATCTTCGCGTTGCTGTTGACGAAACCCTTGGCACGTTCCACGGGTTGTGCCCATGTCAGACCGCCGTCAGCGCTGGTCGATGTCAGGGCGTGCTTCCATAGCGCGGCAATCTGACCGTCGGGCAGCGTATAGTCGCAATAGGCCTTATACTCCTTGTGTAAAGGTATCAGCGGGTCTTTCCTGTCGGCCTCCTCTACCCATTGCATGCGGTAGCGTGGGTTGGCTAGAATCTCCTGGCAGGCGGTCTTGACGTCCTTGGGGGCTTTGGTATAATAGGGGAAGCAGGTGTTGTGGGTTTTGTAGGTGTGATTGATATAGATGAAGAATATCGGTCCGAGTGTGCCGTCCTTCTTCACTTCGCGGATGACGCGACCAAGGCCGTTACCGTCGTTAGGGTCGTCTTTCTTGTCGAAGGCTACGCCGTAGTTGCCCAATGCCCACAGTTGTCCGCTTTTGCTGACGTACCATCCCACACGTTGGTGCATGATGGCTACGAGGCTGTGGGCCACATCCTTGCGGTTAGGTTTCTGGAAGCCTTCCGGCACCTGCACCTCAGGGAAGAGTACCTGGGGGTCAGTCCATGTGTAACCGTCTTTGGAAGTCTGATACATGGTGTGCGAGGGTGGTACATGCTCATCCTTCGGGTCACACAGGTAGTGGACGTAGAACTGGTCATTCCAGTAGGCCATCATGGGCTGATGGTTATACGTCCAGCCGTTGCCATTCTGAGCCGACGGGTGTTCACGGTTGGCACGCAGAATCTGGATGTTATGAACGCCGACGACAGGTGACAGCCCGCCGTCGTGGCGATTGGGATTGCTGAGCGTCTGTCCTGTATAATGAATTTTTTTGGCATTCAGCAGTCCTTGCAGGATAGTTTCGTCGGCCTCGAAGATGGTGCCGTGCTTGTGGAGGTTGGGCACGATGACCTTGTCGGAGACATCCTCAAAGGTCACGAAGTCCTTGGTGTAGTGGGCGCCGAAGTCCTTCAACTGGTAGCGGTCGTAGTATATCAACCAACCATCCTTGACCTTAACCGTCGTGGGACCTTCCATCATCTTGCCCGTAAACGGCTCTGAAGCCTTTGACCAAGGACCGTAGGGAGTCGTTGCGTAAGCCACCTTGATGTCGCGCTCGGGACGGGTATTATCCTTGAGTACCATCACATAGTCATTCTTACCACGCTTCACCAATGTCGCATCGATGCACGAGAATCCCGGTTCTATCAGAAGTTTCGCGGGTGCAAACTTCTTGAAGTCCTTCGTCGTGGTATAGTAAAGCCGGTGGTTATTCTTGTGTTCCTCCTGTCCGTCGGGGAACTTCCCCGGAATGCATGATGCCCAGACGATGACGGCTTGCTGCTTGACGTCGTCCCAGAATAGTTCCGGTGCCCAGACATTGACGGTCGTTGTGTCGGTCATCACCTCTATGAAACGCTGTTCGCTCCAATGTACGAGGTCGCGGGAACAAGCATAGCCAAAGCCACGGTCTCCGCGCCAGCTGCTGGTCCACACCAAGTGGAACATGCCGTCTGGAGTGCGGATGATGGAGGGGTCGCGCATCACTTTCTGCTGACCCACCTCCGGGCGCAGCCAGACGCCGTCAATTTGTTGCCAGTTCCAGCCGTCACGGCTGTAGATGAAGCGCAAACCCTCTGTTGCCGGCTCGTGGAACGAGGTGGAGATAAACACTTTGCCAGTCTGTGCCGAGAGCAGAAGCGTCGCCATCAGCAGGAGAGAAAAGATACAAAAACGTTTCATTGTGTTACCTTTTTATTTATATTAAGACGAAAATCTTGCCTGTTTGTAACTAAATAACTACCTTTGTCGGCTGAAAACTAAAACTCGCTAAAAGAAGAAAATGATGAAACGACTGACCTCTTTCCTGCTGGTTGCTATGCTTACCGTGGCCGCCTATGCACAGAAGGCTTCAAACGGCTATCCCATTAGCCAAGTTCCATTTACTGCCGTCAAGGTGACACCCAACACCTTCTGGGGTGACCGCATCCGTGCTGCCCGTGAGGTGACTATCCCGTTGGCATTCTCGAAGTGTGAGGAGACGCACCGCTATGAGAACTTCAACATGGCGGCATATACCCTGCAGCATCCGGGCCACGATGGCCTGAAGACGGACAAGTGGAACGTGGCGAAGTTCATGGGTTTCTCGTTTGACGATACCGATGTCTATAAGACCATCGAGGGCGCCAGCTACGTGCTTCAGACTTATCCAGACGAAAAGCTGAAACAGTATATTGACAGCGTGCTCGATATTGTCGCTGCCGCACAGGAGTCTGACGGCTACCTCTATACCGCCCGCACCATCAATCCTGAACATCCTCACGGCTGGGCAGCCAATAAGCGCTGGGCTGCTGAGGAACATGCCAGCCACGAACTCTATAACCTTGGCCACATGGTGGATGCCGCCTGTGCACACTATCAGGCTACGGGTTCGGATAAGTTCCTGAACATTGCCAAGCGCTATGCCGACTGCGTGGTTCGCGAGGTTGGTGCAAAGCAGGGACAGGCTTGTGTCGTTCCTGGTCATCAGATTGCTGAGATGGCCCTGGCTCGCCTCTTTATCCTGACGGGTGAACAGAAATACCTTGACGAGGCGAAGTTCCTGTTGGACTATCGGGGCAAGACGACGGTCAAAAACATCTATTCACAGAGTGACAAACCAGTGGTTGACCAGACTGAAGCCTGGGGACATGCCGTACGTGCCGGATATATGTATGCCGGTATGGCTGATGTGGCTGCGCTGACGGGTGACTCTGCCTATATCAAGGCTATTGACACTATCTACGAGAATATCGTTTCGAAGAAGTACTACATCACCGGCGGCGTGGGAGCCCGTCACGAGGGCGAGTCCTTCGGGGCTGACTACGAACTGCCGAATCTGACATCGTACAACGAGACCTGTGCGGCCATCTCGATGGTTTACCTCTTCCACCGCATGTTCCTGTTGCATGGCGATGCTAAATACATCGACTGCATGGAGCGCACTTTATACAATGGTGTCATCAGTGGCATGAGTGTGGACGGCGGACGCTTCTTCTATCCCAACCCACTGTCCAGCGATGGTAAATACCGGTTCAATGCCGACGGCACCGTAGAGCGCCAGCCATGGTTCGGTTGCGCCTGCTGTCCCTCGAACCTCTGCCGTTTCATCCCGTCATTCCCGGGCTATATTTATGCCGTTAAGGATCGTAAGCTGTATGTCAACCTCTTCGCTGGCAATACTGCGTCGATTCAGGTTGGTGGCAAGGATGTTGAGCTGGAGCAGCAGACGAACTATCCATGGGACGGCGACGTCACCATCAAGGTGCTCAAAAACCAGGCCAAGGACTTCGATCTGGCCATCCGTGTCCCGGGGTGGATGTCAATGCCCGTGCCCAGTGACCTATACCGCTTTGACGATGCGGCCGAGAGTAACTTTGTCGTAACGGTGAATGGCCAGCTGGTTGAAGGCCGCTCAGAACAAGGCTATTGTGTGGTCAGTCGCAAATGGAAGAAAGGCGATGTCGTGGCCATCCACATGACGATGCCAGTACGTACCGTCAAGGCCAACGACAAAATTGTCGACGACCGAGGCCGTATTGCCGTAGAGCGTGGTCCGTTGGTGTACTGTGCCGAGGGTGTCGACAACGAACGCTTCAACATCTTCAACTTCCTCATGCCCGCCAAACCGTCGTTCCGTTTGGCCGACCGCGTCATCAAGGGCAACCGCGACGTGACCTTCTCGGTCAAGGCCATCGAGGTGGACGGCGAATCACTTGACTTAGATAATATCGGACATGCCCACGCCAATCCTGCCGTACTGACCATGATTCCCTACTATGCGTGGAATCATCGGGGACCAGGGCTGATGGAGGTATGGATGCCGCAGAGTATAAAGGCTTTGGGAAACTATTGACATTAAACCTTTTCAGGTCTTAAACGTCAATGTATTGAATGCATAAAACAAATAAGAGTAACTTAGAAATGAAACAGATCTTTTTAGCTGTTGCGCTGATGTTTTCATTGGCCGTTCAGGCTGACGACGTCATGCGCAAAGAGAAGGACGGAACATACGTTGTGAATACCACCACTTTGGCTCAAGATGTGGAGGGTTACGCTGGTCCGACACCCGTTGAGGTGTACATCAAGAAGAACAAGGTGGTAAAAGTGGTGCCGTTGAAAACTTTAGACGGTCCTAAGTATGTGGCTAAGGTAAAGAAGGAAATGCTTCCCAAATACGAGAACAAAGCCATCAAAAAAGGTGCTGTCGAAGATGTCGACGCCGTTACGGGAGCTACGTTCACGTCTAACGCCATGAAGGAGAACATCCGACGGGCGGTGGAGTATTACCAGAAGCACAAATAAGGTAAACCTTTTTCATATACAAAATGCGCGTCCCCGATTGGACGCGCATTTTGTTTATTCATATAGCAACACCAGTCCCGCGACGGCGCAGTAGAGTATCATGCGGATGGGGTTGATTTTCATGACCTTGACACCGTAGAACGCCGCAGCAAACAGCAGACAGCTGATGCAGAACTGCCATAGATTTTCCTTCGGGGTCGAGAAGTTGTCGGGGGTACATAATAATAAGGTGGCGGCAGCCAACAGTCCCACTACGGCTGGGCGCAGACCAGTGAAGACGCTGGTGACGGTACGGGTGTGCATATACTTCATGAACATCTTGCTGATGAGTATCATCAGTATCAGCGATGGCAACACCAGGGCAAAGGTTGCTGTAGCACTGCCCAGAATGGCCATGGGAACAGAATGTCCGGCATTGGCTACTGCCGTATAGCCGCAATAGGTGGCAGAGTTGATGCCGATAGGACCGGGCGTCATCTGCGAAATGGCTACGATGTCGGTAAACTGCGAAGTCGTGAGCCAATGGTAATGCTCTACCGTCTCGTGCTGTATCAGCGACAGCATGCCATAGCCGCCACCAAAGCCGAAAAGCCCAATCTTAAAGAAAGTGACAAATAACCAAAAGAATATCATCTTTTTACTCTTTTATTCTTTTATTATTTTATTCTTTTATTTTTCACCCTTTTACCTTTCCCCAGACGTATCCCCCAACGCCTGCCACGATAATCACCCAGATAGGCGATACCCCTAATAGCCAGATGGCAAGGGCCGAGACGATGGGAATCCATATCGTAAACTTGTTCAGTTTTGCCTGTTTGCCTAAGTTGAACGTGGGTACGGCAATCAGCGCCACCACGGCAGGACGGATGCCTCGGAACATGGCGGCCACCACGCGGTTGTCCTCAAACTGTTGGAAGAACATAGCGATGGCCAGGATAATCAGAAACGAGGGTAGGGCAGTGCCTAACGAGGTAGCCACTGCTCCGCGAATCTTTCTTAATTTATAGCCGATGAAGATAGCGATGTTGATGGCAAAGACTCCCGGGCAACTCTGGGCAATGGCTATTAGGTCGAGCATTTCGTCTTTCGATACCCATCCCTTCTTGTTCACCACCTCTTCTTCTATCATAGGTATCATGGCATATCCACCACCAAGGGTGAATATGCCAATCTTAAAGAAGGAAGTGAAAGCCTCCCCCAACCCCTCCAAAAGGAGGGGGGCATTGTTACTACTGCTGTTGTTTGTTTCCTGATTCATCCTGTGGATAATCTAATCAGACTCCCCTCCCTTTGGAGGGGGTGGAGGAGGCTTCAACCCATTTACGTGCATTGACGAAAGCCTCAATCCAAGGTGTTACCTCGTCTTGACGACGGTCGGCTGGATACCAGGCGTTCTGCCAGGGGAATACGGCACGCTCCAAGTGAGGCATCATACAGAGATGACGACCGTCGGCCGAGCAGATACCAGCTACGTTGTAGTCAGAACCGTTAGGATTAGCGGGATAGCCAGTGTAGTTGTACTTGGCAATCACGTTATACGTGCTTTCAGCTTCTGGCAGAGAGAACTTACCCTCGCCGTGTGCTACCCACAGACCGAGCTTGTTGCCACTCAACGAACCGAACATCACAGAGTTATTCTTAGGAATGCTCAAGCTGATAAATTCACTCTCGAACTTGTGCGAATCGTTATGCAGCATCCGAGGCCGTTTATTATTTGTTCTTTGTTCTTTATTATTTAGAGGCGTAGCCTCGCAAAGTCCCAACTCCACCATCAGCTGGCAACCGTTACAGATACCTAATGAGAGGGTGTCCTTACGGGCATAGAACTTATCCAGTGCCTCCTTGGCTTTGGGGTTGAAGAGGAAGGCACCTGCCCAACCCTTTGCCGAACCAAGCACGTCGGAGTTAGAGAAACCACCACAGAATACAATCATGTTGATGTCTTCAAGTGTCTCGCGGCCAGAAATCAGATCGGTCATCATGACGTCCTTCACGTCGAAACCAGCGAGGTAGAGGCAGTAGGCCATCTCGCGTTCACCGTTAGTTCCCTTCTCACGGATAATGGCAGCCTTCGGCGTTGAGTCTGTTGCTGTGCCACAGCAACCTTCAGAACGGCGGGGATTGAGCCCATACTGCGCCAGTGTACCCTTGAAGTCCTTGTTAAACTTCATCTCGATGGGCTGCTTCTTATAGTTCTCGAAGCGCTCCTTTGCCTTGCCGTTGAAGCTCTGTCTGCGGTCTAACAGATAAGAGGTCTTGTACCAAACGTCGCGGAGAGCATCAATATCAAATGTGTGGGAAACGGTTTTGCCGTTTCCATCTGCAAAGATTACATCAATACTACGACTCTCAGGCACTGAATAACCAATCTTGGCATAGCCAACACCAGCATCCTCCATGAATTCCTTGAACTCCTGCTTGTGCTCATCGCTCACCTCAATCACCACACCCGGATTCTCGGCAAAGAGCGCCTTCACGATATCACCATCAGCGCAGATATCGTGCAGGTTGATGTGCATACCGCCCTTCGTGTTGGCGAAACACATCTCTAACAGGGTCGTAATCAGACCACCTGCAGAAATATCGTGGCCAGCCATAATCCAACCCTTCTCGATGAGTTGCTGGATAGCCATAAAGGCATCGGCAAAGTATTCAGCGTTCTTGACAGTAGGTACGTCGTCGCCAACCTTTCCTAAGCTTTGGGCGAAGGCAGAACCACCCAGACGCTGCTTGTCAAACGAGAAGTCTATATGATAGAGTGATGCATTTTTGTCGTTCACCAACACAGGTGATACCACTTTCTTGATGTCCGACACTTCACCTCCTGCACTGACAATCACAGTTCCCGGGGAGATGATCTTCTCGCCGTTAGGATACTGTTGACTCAGAGAAAGAGAGTCTTTGCCAGTAGGAACGTTGATATGCAGGTCGCAGCAGAAATCGCTCAGCGCCTTTACTCCAGCGTAAAGACGGGCGTCCTCACCCTCCTGCGAACGGCAAGGCCACATCCAGTTTGCGCTCAGCGACAGCGAGTCCATACCCTCGGCAAGTGGTGCCCAAACGATATTGGTCAGGGCTTCGGCTACAGAGAGCACAGAACCTACCGCAGGATCAGCCAGACCTGCCTGAGGAGCATGTCCGAGGGCAGTAGCAATACCTTTCTCGCCACGATAGTCGAGGGCGACAACACCACAGTCGCTCAAAGGCAACTGAATCTCGCCCTGACACTGCTGGCGGGCAATCTTACCCGTCACAGAGCGGTCCACCTTGTTGGTCAACCAGTCCTTACAGGCCACAGCCTCCAACTGGAGAACGCGGTCAAGGTATTCGTCAATCTTATCCTGACTGTAGGTAACGTCAGCATAGTGACGCTCTACGGTATTGTCCTTCATAATGGTCTTGGGCGAGTGACCGAACATCTGGGCCACGTCGAGGTCGAAGGGCTTCACGCCGTCGCCCTGCCTGAACGAGAAGTGGGCGTCGCCAGTAGTCTCACCAACCACATACAGCGGGGCACGCTCACGCTCAGCAATCTTACGGACATGTTCGATGTGCTTCTCATCGATGAGCAAGCCCATACGCTCCTGACTCTCGTTGGCGATAATTTCTTTAGAACTCAAAGTCTTATCACCAATAGGCAGCTTGGTCATGTCAATCTCACCACCACATTCCTCAACGAGTTCAGACAGACAGTTCAGGTGTCCGGCAGAACCGTGGTCGTGGATACTCACAACGGGGTTCACGTCCTCCTCGCAGAGGGCACGGACGAGGTTATAGGCGCGCTTCTGCATCTCTGGGTTAGCACGCTGGACGGCGTTCAACTCAATACCATTCGAATAGCGACCCGTATCAACAGACGATACAGAACCACCACCAAGGCCGATGCGGTAATTGTCACCACCGACAACGACCACCTTGTTGCCTGGCTGAGGCTCTTTCTTCAGACAGTCGCGCTTGGTGCCATAACCAACACCACCTGCCAGCATAATCACCTTGTCGTATGCGTACTTCGTTGAGTTTGTGGCTGTGCCACAGCCACTTGCATCCTCCTGATGCTCAAACGTCAGCACCGAACCGCAAATCAACGGCTGTCCAAACTTGTTGCCGAAATCAGAAGCACCGTTCGAAGCCTTAATCAGTATTTGCTCAGGAGTCTGATACAACCACTGGCGAACAGGCAGGATGTCCTCCCAGTCGCGAGCCACCTTTTCATCATCTGTTAGTCTCGGATACGCTGTCATATAAACAGCGGTACCGGCAATCGGCCAAGAACCTACACCACCGCCCATACGGTCGCGGATCTCACCACCAGTACCGGTAGCAGCACCGTTGAAAGGCTCCACCGTTGTTGGGAAATTATGCGTCTCGGCCTTCAGCGAGATGACGCTCTCGATATCTTTTACGCGGAACCAGTCGCTGGTGCTCTGGTTCTTCGGAGCAAACTGCTCAACGACAGGTCCCTGTGCAAAAGCGACGTTGTCCTTATAAGCCGAGAGAATCTTGTTGGGATTCTCCTGCGTGGTCTTCTTGATCATGGCAAAGAGCGAACTCTCCATCTCCTTACCGTCGATGATAAAGGTACCACCGAAAATCTTATGACGGCAGTGCTCAGAGTTAATCTGGGCGAAACCGAAAATCTCTGAGTCGGTCAGAGGACGGCCATTCTGCTTTTCCAGTCCATGCAGGTATTCGATTTCCTCGGGCGAGAGGGCAAGACCCTCCTGCTCGTTGTATTCCTCCAGATTGTCCACGTACTTGATGGGCTCGGGCTTGATGTTAATCGTAAAGATGTCCTGGTTCAGACCGTTATACATACGCTGCAACATTTCGTCGTGTTCCGCATCTTTGCTGGCAACAGCGAAGTATTCCTCAATACGGCTGATGCCCTTGAGTCCCATGTTCTGGGTAATCTCTACGGCATTGGTTGACCATGGTGTCACCATCTCGCGGCGCGGACCGACAAAAAAGCCGTTCAGTTCTGTGGCTTCTTCCAGCGTGGCACCGCCATAAAGCCAATTAAGTTCACTGATTTCCTGTTCACTGAGCTGATGGTCCACCTCAGTGGCTATCACACTCTCTTGGGGGGTCTTGAAAAAGAGAATCATATTCTTTTGTACCTTATTAATTTTAATTTGGCTGCAAAGGTACAAATAAGCAAGCGAAATGCAAAAGGAAAACTTCTTTTTCTTTTGCATTTCCGAGTGAAAGTGCCTTTTGGGTCGAAACTCAAAGGTGTACAGTCTATCTGAACTTGAAATTGACAGGAAGAGTGTACTTGACGCGAACAGGTTCATTACGCCGCTTGGCGGGTTCCCAATTCGGCATATTCCTTACAACGCGCAGGGCTTCTACCTTCAGAAGACGCGTGCCTTGCTCCAGCATTGATTCCTTCTCCTCCCGGGTATACTTGCCGAACTTACTATCCGACAGACGGTCGGCGAACTCCGTCTTCGATACTTTGACATCAGATACGCTGCCATCCGTCTCGACATAGAACTGGACGAAGACGCGCCCCTCAATGCCGTATTTACTTGATACTTCCGGATATTTGATGTTTGTTGACAAATACTCCATTAGTTTTTTGGTACCACCAGGGAACTGCGGTGCATGGTTCTGACCAGCCAACTCAGGCTTTACCAGCTTATTGGCCTTCTGCAGCTCAAGCAACTTTGCTTTCAGCTTCTCAATTTCAACGGTCGCCAACAGCACACGGCCGTCGGTATCTAGCAAATACATGGTTGGTATCCAATTGATGTGGTAGTCCTTCGCCATTTGTGATGCTTTCATCTTTTTCAGTTCGCTAATCTGTCCCCAGCGAATTGATAGGCTGTCAATGAAATGTTGCAATATCGAGGGTTCGGTGTCGAACGACACACCGATAAACTCCACACCCTCAATGTCATATTTTTGGTGAAGCTTCATCATCTCAGGCAAGTCCTTGCGACAGTCCTTGCACCAGGTAGCCCAAAAGTCGAGCACCACGCAGCGCCCACGAAACTTCTCCAACAGAAAGGGTTTTCCAGTGGGGTCTATCAGATCGGGAGCCAGCGTTCCTACCGGCAACAGGTCGCGGGCATACTGTTCGTCGGCGTCCTGAGCCTCTACCGTGCTGACCAGGCATGCCAACACGCCTACTAATGCTAATATTCTTTTCATTGTTCGGTCAAATCTCATTTGTAAAATGCTTCAAATTAATCGCTGCAAAGGTAGGCAATTCTTTTCGAGTGTGCAAATTAATTGGCAGAAAAGTAGGGACTAAGCCAAAGTTACTTAAAAATCTCTAAATTGAAGCAACTTTAGAACAAAATGTGCGATGAATAACTAACTTTGCACCCGCTTTACTAATTAAAATGGATAAAAGTATGAAGAAAAGTATTTTCATGATTTCGCTGGTTGCAGTAGTGCTGATGACCAGCTGTGCTTCTAAGAAGGACCTTGTGGCCTGTCAGGAAGAGAATAAGGCGTTGCAGACGAACTATCAGGATACGAAGGCACAATTGGCTGTCGCCAATTCCCGCGTAGAGACTCTTGAGAAGATCCAGTCTGGTTTACAGCAGGCCCTGCAAGCTGCCGAGGCTAAGTATGCCAAGCTGCAGGAGTCGTTGGACAAGAGTCTGTCGAATGCCAGCCAGAACAATGTCAGCATTGAGAAACTGGTTGACCAGATTAACGAGTCGAACCAGTATATCCGCCATCTGGTGGAGGTGAAGTCGAAGAGCGACTCGCTGAACATGGTGCTTACCAACAACCTTACCCGTTCGCTCTCCAAGGAAGAGCTGAAGGAGGTCGATGTCCAGGTTCTCAAGGGCGTTGTCTATATCTCACTGGCCGACAACATGCTCTACAAGAGTGGCTCATACGAGATTAACAGCCGTGCCGCTGAAACACTCTCAAAGATTGCCAAGATCATCAAGGACTATAAGGACTATGACGTTCTTATCGAAGGTAACACCGATAATGTACCCATCAAGCGTGAGAATATCCGTAACAACTGGGACCTCTCAACACTTCGTGCATCTTCCGTCGTACAGGCTCTCCAAAACGACTATGGTGTCGATCCTAAGCGTCTTACGGCAGGTGGTCGCGGCGAGTATAATCCCATTGCCGACAATGATAGCGAGGTGGGCAAGCAGCGCAATCGCCGCACACAGATTATCATTACGCCGAAGCTTGACGAGTTTATGGATCTGATTGGACAGGCTCCTGAGTCTGACAAGTAATACGGAGCGTCACAATAGACGATAAAGAAGCCTTCTTATTATTATATATTATTAAGGTGTAGCAGATTTGGAACTTGATTTGAGTCAAGTTCCAAATTTTTTTTGAAAATAATCTGCATTTTTCTTCAAAAATATTTGGAGGTAAGAAAAAAAACGCGTACCTTTGCACCCGCTTTCGCCTAAAAAGTTAGGCTGAGGGCATTGAAGAAGAGTTCTTTGAAAGACTTACATAGACAGAGAAGAAGTAGTACAAGAAGCAAAGGTAATTGAAACAAACCGTTCAATTTTCTTATGAAGGTCGCCTTTATAGGCAACCTTCTATA
>JAEEVT010000058.1 GCA_016291005.1 Prevotella sp. | reverse complement strand
TACCATGTTTTAACTAATTATACCCTACAGTGCTCTTATGAGTCACCTTATATATAACGTAAAACTCTGGTCTACGTGGTAACCTTTTCGATTATTATAGTGGTATCCTTTTCAGTTATTATCTACAACGGTCAGAATGCTGAATGTAGGTGAATGTAGGTAAATGTAGGTTACCTACATAAAGTAACTTATTAAAATACAACGTATTAATAGGCTTTATGTAGGTATGTAGGTGTTTTTGCAATTTCAAAATTTGTTTGGAGATAAAAATGTGCAGTGTAAAATAAAATCGGACTTTTTCGGGAAGCTTACATAAAAAAAGAGTAGTGAATCATGGGGATTCAATAATTGAACAGCCCCTATGATTCACTACTCGATTGAAAGAAGAACGTTACTTCAGCTTCTGGAAGGGTTTGTTCTTCTCGATGGTCCAGTCTTTGCGGTCGAGGAGGGCCGGTTTCTTGCCGATGAACATTTTGGCAGCCTCCTGGTCGCCCTTCAGTTGCCAGTTGAGCCAGGCCAGGGCGGGGATGGTGAACTCGCCGCCGTGAGGCTGACGGTAGGTACCGCCATGACCTACGGGATAGTTGATGGCGCAGGCCGGTACGTGGCTGATGAGGTGGAAGTCGTCCATACCGTTCTCGTAGGCGATATCCGTCGGACCGCCCAGTATATATATAATAGGTGTATGGATGTCTTTCAGCTTCGACTTCTCTGGCATTGGCATGCCACCGACAGCCTGTGAGGCATTCGACTGTTTGAAGAGTCCGCTATTGCAGATCATGAGCGTCGTGATGCGTGGGTCTGCACAGTTGTAGAGCGTCTGCAATCCACCGCACGACATACCTGCAACGCAGATGTTCTTCACGTCAATCTTCTGATAGTAGGGCGATTTGGGGTCTGCGTTCTGGGCGATGATCCAGTCTATGCTCTCTATCTGCTGTTCCGAGCGCGACATGGGACCCTTGTACCACTCGTCGGTCATGGGGATGTTTCCGGTTGCCAGCACGATGTAGCCGTTGGATGCTATCTCGTTCAGGAAGTTGATGTGCTCGAAAGGCGAGTTGGCGCAGGCGCCGTTGCCCCATACCAGCACGGGAAGCTGCTTCTGAGGGCCGAAGGGTGTGAGGTCCTGCGGTACGATGACGGTATGTTCCTTCAGCGTGGGTTCTTCCTTCATGATGGCCTTGAAGGGGCCTGTGCCGCCATCCTCGATGATGCGCGTCTTGGCAGCTTGCTTGCCACAGCAGCCGTCCTTGGCACAACAGCCGTCCTTCTTGTCGCCGTCCTTGCAGCATCCCTCGCCTTTGCGTACGCAGTCGAGGAAACATACCATCTTCTTCAGGTTCTCCTCGGTGTACATCTGCGGCCCTCCGTGGCTGCCCTCTGCGGGGAACGTAGCCACGGTCTTGACACCAGCAGCCTTCAACAGCTCGTAGAACTCCTTGCCCTGGCAGTTGGGTACGACATTATCCTTGTCACCGTGGAAGATGATGACGGGCGGGTCGTTCTTGTCTACATAGTAAGTGGCACTAAGGCTGCGGTACTTGTCGGGCTCGCGGTCAAGTTTCGAGTTGAGAATGACATCCTCGGGAGAGTTCTCGCCCATCTTCATACCCTCGCCGCAGTCCATATTGGTAAGGTCGACAGGACCAGACCAGTCGCAGGCGGCATTGACGGCGCTGCTCTCGTTGAGGTAGTTGCCGAGATTGCCTTCGAGGTCGATATCGTAATTACCCACCTTGGACTGCTTCAGGCCACTGGTTGTTGCAGCCGTCGATGCCAGATGACCGCCGGAAGAGAATCCGCTGGTGGCAATGAACGACGTGTCGAACTTATACTTCGCTGCCTCACCCCGTACGAAACGGATGACGGCACGGATGTCGTGAATCTGAGCCGGCCACTTGGCGTCCATGCTGCTGCGGTGGTTGGGGCAGACGACGGCATAGCCGGCTTCGAGCAGCGACTTGCCGATAGTGCCGAGATCCGCCATACCCTTGCCATTGTTACTGAACCACGCACTACCGTAGATATGGATAACGACAGGATAGCTGGCAGCCTCCTTCTTGGGCAGGTAGATGTCACAAGTGTGGAATGCCTTGTCATCGCCAGCATAGTTCACATCTTTCCACTCCTGAGACGTGGGGAGGTCGACTTTCGGTGCCTGGAAGCCTCCGAAGCCTCCGGCAGGC
Organism: Prevotella sp.; assembly: GCA_016291005.1. GTDB lineage: Bacteria > Bacteroidota > Bacteroidia > Bacteroidales > Bacteroidaceae > Prevotella. Next base: position 18,264 of record JAEEVT010000058.1, on the reverse strand, counting down.
TGTGCCACGGCCATCAGCGCCAGGCACGGCAGAATAATTGATAATAATGTACGTTTCATCGTGAGTTTATAAGTTTATGAGTTTTTAAGTTAAATGGAAAATTATATGTGGCATCTTCTTGGTTTAATCATCTCCGCCGAAGCCGCCAGGGCGTCCGCCGCCGAAACCACCGCCGAAGCCACCGCCGAAGGCCGGCATCTCAGGGGCAGGTTCCTTGCCAATAGCGATGAGCAGGCGTACCAATGCCCTGCGACGCTGGCTCCATGTAGGATAGTCGTCAGCCTTCAGCGTACGAATTTTGAAGCCTGGCATCTGGGGGCCGTTCTGCATAAACTCCAAGGCGCTGGTGGTGATGATGCAGGGTTTCGTCTTGCCGTCGGCTAACAGTCGGTCGGCAATGGCGTCAGCACCGCCTAACTTGAACCAGCTCTCCATGGTGTCTCCCTCGCCGGGTACGAGTTGTACGAATGCCGGCATCATCATCTGTTGCATGGGGGCGGTGTACCAAGCCTCCATGCGGTCCAAGTCATAGCTCACCCTGCCATGCTGGATGTCACCCTGAGAGGCAAAGTTGAAGGGCGTCTTGGGATTGCTGGCCACGCTGTACTTAAAGCCTAAGTCAGGCGAGAGGTACATGTTGCTCGGATCGGCCACGCGAGTACCATCGACTATGAAACAGTACTTATAGGTCTCGAAGAGATACTCCGTCAGCGTGGTGCTCCAGACACCGTCGCTGTCGCGCTGCATCACGATAGTCTCGGGCAGAATCTCCACTTCTAACTCCACTTTCTTAGCCTCAGGAGCCTTGAAGCGGAACGTAGTACCCTGCTCGCCGTACTCGGGCGAGATAATGGGTTTGGGGAACAGACGAGCCATAACGCCGGGGGTGAACTGCTGTTCTTTACCCGTTGCGGCAGGAGCGGGCTGGCTGGCCTGCATGGCAGCTTCTGAAGCCTTCTTGTTAAAGAGCAGTGGCAGGGTCTTTGCGAGGAAGTACTTGGCGTTCATCCACGTATGGCCGAACTTGTCGGTTGTAAACTCTTTCACGCTGCGGATGCCCTTCTTGTCGAGGAACTCCATGTAGTCACGGGCATTACCGTAGAGGAAATCGTCAGTACCTACGCCAAGCCAGAACAGGTGAAGTTTCTTGTTGAGCTCGTCGGCATTGTCGTAGACCCCAGGGATGTCCGTCGACGTAAACGAACTGTACGAGCAGAGGTATGAGAACTTGTCGAGGTTGGCCAGACCGTTATAGAGTCCCTGATTGCCACCGCGTGAGAAACCGCCAATGGCCCGGTGGTCACGGTCGGCCTTGGTGCGGTAGTTCTTCTCGATGTACGGCATGAGGTCATTAATCAGGTCCTGACTGAAGACGTCACCGCCGAAGCGCATCTGTCGGGCTATCTCGTCGCTACGCTCCTTCGTCGTGGCGCCAGGCACCGTGGTGGGAGCGTCCTGAAGTTTCAGCTTCATGGGATTTCCGTAAGGCAGCACGACTATCATCTCCTGGGCCTTTTTGTCAGCCAGCAGGTTGTCGAGGATGTAGTTCACGCGGCCAACCTTATAATAGACTTCTTCTGTGTCGGTGGTACCGCTGATGAGGTAGAATACGGGGTACTTCTTCTGCGGATTTGTCATGTAAGTCGGCGGCAGGTACACAATGGCGTGGTTAGTGGCGCCAAGGCTCTTCGAATAATAGTTGACATACTCGACGCGACCGTGCGGCACATCAAGGATGTCGTGGGGCAGGGCACCACTCTTCGATGTGATTTCCAGCAAACTGTTCTTGAAGCCCTCATTGGGGAAGTATTGCGGATTCTCGGGATCCATCACGCCAACGCCATCCACCACATAGCAGTAGGGATACATGTCGGGGGCGACGGGACCGAGGGTCACCGTCCACATACCGTCAGCACCACGGGTCATCTCTTTACGGCCGGCAAACTGCACGTCGACGAGTACCGTCTTGGCCGAGTCGTTCTTGTACTGGAACGTCACCGTTCCGTCATCATTCGTTCGGGGCTGTGCCATGCTCACCATCTGAACACACAATGCACAGACAACTAATAGCATTTTTTTCATAAGGCAATATGTTTAATTTTCTAATCGTTTCTTGAAACATCTTGAACCTTTAGGTCAAGACATCCTTAATCAATTTTCACTTCCGAGAAGTAGTGTTCGCGGCGGGTATTGCTGACAAGCACATCGTCTAATGTGACTTGCTGCTGCAAGCGGATGTCCTGCGACGAGGCGCCAATCTTGACAAGATAATCCCCTGCCTCACGCCGCCATTGGGGCACACTCTCACGGTAGTAATAGCCAAACTGTTCGATGAAGAGTTTCACTGTGACGGTCTTTGTCTCGCCTGGCTGCAACGCCACACGGGCAAAGCCCTGCAACTGGATGGGGCGGACGGGACTCTTGGCGTCCTGGGGTGAGATGTACACCTGGGCTATCTCGTCGCCAGCAGCCTTACCCGTGTTCTTTATTTTAAAGGAGAGAGTAAGACTCTCGTCGGTCGTCTTTGCCAAGCTGTCCATCTGCAAGTCGCTATACTCGAAGGTGGTGTAACTCAGGCCATAGCCGAACGGCCAGGCAATCTTGCTGCTGGAAGAGGTCTGCGGATAGTTATAGCAGACCGGCTCGTTAAGTTCCTCCTTTGGATAGCTGACGGAGAGCTTGCCCGACGGCGTCACCTTGCCAAAGAGGATGTCGGCAACAGCGTGACCACCCTCCTCACCGGGATACCAAGCCTGAATGACGGCAGCACACTTCTCAGCCAAACCGCTGATGACCTGAGCACGGCCGCCGAAGACGACGAGCACAACAGGCTTGCCGGTGGCTATGAGCTCGTTGACATACTCCTCTTGCTTACCCGGCAGGCGCAACCCCTGACGGTCGCGATTCTCGCCGCACAGCATGACGTTCTCACCAACGGCAGCTACGATGACGTCGGCTTCGTTGGCAAGACGTAACGCCTCGCCCTTGTCGATTTTGTCGGTGGGTTCCACCTTACGGTGCAGGATTCCGTATTCCCAGGCACGTTCGTCGCCCAGTTCCGAGAATTTAGTCTCTATCTCCTCCGTCCAGTCACAGCCCTGAGAGTAGCTGAGCGAAATGGGGGAGTCTTTCAGACAGTCTGTCATACCCTCCAACAGCGTGATGGTGTGCGGATGGTCGAGGTCTTCCTTTACCATCTTCCAGAAGAAAGACATGGCAGGGAAAGAATAGTCGCCACACATCGACCACATCGAGTTGGCATTAGGCCCCGTCAGGAAAACTTTCTGCACGTTTGCCAAGGGCAGCACGCCATTGTTTTCTAAAAGGACAATGCTCTGTGTAGCGATATCATAAGCCGTCTGGCGCTCCTCGGGGGTGTCGAGTTGGATATCCTCTTTACTATAGAGGTAGGCATCCTTATCGAACATACCTGCGCGGAACTTATAGCGTAACACGCTCTTCACGGCACGTTCGAACGCCTCAGGCTTCACAAGTCCTTTCTCCAAGGCCTCAGGAAGATATTTATAGTTAGCACCATGCGGGAAGTCTACGTCGCAACCGCCATTGATGGCAGCGGCTGCCTTCATCACAGCCGGGTCGATATTCGATTCTTCGGACTTCGCTCCTGATTCTTCGGACTTCGCTCCTGATTCTTCATTCTTCATTCTTAATTCTTCATTTAAAACCAGCTGGTCGATGGCTGTATAGTCGCTAACCACCATACCGTCGAACTCCAAGTAGCCGCGCAGGATACCCTGCAGTATGGTACTGTCTGCCACACATTGCTGTTTCTTGCCCGCCATGACATGGTAGCCAGGCATCACAGCCTTACTGCCTGCCACACGAACCATCGCCTCGTGGGGCAGAATGATGTCTTCCATCAGTTCCTTCTCAGGGGCATCGCCGCCACCGCCGTAGCCGAGGTAATGCTTCGAGCAGGCTCCAACGCCCTTCTTCAGATCGCTCTGCTGTAAGCCGTTGACAAAGGCCACGCCCATCACAGCCGACAGGTAGCCGTCCTCGCCGTACGACTCCTCCAAGCGATTGAAACTGGGATTGCGACAAACATCGACCATAGGTGACAGCGACAACACACCACCCATCTTTCTCATAGCGGTGGCCGTCTGGCGCGTCTTCAGCTCAGCCAGTTCGGGATTGAACGAACATGCCTGACCTATCTGCTGGGGGTAAATCGTAGAGCCCTTCGTGTTGACACCCGACAGCACCTCCTCGTGACACAAGGCAGGAATGCCATTCGGTGTATTCTCCATCAGCCACTTCTGCACGGCAGCCACCCTGTCACGAATCTCGTTCGGGTCGCGAGGCTTCTGCATGCAGAACTGTGAGAAGTGGCCGATGCCGTTAGGTATCAGCTCGCGGCACTTCGCCGGGTCCAACTGGCCCTTGTCGTCGAAGAGTTCGTCCATATACATACTGCGCAGCTGGGCAACACGCTCCTCCTGCGACATCTTGTCGTACAACGCATCAACCTGATCCTCAATGTCCGGTGCCGACTGGCAGCCTGCCAACATTGTTAATACGCCCATCGCCATTGCTGTAACAAATAATTTCATAAGTTAGTAATGTTTATAGTTTAATCTGGTACACGGATAACTAAGATACAGATAAATCAGATATGGTGCACGGATAACACAAATATGCTGCAAAGGTAAGACAAAAAAGCGAGAAAACGAAATAATCCCGAATATTTTTCTAAACACGGGTACAAAAAAATTGGGTACGTTTATGAATAAACATACCCAACTCTTATCTGAGCTTTCTGGATTTACTTTCCGTGGTGCTCGTCAGATACTGTTAACTTCTTACGGCCCTTAGCGCGGCGAGAAGCCAGTACGCGACGACCATTCTTTGTTGCCATGCGCTCGCGGAAACCATGCTTGTTTACGCGGCGACGATTGTGCGGCTGAAACGTTCTTTTCATTGTCTTATCTTTGTTTTATTTGTTATAATTCGTCGATTCGGGCTGCAAAATTACATAATTATTTCTAATCGTGCAAGTTTTGAGTGATTTTTTCTTCAAAATTTATTCATTTTTCACGGAAATATTGTACCTTTGCACCCTGAAAAGCGATATTATATATTATAATAGCATATTTTTATGATTAATTCACAAGACATTAAGAAGGGTACTGCCATCCGCATGGACGGTGCCATTTGGGTTTGCATCGACTTCCAGCATCGTAAACCTGGTAAGGGTAACACCATCATGAACATCAAGTTGAAGAACGTCACCGACGGCCGCGTGCTGGAGCGCCGCTACAACATCGGTGAGAAGCTGGAGGACGTCGTCATCGAGCATCGCGACTACCAGTATCTGTATGAGGACCAGGAGGGTCGCATTTTCATGAACAACGAGACTTTCGAGCAGATTCCCATTGCCAACGACTTGGTAATTGGCCACGAGTACATGAAGGAGGGCGACACGGTTTCCGTGGTGAGCGATACCACCGACGGCACTATTCTCTATGCTGAGATGCCGGTGAAGACCATTCTCCGCGTCACTCACTCTGAGCCCGGCATTAAGGGCGACACCGCTACCAACACGCTGAAGCCTGCTACGCTGGAGACTGGCGTCGAGGTTCGCGTGCCTCTGTTCATCAACGAGGGCGACCTGATTCAGGTTGACACCCGCGATGGCAGCTATTTGGCAAGAGCAAAAGAGTAATTGAAAATTGAGAATTGAAATACTCAATTATCGTCCCCGTATATAATCGCCCAGATGAAGTGGACGAGTTGCTTGAGAGCCTTTGCTCTCAAACGCTTACTGACTTTGAGGTGGTAATTGTTGAGGACGGTTCACAGAAACCTTGCAAGGATGTTTGCGACAAGTTCGCAAGCATCCTTGATTTGCATTATTATAATAAGGAGAACAGCGGTCCTGGTCAGAGCCGCAACTACGGCGTGGAACGTGCCCAGGGCGAGTACGTCATCGTGCTCGACTCTGACGTCGTGCTGCCCAATGGCTTTTTAGCTGCTGTGGAGAAAGAACTACAAGAAAAGCCCGCAGCTGCATGGGGTGGTCCTGATGCCGCACACCCTTCCTTTTCTCCCGTTCAGAAAGCCATCTCGTACTCCATGACGTCCTTCTTTACCACAGGTGGCATCCGAGGTGGCAAAGCAAAGCTGGACAAGTTTTATCCACGTTCATTCAATATGGGCATCCGTCGTGATGTCTACATGCAGTTGGGCGGTTTCTCGAAGATGCGCTTCGGCGAGGACATCGACTTTTCCTACCGTATCGTTGAGGCCGGCTATAAACCCCGCCTCTTCCCTGACGCCTGGGTGTGGCACAAGCGGCGCACAGACTTCCAAAAGTTCTTCCGACAGGTCTTCAATAGCGGCATTGCACGCATCAACCTGACAAAGCGCCACCCAGGAACCATGAAACTCGTACACCTGCTGCCGACGGTATTCACCTTAGGGGTCATAGGTCTGCTGATGCTCTTTGGACTCGGATTATGCAATTTCCTCTTCAACGCCGACCACATGACGGCAGCCATCGGTTTTGCCCTTTGTGAGCTGTCGCTTATACCTATTATATTATATAGCATCATCATCTTCCTTGACTCCAGCATTAAAAACAAGAGTCTTTGGGTCGGGCTGCTCTCCATCCCTGCCGCCTTCGTCCAGTTAATGGGCTACGGTCTGGGCTTCATCGAGGCGTGGTGGAAGCGCTGCGTGCTTAAACAGGACGAATTTACCGCTTTCGAAAAGAACTTCTATAAGTGATGGATAAGCTGAACATTAACCAATGGGCTGAGGAAGACCGTCCACGTGAAAAACTCATGCGGCTTGGGACACAGGCACTCACCGATGCCGAGTTGCTGGCGATACTGGTTGGTTCAGGTTCCACCAAGGAGGATGCCGTCTCGCTGATGAAGCGCATCTTAGCAGACTGCAACAACAACCTGAATACTCTGGGCAAGATGACCATTCGCGACCTTTGCCAATATAACGGCGTTGGCGAGGCGAAAGCCATCACCATCCTGGCAGCCTGCGAACTGGGCAAGCGCCGACAGATGGAAAAACCTGAGGAACGGCCTGACTTAGGCACGGCGACCCTTATCTATAACCACATGCATCCCTTGATGCAAGACTTTGACGTTGAAGAGTTCTGGCTATTGCTGATGAACCAGAACTACCGGCTTATCAAGAAGACGCGCATAGCCCATGGCGGCATCAGCGAGGTGAGCGTCGACGTCCGCATCATCATCCGCGAGGCCGTGCTGGCCAATGCCACCATCATAGCCGTATGCCATAATCATCCTTCAGGCAGTCTGCGGCCCAGTCAAGCAGACAACGACTTGACAGCAGCCATAGCGAAAGCCTGCGGGGTGATGCGCATCAAGTTCCTTGACCACGTCATCGTCACCGACGGAGCCTACTATAGCTACCACGAACAAGGGCGCATCTAAGCCTCTATTTTTTACGCGTAGCCCGCAAAGCGTCATAAGTTTCTAACTTCTTCAGATAAAACTCCCTAAAGTCTTTCCAATGATAATAGGGCGCCATTTCTGTCGGCAAAGGCAGCGAAGCCTCCTGTTCGTTCAGCAGTACCTTGAAGATGACATCATCGTCGTTAACATCGGAACGGTAGAAGACAAACTGAACGTTCGAGGCCATGGGAAACACCAGACACGCCCACCAACCTTTCTCTTCCAGTTCCTCCAAGTTCTCAGTCTGGTAGTCAAAGCCATTCAGGCCTAACAGACACGTCAGCGGCAGTAACACCGTTTCGTGACCAAAGCGGAGCGACGCACCAGTCTGCGGCAAACGAATACAACTGTCGGCCTCCTCGATGATTTTCCTTAGCAGACAGCGCTGGGTGTAGGGCTGTTCGCCTCCGTTAATCAGCGACGGACCATAGGTAAAATACCAATAGGCATTCTCCATCTGCCAGAACTGATGAATCTCCTCGAAGGTAAAGAGATCTATAAGATAGGTCTTATCGTGCATGTTGGTGTTCTGCTGAATCAGGCCCGCCTTCAGCAAATAGTAGTTAAGCCACACCTCGTCGACGACATCCTTGACGGAGTCGGGGTCGACAAACAACAATTCCATCAGACGGGGATTCCGCTCACGCGTTGAACAGAAAGCTCTGTACAGTTGTTGGGAACGTGACGTCATCATGCTGTCGCGCAACTCCTTGTCCTGATGGTTCATGTACCACATGTCCTTGGCCGAGGCTTGCATTTTGACTTGAAGCGACGGGTTCATCTGAGCCATTTGCTGGAGGAAGGAACCCATAGAAAGAATGCAACGGTTCACCACCGTACTCTTAGCATCAACGTATGCTTTATCTTGGAACACCTCGGGGAAGCGCTCCATCATGCGCTGGGCTATACGGCGGTGCTGAAGTTTGCCCAAACTGCTCAGGTCGCCCCAGCGACCTTCCGAGTCGGAGATGATTATTCTCATTTCGTGCAACACGTCTTGTCCTATGGGCGTCAATTCGTCCAAGCTGTCTGCCCTGCACAGCATCCTGTAGGGAATGTCGTAAGCCTTCCTGTTACTCAAGTAACGGGAACCGTGACGGCCATAGTGCGAGATATAGAAGGGACGCTTGCCAGCAGGAGGAGGCGTCATCGTCGGCTGGACACTGTCAGGATAGATGCAATAGTTGCTGGCTGAGAAGTTTCTGTTACGGCTAATGAACTCGAAGGCTGACTGGGAAAAACAAGTGCTGAGTGATAAGTGATAAGCGAGAAGTGCCGTCAGCACCCTCACCGCCCATTCACGTATCACTCCTTTTATTCTATATGCTCTCATCATACTCATCACTTTTCATTCCTCTTTCCCCCATAGGCTTCCAGTTTCTTGAGAAAATACGCCTTGAAGTCGCTCCAGCGATAATAGGGTTCCATGTTGCTCTTCAGCGGCAACGTGGCCTCATTCTCGTTAAGCAAAACCTTGAAGAGTACATCGCTGTCATCAGGCTGGCGGCGATAAAACACAAACTGGACGTTGGCAGCCATGGGGAAAATACGGAAGTCTGCCCATTGCTTACGCTCCAATTCGTACAAGTCGTTAGTGGACAAGCCATAATCATTCAGCTCTAACAGACATACTAAAGGCATGATGACGGTAGCATGGCCATAGCGCAGATGAACGTTGGAACCAGGCTGACGAATACAACTGTCGGCTTCTTCGATGATTTTCCTTAGCAGATTGCGCTGGCTGTAGGGCTGTCCGCCGCCGTTCAGCGAGAATCCCCCATGGGTAATATACCAACGGGCATTACCCACACGCCAGTTGTCGAAGATCTCGTTATCGGTAAACAGGTCATACAGCGTCAGCTGTTGGCTCAGGTCCGTATTCTGAATGCTACTGGCAATACGAAACAGGCTATTGTTAAAGTCATATACATCCACATGGTTGCGGACAAAGTTCTCGTCCTTAATGAGCGATGCCACCAGTCGTTCCGGATGTACCGTCTTATGGACATAGGCATCATAGATTGCCCGAGTGACAGAGTCTTCCGACAACAGGAACAGGTCTTCGTCCTGCTGGTTCAGGAAGGGCATGTCGCGCGCCGTGGCATTATGGTGAATCTTCACATCGGGTTTCAGGGCCGACAACTGCACCAAGGCATTTTCCATCGACAGCAGGCTGCGGGTCATCGTCGTACTGCGGGCATCGACGGTACACTCTTTGTCGAAGACTTCCGGGAAACGGCTCACCATCCGCGTAATAATCTGGCGCTGCTGCATGGCACCCACCGACGTCAATTCACCCCAACGGTCAGCAGCATCCCGGCGTATCACGTCCAGTCGCTTCAAGACATCACGTCCCAATGGTGTCAGTACATGAATCCTGTCAGCTGCTTCCAATATAGAATAAGGTGCATCATAGATCTTCTGCCGTGACTGATAGCGTGACCCATGCCGGCCATAGTGCGAGATGTAGAAGGGTTTCATGCCTTCCGGCGGTGGAGTCAGCTTTTGCTGTATGGGGCCAGGATAGGTCATGTAGATACCTGCCGAATAGCGGGTATTACGACCTATCTCGTCGCGTATGGTCTGTGCTGAAATGGCAACTGCCCACAGACAACAACCAATGGCCAACAGCAATTTTCTCATAATGAATATTAATTTGAGTGCAAAATTAAAAATAATTTCGTATATTTGCAAAATAATTTCCATAAAACGCATTATTATGGCAAACAAATATCCTTGGCACGACGACTACTGGCTACTGATGGTACAGGCCTATCTGCGCAAACCCGTCGGCATAAAACCGACTTACAGCCGTGAAATGGTCAACCTGAGTCTTGAACTCCATATTCCGCCACAGGTGCTGCACCAGCGGTTGGGCGACATTGCCCAGTTACGCACACCTCGCATCGAGCGCATCTGGCAGGAGTATAGCCGTAACCCACGTCGGCTGAGCCGTGCCGTCAGTCTGCTGCGACAGATGACGGCTTTCAACTCAGGTGGTGATTTCTTTGAGGGCGTGGAAGTAAACGAAACCTTCGAACTCGAATTCCGCCCCATCGCCTCGCTCTCCACCCTTGAGGCACCCCTCTCTACGCTGACGCCCATGATGCTCACACTCGTCCTCGACCTTTACTTCAGGCTAACGCCCCACACCATGGTCAGCGAGACCCCCGAGGTACAAGATTTGGCACATCTCATGCGCATCCCCACACCTTTAGTGGTCGACATCTTAGAGATCTTCCAGTATTGCGACCCTTACCTGAAGCGCCACGACGTAACCTTCAGCCCATTGATGCTGCCCTGTCAGCAGGTGTGGCAACGTTATGGCAACGGCGACACACGCCAACTGGCCGACTATGCTGAACAACTCAAAGCCTATTTCCGTTAATCCCTAATCCGCCACAACTAAAAACAAAAAATAATATGAAAAAAGTCCTCATTACCGGCCTTATGGCCCTGTTAACAACTACAACAATGACAGCACAACCGAAACTGCGTGCCGATAACATCGACGAGGTGCTCTCGGCCATGACCCTTGAAGAGAAAGCCCAGCTACTGGTAGGTGGTGGTAACGACAGTTTCGTCGGCTCAGGCGCCATGCTCGGCCACCAGAAGAAACTCGTTGCCGGAGCTGCCGGCATCACCGTAGAGATCCCTCGCCTCGGCATTCCCGCCACCGTACTAACTGACGGTCCTGCCGGCGTACACATCGATCGCAAGCGTGACGGCGACCCCAACGACTATTCTGCTACAGGCTTTCCCGTAGGCACCTGTCTGGCCTCGACTTGGAACACCGACCTCGTAGAACAGGTAGGCCGTGCCATCGGCAACGAGACCTTGGAATACGGCTGTGACGTAATCTTAGGACCAGGCATGAACCTGCACCGCAACCCGCTCTGCGGACGTAACTTCGAGTACTTCAGCGAGGATCCCTTTGTCACGGGTGCCATGGGTACCGCCTTCACCCTCGGCGTACAAAGTCAGGGCGTGGGTGTTTCTGCTAAGCACTATGCCGTCAATTCGCAGGAGACGGCACGCACCAAGGTTGACGAGCGTGTCAGTCAGCGTGCCCTGCGTGAGTTGTATCTCCGTGGCTTCGAGATGACTGTCCGCAAGGCAGACCCATGGACTATTATGTCAGCATATAATAAGGTGAACGGCACCTATGCCCAAGGGCATAAGCAACTCCTCACAACCATTCTGCGTGACGACTGGGGCTTCAAAGGCATCGTCATGACCGACTGGATAGGCAAGCGTGCCGACCTGCCCGTCAGCCAGGAAGTAGAAGCCGGCAACGACCTCTTGACGCCAGGCTATCCCGACCAAGCCAAGGACATTGTTGAGGCGGTCAAAAGTGGTAAGCTCGACATCAAATACGTCGACCTGAACGTACGCCGCATGCTGGAGTACATCGTCAAGACGCCTCGTTTCAAGGGTTACAAGTACAGCAAGCCTGACCTGAAGGCTCATGCCGCCATCACCCGTCAGAGTAGCACGGAAGGCATGGTCTTGCTGAAGAACAGCGGTGTGCTACCTATGAAGAACCTCAAGACGGTAGCCCTCTTTGGTGTCAGCAGCTACGACTTCCTCTCCGGTGGTCTTGGTTCTGGCGCCGTCAACGTACCTTACGTTGTCGATATGGTGCAGGGTCTGAAGAACATTGGCGTGCAGACCACCCCGCTATTGACTGAAATTTACCAGAACTACGTCAAGTATGCCAAAGCCAAGCTTCGTGCCGACAAGAATCCTATAATGTGGTTCCTCGACCAGGGCCAGCCTAAGCTCGACGAGATAGATATTACGGAGCGCTGCGTAGCCCATGAGGTACAGCAGGCCGACGCTGCCATTGTCACCATCGGTCGTCAGGCAGGTGAAGGCATGGACCGTAAGATTGATGGCGAGTTCAACCTGACGAAGGAGGAGCGTGACATGATTTCCCGCGTTTCCGACCAGTTCCATGCTGCCGGCAAACCTGTCATTGTCATCCTGAACTCAGGCTCCGTCATGGAGACTTGCTCGTGGCGCGACCGTGTGGATGCCATCCTTTGTGCCTGGCAGCCCGGCGAGGAGGGCGGCAACAGCGTAGCCGACGTCCTGACGGGCAAAGCCAATCCTTCAGGTAAGCTCACCATGACGTGGCCAGTCAGTGCCACCGACCACCCCTCCACCAAGAACTTCCCGCAGGATATGGACGTTTATTCCTATCGTGAGATGAAAGGCTGGGGTTACCCCATCCCCAACGAGGATGCCACCAACCACGAAGAGGGCATCTATGTCGGCTACCGCCATTTCGACACCCATCAGGTGCCTGTAGCCTACCCCTTCGGCTTTGGATTGAGCTACTCCACCTTCGCCTTCTCACAGCCTAAGGTAAAACTGGAAGGTGACGCTGTCGCCGTTACCGTTACGGTCAAGAACACGGGTAGCGTAGCTGGCAAGGAAGTGGCACAGGTTTATGTCACGGCTCCGAAGGGCAATATCGACAAACCTGTCCACGAGTTGAAGGCCTTTGCCAAGACTCGTGAACTGCAGCCTGGCGAGAGTCAGACGCTGACCATGCGCATCGAGCGCCGCATGCTGACTTCGTTTGACGAGGCTGGCAGCCAGTGGCTCGGCGAGGCTGGTGCATACACCTTCCGCATCGGCAATTCCAGCCGCAACCTGCCCCTTAGCGCCACCCTCCAGCTGAAGGAGTATAAAGAAGCGGTACACAAATAACAAAGAGATATGGAACTATCGGTAGTCAGCCCTTGCTATGGGGCTCCCACGCTGCTACGCGAACTGGTGCGACAGATTACGGAAACTGTGGCTCAGCTGACTGACAGCTATGAAATCATACTCGTCGAGGACTGCAGTCCTGACAACAGCCGCGACATCATTCGCGAACTCTGTGCTCAGGACTCGCATGTCAAAGGCGTCTTCCTGAGCCGGAACTTCGGCCAACAGAGTGCGTTGAACGCCGGCTACGACACGGCGAAGGGCGACTACGTCGTGACATTGGACTGCGACCTCCAGAACCCGCCATCGCAAATCCGCGACCTGTTCCTGAAGGTCAAGGAGGGTTATGACATTGTATTTGCCACACGCCGCAACCGCCCCGACAACTTCTTCATGACACAGGGCTCGCACGTTTTTAACAAACTGATGGGTTTCCTGACCGACACCCGCCAGGACGAAGCCGTGGCCGAGTTTGCCATCTTCAGCCATAAGGTCATCGACGCTATGGCGAAGATGGGCGACTACCACCGCTACTATCCGCTGATGACGCAATGGGTAGGCTTCAAGACGGCTAAGGTCGACGTGGAGCACGCCGTCAGGACGGACGGCAAGAGGTCGTCATATTCAATGCGTAAACGCATCGAACTGGCCGTCAGCACAGCCGTCAGCTTTTCCACCAAGTCGTTGCGCCTCATCGTCTATTTCGGCACATTAGTGACATTGGCTGCCATTGTGGGTGCCATCGTGTTGGTCATCAAGACCATTATCATGGACGAGACGGTCAGCGGCTGGGCAACGCTCTTCGTGTCCATGTGGTTCATAGCCGGCATTATGATCATGGTCATGGGCATCATCGCCGTCTACGTAGGCAGCATCTTCGACGAAGTGAAGCACCGCCCGAGCTATCTCATCTCGGAAACATTGAATATTAAAGTTTAAATTGGCTTCGCTCAGAAGCAGAGACATTATATTTCAGACTGTGAATAGGATTATAAAGGGAGTAAAGTGGTTTTTCTCGAACCCCACGTGTGTTTTCTTTCTGGGACTTGCAATCGTTTTGCTGGCTACTACCTTAGAGGTGGTGCGTGGCCGTAACACCAATTACTTCGACTATCAGGACTCCACCCGCATGTTCTGGGAGGGACTGACGCCCTACACCATGGAGTATGCTCAGGCGCATAGCATCTACTTTCTCTACTCACCCGTGTTCAACGTGATCTTCGCGCCCATCTTCCTCCTGCCTTGGTGGTTAGGACCGTACGTCTGGAACATCTGCAACTACAGCCTCTTCGCCTTGGCCATCAAGATGCTGCCGGCGGAGTTAGACCGCTACAAGCATTGGATATTCCTGTTCCTGCTTTCTGTCTTGCTGCAAGCGGTGTTCTGCTACCAGCACAACACCATCGTGGCCTACATCTATATCTTTGCCTTTATCCTGCTGGAGCGCGGCAAAGGCTTTTGGGCTGTATTCCTCATCATGCTGTCGGCAACGACGAAGGTTTACGGTGTGGCCGAGCTGGCCATCCTCTTCTGCTATCCGAAGGTGTGGCGAAACTTTGGCTATGCCATACTCTGCGGCGCATTCTTCCTATTGCTTCCAGCCATCAACACAGCCTTCGACAACGTCTTTGTACTCTACGGACAGATGTTCGACATGATAGCGTCGCACCATAGCGACTCCGACTTCATCGGCATACTCTTTGCCCGTGGACTGAAACCTTTCTTACTGCCCAACTACCGCATCGTACAGTTGGTGACGCTGGGCATTCTGGGCGTGCTGTTCTTCTGGCGCTATAAGCGGTGGAAGGAGCTGCGCTTCCGCATCCAGGCCTTAGGCGTGCTGACTGGGTTTATGATACTTTTCAGCGACTGCCCTGAGACGCACACCTATATAATATGTCTGCCCTTCTATGCGATGGCTTTCTGGCTGCAACCCAAACGTACGTGGTTAGACTGGACGCTGTTCTGGTCGCTGGTCGTTAACTTCTGTATCCTGCCTACCGACGTGCTTTGCCCGGCTTGGCTGCATGAATATATCCACGAGACTTTCTGGATAGACGTCTATACCTACTTCTTCTGCTGGCTGCGCATGCTGTGGTGGGCTGTGGGGCCGGAAGAAATGAAAGAAATGAAAGGAATGAAGGAATGCCTGTCACCGAAGGGGGCGCAGCATCATTTCTTCATTTCTACATTACCATTTCTTTCATTTCTTTCATTCCTTTCATTTCTTTCATTCCTCCCAGTTCGCGCCCAGAAGCCTGCCACATATATATATAAGGTGAAGGGCGTACAGTTCAAGATGAAACTTGTAGAGGGCGGCACGTTCATGATGGGAGCCTTGCCTGGCGACACGCTGGCCGACGACGACGAGCTGCGCCACCAAGTGACGGTCAAGACTTTCTACATGGGCGAGACCGAAGTCACGCAAGAACTGTGGGAGGCTGTCATGGAGAAGAACCGTTCCAAGATCAAGGATGCCAAGATGCCTGTGGAATACGTCACCTACGACATGTGCCAGGAGTTCATTACCCGTCTGAACGCCCTGACCAAACAGCATTTCCGTCTGCCCACTGAAGCAGAATGGGAATATGCTGCCCGAGGCGGCAAACACTCGAAAGGCTTTCTCTATGCCGGCAGCAACAACATCAACGAAGTGGCACACACGCTTGACGACACCCACGACGGGATGCACTGGCCTGTGGCACAGCTCAAGCCTAACGAGCTGGGACTCTACGACATGTCAGGGAATGTGTGGGAGTGGTGTAGTGACTGGTATCGCAAGACGCCCACCAGCAAGCCGTCCAGCAATTTCATCATCATTCGCGGAGGAGCCTACGACTGCAGTCCGCGCTACTGCCGCTCCACCAACCGATTCATGTACGATCAGCGCCGCCGATTCAAACACGTAGGACTCAGACTGGCGCTGTAGCATTCTGACGCATATAGTCGGGAAACGTCAGCGACCAGCGCGACGAACTCCACTTCCTGCATAGCGTGTCGTAATCGGCCATCCGACTATAAGGCAGTCTTTTCTGCAACCAAGGGCGTTGCACCTTATTTGTTACGAAGTTGCCGTAAAGTTCAAACTCCGAGAAGCCTGAAAAGCAATGGCGGTCGTAGCTGTCGATGATAGTGTCTGTCCACGACTTGCCAGAACGTTGGCTGAGAACCTCATGAAGTACTTCCAACTGATTCTTGTCGAACAGCATCTTATGGTCAACATACGACAAACAGTCCAACGGCAGATCTGGCAACAGCTGCTGGATATTGTCGTAATAGGGCTGGTGTTCCTCATAACTCATATAGAACACCGTCTTGCCGTCGTCAGTTAGGAAGGTGTGTGGACGGATAAGCACATGGTCGGCATCGATGCAAAGGTAGTGACGGCAGGTTCCCACTTTACCGCTGAGCTTGATGAACTGCTGAAAAAGCCAGCCGCTACGATTAAGGACACGCCCGTCCCCTTGCTTCACCTGCAGGTTCAGGTCCTTTGGACCAAAGCCCAGCACGCTGCACTCATCGACAAACCGCAGGCCATGTTCATCACAGAACCGGACTATCTCCTGCTGGACAGGTGCCACGATATAGATGTCCTGAATGGGATGCTGCACCTGACGGCGAACACCTTCTAAACATAGCGGCAGTATACGCAGGTCCTTGGCAACAATGGGAATGACAACATCGATGGCTTCCTTCGAGGGCGCCAACGGCGGAAAGTGCCGCCAGGCAAACAGCCTATAATAAATCTTTCGCTTCAGCATATCAGTTGCAAAAGTACTATTTTTCCCACAAACAGACAAAAAACCAGATTAATATTTGCACAATAGCCGTAAAATAACTACCTTTGCGGAAAATAAGAATTAAAGAATTCAAGGATTGAAGTCTTTGGGATGAAAGTATTGTATTGTCTCATCTATACCGCATTCTATCTGCTCTCGCTGCTGCCGCTGAGGGTACACTACTTCATCTCCGACGTCATGTACTATCTGCTCTACTACCTTGTCAGATACCGAGTACGCGTAGTCAGGCAGAACCTGGCAACATCCTTCCCAGAAAAAACGGAAGCCGAACGGCGAGCCATCGAGCGAGACTTCTACAGCTTCTTCTGCGACTATTTAGTAGAGAGTGTCAAACTGCTCACCATCAGCAAGGAAAACATGAAGCGGCGATTTGTCTTCAAGAACACGGAAGAGGTAAACGCCTGCATCGAACAAGGACAGTCCTGCGCCATCTACCTGGGCCACAACGGCATCTGGGAGTGGGTCGTGTCGCTACCCCTCTGGGTATCGCCCAAGGCACAATGCGGACAGATATACCACCCCATAGAAAACAAAGCCTTCGACCGGCTCTTCATCCACCTCCGCCAACATTTCGGCTCCGTCAGCATACCCATGCAGGAAACCCTCCGCAAGCTATTGGAATACAGAAAGGCAGGACAGCCCGTCATCATCGGCTACATCTCAGACCAAAAGCCCCATTGGGTCAACATCCACCATTGGGTAGATTTCCTGAACCACGACACTCCCGTACTGACTGGCGCCGAGCGTATCGTCAAGAAGTTCGACCACGCCGCCTTCTACGGAGATATGCATCGCGTACGCCGAGGCTACTACGAACTGGAGATGAAACCCATCTGTCAACATCCACAATCACTACCCGACTACCAGCTCACCGATGCCTATTACCGTCTCTTAGAGGCCAGCATCCGTCGCGAACCAGCCATCTGGCTCTGGAGCCACAACCGCTGGGCACGAACCCGCGAAGAGTTCGACCGCCGCTTCAAGGTCGTCGACGGCAAAGTCGTCCCTCGCTGAAACTTGGCCCGCTTCTTTTCACGTAGAAAAGTTGCAATTATTACCGCAACTTCTTGAGGAAATCCTTAGGAAAACCTTCAGAAATCCTTAGGATAACTGACGGAAAAGTACTGGATAACTGACGGAAAAGTACTGGATTTCTGCAACTTGTAGTGTACTGAATTTGGTTGACAGTATTGTTTGTTATTCCTAACTTGGTTTACACTTCATTGTTTTTATTCCTATACAGGTTGTCAGTTTATGACTTTATTCCTGCTTCGGTTTACACTTTTGTC
>JAEEVT010000180.1 GCA_016291005.1 Prevotella sp. | reverse complement strand
CGGAACTCGCCGCCCAGGCCCTGGACTACCATGTAGAGCAGAACTATCGCACGGAATACATCGAGCCTGACAACAGGGCTATCCAGATTATCGACTCACCATACTTTGATGTGCGCGTGATGGAAATCACGGACTCCTTCCACCGTAACCTGTTGAAATACGACAGTTTCAACATCTCTATGTGCATCGATGGCGACTGCAGGATCGTCATCCGCAGCACTGGAGACGAGATCATCCTCCGCGAGGGCCACAGCACCCTCATCCCTGCTGTCATAGCAGACTACGACGTCATTCCCCTCCACGGAAAGACCCGCCTCCTCGATACCTTCATCGACAACATGGACAAAACCCTCACAGGCAAGGTCAGCCGCATCCTGCATATCACAAAACAATAATTAGGCACGCTTGTTCGCCAGGAACACTGAGGTCAGGAGTGGCCTCAGTTATTGGTTATTCTTCTAGTTTACAGAGCACATCATAGATGGGCTGCAACTCTTGTGGGAGGACGATTTTAAGCTGCGAGACGCGCTCGCTCTCCTTGATTTTCCACTCCTTGAACTTGACGTTCAGCTCACGGAATTTGATGTTGTACTCTTCCATCTCACTACGATAATGCTGGCTTTGTTCCAAGTTCCGTTGTGCTACTTTGCGGCGGATACTATATTTGATGCGATTTAGCCGTGACTCGTTCGAGCGATGCCACTTCTGCAACTCAAAGAACAAATCATCCACCTTCTGCTGGTCGATGGAGGGCGTATGCTGATAGATAAGCGTCTCCTTGCCTGTACCCTCAGTGCTGTAGGGCTTCATCAATCGATTGTGCAGCTCCTGACGAGCTTGTTCCTTTGGCTTGGGAATATCAGTTGTTTTAACTGTTCGCTGAAATCCCTCTCATTGTAAAGTATCCGCACAATGCGTTTTTGGATGATGTAGGTCATAAGCATGATGTTTTGAATACGACTTTTTCCTCTTAAGTATGGGAAAGAAGAGAAATGTTACATGGAAAATGAAGATATTTTCATGTTTTTGATGAGATTTGAGGAAAAATGACTATCTTCGCAGCGGTATAACTAAAAACTTAAGGATATGAGAAAGTTCGAATTGATGGCGCTACCGTATGCGATAGACGCGTTGGAGCCGGTAATAAGCAAGCAGACGCTGGAGTTTCATCATGGGAAGCATCTGGCGGGATATGTGAATAATTTGAACGGGTTGCTTTCTGGAAGCGGATTCGAGGAGATGACGCTGGAGGAGATTGTGTGTAAGGCGACGGGTGGCATTCTGAATAATGCTGGGCAGATACTGAATCACGAACTGTATTTCGGGCAGTTCACAGGGGAGCCGATGAAATCGGCTCCTGCGGGAAAGCTCGCAGAGGCCATTGTGCGCGACTTTAGGTCGTTTGAGGCGTTCAAGGAGGCGTTCCTGAAGGCTGGGGCAACGCTGTTTGGCTCTGGCTGGGTATGGCTGTCTGCTGATAAGGATGGTAAGCTGGTGATAACTCAGGAGACGAATGCTGCGAATCCTGTGCAGAAGAGATTGAAACCGCTGCTGACCTTCGATGTTTGGGAGCATGCGTACTATCTGGATTATCAGAATCGTCGGCCTGACCACTTGGCTGCACTGTGGCAGATTGTGGATTGGAACGTGATCGAAAAGCGCTATCTAAGCAGATAAAGATATTTGAAAATCATATTATATAACCAACAAAAAAAGAGACTTATGAAAGAACTGAAAGGAACGAAGACCGAGCAGAACCTCAAGGAGGCTTTTGCAGGCGAGAGTATGGCACGCAACAAGTACACGTATTTTGCTTCGCGCGCCAAGAAGGACGGATTTGTGCAGATTGCATCCATCTTTGAAGAAACGGCTGCCAACGAGAAGGAGCATGCCAAGATGTGGTATAAGTACCTGAACGGTGGTAGCGTAAGCGATACCAAGGCGAACCTGGAAGATGCTGCCAATGGCGAGAACTTCGAGTGGACAGACATGTATGCGCGTATGGCCAAGGAGGCTCGCGAGGAGGGCTTTGACGAGATTGCTGAGAAGTTCGAGCTGGTGGGGGCTATCGAGAAGCACCACGAGGAGCGCTATCGCAAGTTGCTGAAGAACATTGAGGATGCAATTGTCTTCTCGCGCGAGGGCGATGTGATTTGGCAATGCGCTAACTGCGGCCATATCGTCATCGGCAAAAAGGCACCTGAAGTTTGTCCAACCTGCGACCATCCCCAAAGCTATTTCCAGATTAAAGCAGAGAACTACTAATGCACGACTATCCTGACAGGATGTCGCCTGAGCAGGCGCGTGCCTTTCGCGATGCCGTGCTGAACATCGTCAGCCAAATACCTCGCGGGCGAGTAACCACATATGGCCATATTGCCACTTTGGCAGGCTGGCCAAGCCATTCGCGCATGGTTGGTCGCACACTTCGCTATACACCTGGAGCTGAGGCGTTACCTTGCCATCGTGTGGTCAACAAGGAAGGCCGCACAGCCCCTGGCTGGAGTCACCAGCGCACTCTACTTAAGGAAGAGGGCGTCCACTTCAAGACCAATGGGCATGTGGATATGGCGCAGCATCTCTGGGAGCCGTCTATTGAAATCTAACGCTCTTCGCGCGCAGGTAGATGGTTTTGCATTTTTATCAAGACTGTTGTATAATTCAAAATTTTCAAGTAAGTTTGCAGCAAAATAATCACTTTTATATGTCGAACAACACAACACCATTGCTCGCTGCACTTCGCGAGCAGAAAGCGATGAAACTGATGGGCGGAATCTATCACAAGACGCAGATAGACCTGACCTATAACTCGAACCATATCGAGGGCAGCCGCCTGACGCACGACCAGACACGTTACATCTTCGAGACGAACACCATAGGAGTGACCAGCAATGAAACGCTAAACGTGAACGATATCGTGGAGACGGTGAACCACTTCCGCTGCATCGACTTGATTATCGACCGTGCCGAAGAACCGCTCTCTGAAGAACTGGTCAAGAAGTTGCACGGCATCCTGAAGACAGGCACATCGGATAGCCGTAAGGACTGGTTTGCCGTAGGAGACTACAAGCGTCTACCTAATGAGGTCGGTGGCGAACAAACGTGTGAGCCAGAGCTGGTGCTCGACAGTATGCAACGCCTCATTGTAAGTTATGAGGCTCAGAACGAGCATACCTTGGAGGACATCCTTGACCTTCATGTCCGTTTTGAGAAGATTCATCCATTTCAGGACGGCAACGGTCGTATAGGGCGTCTCGTGATGTTCAAGGAGTGTTTGCGTAGCGGCGTCGTGCCATTCATCATTACCGACGAGCTGAAGATGTTCTACTATCGTGGCTTGCGCGAATGGGGGCACATCGATGGCTATCTGACCGACACCTGCCTGACGGCTCAGGACCAGTATAAAGCGGCCCTTGACTATTTCCGGATAGAACATGTGTGAAAACGTAGGTATATGGCAGGCGGGCTGTTGATTATATCAAGAAGACAATAAAAGGGCGAGATGAATATACATAATATAAAGCAAGGAATCGCATGAAGAAGAACGAGACTTTAGAAGGGCTGATGAAGCAATCTGGTTTCAACGAGGCCGACTTGTTGGAGAATGCTGAGATGATGGGACTGAAGGCCAATCATGAGTGGGGGGCGCTGAAAAAGACCGAGCTCAGGAAACGAGTGGCCAGCGAGGTGCTGAACCATCCGAAGAAGGTGCTGAGTTGTCTGCCTATAGAAGATCTGCGGTTGCTTCAAATCTTGAAGGATGCTCAGCCGGGGATGGGTGTGAAAATGTATCAGACGACGCAGATGATGTCGATGGCTATGCTGGGACTGGCTGAACAAGTGGAGACTGACGATGGTGAGTTTGATACTGTCAGCATTACTGAGGACT
>JAEEVT010000057.1 GCA_016291005.1 Prevotella sp. | reverse complement strand
TGGCGCGGAAGAAGTTGAAGAAGTCCTGGGCAAAGTCGAAGTTGCGGCTCGACGGCTGGTTCTCGGTCCAGTTGATGAGGTACTCTGTCATCCATAGCGCCTTGCCTTTGTTGGCCAGCTGCTTGTAGGCCGAGCCGATGCCGCCGTACTGATGACCGCCGTAGATGTCGAAGCCCGGCAGCACATCGTTCTTGTTCAGTGCGTTCACATAGCCATCGCTGCAGCCAATGCTCTCCGGCGCCATCACCTTGCAGCTTATCTGCGGGCCATAGGTCTTCACAAACTCTGCCATCTCGCTCGTTGTCCACATGCAACCTGCATAGCTGGCAGCCCAGTCGGGCTCATTCTGTATGCTGATGGCATCCAGCTCCACGCCGTTCTGGCGCAGGTACACCACATAGTCGTCAAGATACTTGGCATAGTCGGCCCAGTTCTCGCGCTTCAGATGTCCCTCCACGCCTTGTTCGTTCTTGGCGTTGCTCGAGTTGTTGGTCTTCCACTCAGCGGGCTGTCCCCAAGGCGAGGCGAAGACGATGAGGCCTAGTTGCTTCGCCTGCTTAGCTGTCTGCAGCGACTGGCTCCAGAAGTTGCGGCCTATGGGAATGTAGAGACGCATGATGTTGCAGCCCAAAGTGCTGTTCTCGCCCCATACCTTCTTGATGTCGGCTGACGACATGTGGTTGTACTGAAACTGTGGCGAGCATACGAAGCCGCCAAAGCCCGTGATGTGTTGGTGGCGCACCTGGGTGTCGATGCGCACTGTCTGTGCCGAGATGCCGGTTGAGCAGAGCATCACCGTCAGCAGGAGTGAGAATAGTCTTTTAATAAGCATGTCTTTTTGGTTTTGTAGGCAAAGGAACGAATTGTTATCTATCATTGGCAAGGGCAGCTAGTTGCTGCCACAGCGGGTCGTGGGGTAGGGGAGCCTCTATAAGCAGCGTTTTTCCTGTCACAGGGTGTACCAATTCCACTCGCCGCGAGAGCAATGAGATGCTGCCGTCGGGGTTGCTGCGGCGAGCACCATACTTCAGGTCGCCGCGTATGGGCATGCCAGCGGCTGCCAGTTGGCAGCGTATCTGATGATGGCGGCCCGTCAGCAGCTCCACCTCCATCAGCTGGTAGCGGTTGCCACGAGCCAGCACATGGTAGCGCAGCTGTGCCTTTTTCGAGCCTGGCACTTCATGGTCGTGGGCGTACGACTTGTTCTGCTGTTCGTTGCGTGTGAGCCAGTGGGTGAGAAGCCTGGAGTTCTGAGTGTTGAGTGCGGTGTTTGTTTCCGCGTTGGATACCTCTGTGGCAGCTAACTCTACATTATTCGCACTGCGCTCTACATTTGAAACGATGGCCCAATAGGTCTTGTGCACCTGACCCTCGGCAAACATCTTGTTAAGGCGTGCCAGGGCCTTCGATGTGCGGGCGAATACCACCAACCCGCTCACTGGGCGGTCCAGACGGTGCACCACGCCAAGGAAGACATTGCCGGGCTTCTGGTATTTCTCTTTGAGATATTCCTTCACCAGTTCCGATAGGGGCCTGTCGCCTGTCTTGTCGCCCTGCACTATCTCTCCGCTCTGCTTGTTCACCACAATCAGGTGGTTGTCCTCATAGACCACTTCCATCTTGTTCTTGTTAATTTTGTGCAAAAGTACAACATTTCTGTGGATAAAACAAATTTTGCAGTTAAAAAAGAACTGCAATCATATAGGTGTTGGAAGTAGGAGTCCGTAGAGATAGTTTGTCGCGCAGAGACGCAGAGAGACGCAGAGCAAGCGCAGCAATAATCTGCGTAGACTCTGCGTCTCTGCGCGATAGATTAACTACTCACCCCACCCCCGGCCCCTCCCCTACAAGGGAGGGGAGAAGCTCAAAGGGAGTTCCCTACAAGGGAGGGGAGAAGCGGGGAGAGGGGCGGGGAGCTTACTTCACCACGACTTTCAGGCCGTTCTTCACGTAGACGCCGGGCTTGGCGGGCTTCTGCTGCAGACGGCGGCCGTTCAAGTCGAACCAGGCGTCGCTGCCGGTGTCGGTGCCCACGGTGCTGATGCCGGTGCTTATCTCCTCTTCCACCTCAGAGTCGGCGAGGAACGCCTTCTCCTCATCGCGCAGACGCTTTATCATGTCGACAATCTGCTTCGAGGTGACGTCACCGGCGGTCAACGGATCGATGGCCAGCTTATAGAGGTCGTCGGCATCGTAGATGGTGCGCACCAGCGGTATCTCCACGTTGCCCATGTCCTTGCCCACCAGTGCCAGCACTCCGATGGCGTGCTTGATGGCGGCGTCGAGGTCTTCGAGTGCATCGTCAAACGGTATCTCACTGATGATGATGCCCTCCACGGTCTGGTAGAACGGGTCGTTGTCGTTCTCGTCGGCTATCACCTTGTAGTAGATGGTGTAGGTGCCCTCGTTGACGCCTGCCGGCAGGTCGGCGCTCCAGTTCTCGCCGTCGAGCGAGTAGCGCATCTCACCGCCTATGCACTCGGCCGGGGTGATGAGTACCTGCGGCTCGGCGCTGTAGATGAGTCCCTCTATGGCCACAGGATGCTTGGTGATCTCCTTCTCGTAGAGGATGAAGATGTTCGAGTAGCCGGTCTGGCCGTCGTAGTCGCTGCCCTGGGCGGCGGTGGCCTGTGCCACGTAGCGGCCGGGTGTGAGGGCGGTGAAGGCAACGGCGTCGCCCGTGGGCTGGTCGTTGTCGTCGACGGCGAAGATGCTGATGGTGTAGTCGACGGTCTGTCCGTAGAAGGCGAGGTCTTTGTTCTCAATGGCATCATGTATCTTGACGAGTGCCATGAGCTGCTGTACGTTCATGTCGGCGGGCACGTAGACGTCGTTCTGCTTCTTCAGGCGGTAGCGGGGCTGCTCCTCGGTGCCGTCGCCCACCTGCACGGTCATCTGTACGCTCATGTCGCGCACCAGCTCATACTCTACGGTGGCGTCGCTGGCGGGCATGTCGAACCAAGCCTCGGTGAAGGTGGCGCCTTCGGTCTCAGCGTTGGTGGTCACGTCGACGCTGGAGCCGGAGCCAGGAACTTCAACAATCAGGTAGCTTAAGAAGATGTCGGTATTGTACGAGCCGATGTAGATCAAGCCATCGTCTTCAGCCGTCCACTCATAACGGAACCCAGCGTCGGTTTTTGGGAAGCTTGCATCGGGAGCATCATTCAGGGCGTTCGAGAGATCGCTGTTGGCAGAGATCTTAGGAATACGGGCATCCGTGCCGGTCTTATTATTACCCTGGAGGAAGAAGATGAGCTTTGAACCGGCAACCACCTTCATGGCGATTCTGTCCTGGGTATTCTTCAGACGCCAGGAGTTGAAGTGATCGTCGGGATAGGCGGCACCATACTTGTCGGCGATGGCCTGCGTGACGTGGTTGTCATCGGCCTGGCTCACGACAGAAAGGTTGACAGTGCCCTTGTTTGTAGCAACAGAGCCACCGGTGACGTCAAGGAAGTAGCCGTCGCCGAAGAGACTGCCTGCACCAGGCTTAGCAGTACCGTTTCCGCACCAGTTGTCAAAAACGAGCACGTAACTGTTGTTGCATACTTTGATGTCGTCAACAGTAGCAGCCCAGGCGCCCGATGCTGCTGTTACGAGCAGCACGAGCAGTGATAATATTTTATTTCGCATATTGTTCATTGTTTTATGTTGTTTATACATTTATAAATATATACATTCGCGAGGGGTTACCACGCCACCTCCATAGTACCCCATTGGTAGTTCTTGGATGGGTCAATGATATCAGACGGCTTTACTCCTGTATACCATACATGTATGTATGTGTACGTATCAGGTGCCGGTTGTGCCACCTGAACAATATATCGCCCAGAGAGTGTTTTTATCTTGTCGGAGTTCTTGCTGACAATGGTCTCCCATGTGTCGCCGTCGGCGTAGGTCAGTTCCATGTCGCCGATGGTGATGGTCTTGGCTGCGGCTGCGCCGCCCTTCTTCACCTCGACCTTGCGGAACTTGTAGCCGGTGGCGGCTTTGATCTTGACTTCCTGGCCGGTGGTGACGGGGGTTACCTTGTCGTCGGTGGGCGTCTTGGCTGTGCCGGCCACGGTGACGGTGATGTTGGGGCTCTGCTTGATGTTGAGGGTGTGCTCGTTTGTGAGCAGCTCAACCTTGACGGGGCCCATGATCTCTGAGTCGTTGAAGGTGTTCTCGGCGGTTGGCTCCTGGCCCTGGGGGGTGTCCTGGCCCTGGATGTAGTACCACACGTAGTAGTTGCCGGCCGCGGTCTGGTCCTTGGCGTTGGGCAGGGTGGCGGCGAAGGCGGTGAGTGCGGGCTTTTCGGTCTCGGATGTGCCCACGGCGTAGAGCAGTGTGCCCTGTGCCGACTGTCCGGCGGTGATGATGGCGGCGTCGGCTGCTATCTCGAGGCCGCTGACGGCTGCGGGTGCGCCGTTCTCAGCGAGCTGGGCTGCGGGGGCGTACAGCGGGGTGAGCACGACGTCGCTGCCGGGCATCGAGAAGGTCCATTGGTTGGTCTTGCCGGCCACGGGCTCGACGGTGATGGGGGCTTCGGCAAGATAGCCGTAGACCTCGATGGTGGAGATGCCGTTCATAAAGTCGTCACCGATCGCGTCGCCGGTGGAGGTTGCGGCAGAAACGTAATATTCCTCACCACCGTTAACCTCAACAATCGTGGCCGTGAAGGGGGCCTGGTCGTCCACAAGCACACGGTTGGGTCGACTGCTGGGGTTCTGCTTGAAGACGCACCGTGTGATGGTGTAGCCCTGGGCGGCTTCGACGGTCACGCTGCCGCTATTGAGCCATCCATAAGTGTAATGGTAACTATCGATGTTGTTCAGCGTCACCGTGACGATGCCGTCGGACGACTGGCTGTAGGAGGTATGTCCGGTGGCCGTGACGGTGGTGAGCAGGACTTCCTCCTGCGCCCATGCGCCCGTGACTGCGGTGAGCAGCAGTGCGAGCGTCATTAAAATATGCTTATATTGTATCATAATTGTATTCTTTATTATTTCGTTTTATACCTTTATTATATATACGCGTGCGAGGGCTATGTTGGGTTTGTCCCCTCAAACATGTAAGTCTTAGATGTGTCGATTGGCTGGTTCAAGATGGTATCTTCGATAATATAATAATCGCCGCTTCGAAGAATAAATATGGCATAACCATATACATCCGGCTTAAACCTGAGTCTGTCATTGTAGATTACCCATCCGGCAGCGGCGTTCTCTGGGTGGTTGGCCATAGCCTCAGTCCATGTCTCGCCCTCTGTAAAGTAGAATTTCTGATTGCCGATTCCAAAGAAGTTGTTCTTATCCTCAATGACAAGGTGTGGTGCTTCGGCCTTCTTCTCGGCCTTCACGCCGATGACTTTCTTCGAGCCGGTGTAGGTGACGGTGACGGTCTGGCCCTTCGTCACGTCGGTGTTGGGGCTGGCGGTCCACTCGTTGGGATCGGTGCCCTCGGCGAAGGTGACGGCGTAGGTGGGCGCGGCGGCGAGGGTGACGGTGAGCATCTGGATGTCGCCGTCGCTGAAGTTCTCATCGTCGTTGTCGCTGTCGTTGCCGCGCACGTAGTAGTAGACGTAGGCCTGGCCCTGGGCGAGGTGGGCGGCGGTGGGCACGTCGGCAGTCCACTGGTCAGCGGCGAGGGCCAGCAGGGCGGCGGCGTCGAGGGCGGTCGGGCTGACGTAGTACATCACGGTGCCCTGGGCGGTCGTGGTGCTGCCGATGTTCTTCACGGTGCCGGCTTTGACGATGGCGCCGTCGGTGGTGGCGGGCACGTCATTGATGGCGGTGGGGGCTGCGGTGAGCGCGGCCTGGGGGTAGTACTCGGGCTCCAGTGTCACGTTGCCGCCGGGCATGGTGAACGTGCCGGTCTTCGTCGTCTTGTTCCAGGCGACCTCGGGGCCGGAGGCGGCAGAGGCGGCAGTGCCGTAGACCTCAATCTTTGATATGCCTGGTTGGCCTACAAACACTGATGTGCTAGCATCGGTGTAGACAGTCCCTCCAGTGAGACAGACCGAGGGGCTCTCTCCCTCAATGGTGTAGCCAGTCATTGCGGTGCCTTCATAGGTATAGAACTTGCAACTGGTGATGGTGTAGCCCTCGGCTGCGGTGACGGTCAAGGTACGTGCTGCAAAGGCAAACCATCCACACTCGTCGCCGTCGTTTTCAACCGAGCCACTGAAGGTGACGGTGACCTTGTCGTCGAAGGTCATGCTCCCGCTCTTGAAGGACGAGTAATATTTGCTCTCAATCGTTAAGAGCGGCGTCTCGTCCGCCCACGCTCCCGTCGTCACGGCTAACAGCGCGACGAGCGTCAATATAAATCTTGATATTGTTTTCATATAATATTTTCTTTTATTGATTCTTGTATTCTTGTATTCTTGTCTCCATGTCTTCATCCTATTTATTCTTTTATACGCGCGCGAGGGGTTAGAACGCCAGGCAGGCACGAACTTGGTCCCCGACGCTCTTTGCGCTGTTGTACCAAATGCCTTCGTAGCAGTCGAAGTCCCACGCCTGATTAGCATCGTTCTCCGACGACGACCAGTAGTAGCCGCCCCACGTCAAGCCCAAATTATCAAGACCTGCAGCACCAATCATCTTCTTCCACTGATAGCCTGAAGGCAGGAACCATGAGGAACAGCCCGTAGGCGCAGCAGTACCGTTATTGGCTATCGCAGCCTGGAAGGCAGGATAAGTGTCGGAGTTGTGAGTGTCATTGTACTGCAGGCCGCTCTCTTCTGTGAAAATGTAGTTGGCCTGCTTGGTATGACCTGCATCAGTATTCGATGTATTCCATGTGCAAGGATCACCATCATTCGCATCGCTCAGGGCGAGAGCCAAGCCATGGTTGTAAGGAGCGGCCTCGCCTGTCTCGCTGCCCACGTAGCAAATCTTGGCCACGGCTGTCACGCCGGTGGGCAGTGTGGCATTAGCGTCGTAGTTCTTGCCGTCGCTGCCGATAATCTGTCCCACTACTGGGTTGGCGATGAGAGATGCCGGAGCCGCCGGAGCGCCAGCGTCGCTTGTAGCCTTCACGCCCTTCACCTTCAGTCGTCCGTTGTACTGCAGCGTCACGGTCTCCGAGCCGTCGCCCTTCAGTCCGCCGATGGGCAGCGCCTGGGCCTGGCCCTCGCCAACCTTCACCGTCCACTTGTCGGCATCCTTCACGCCGTCCTTCATCGTGACGGAGTAGGTCTGGTCGCCCGAGTCGCCGGAAGAGGCGCCGCCGACAGCCACGCAGGTGACGGTAATGTCGGTGCTGATACTTCTATTTTCATCATCTTCACCCGTGACATGGATAGTCGCCGTGCCCTCGAAGGGACCGGTGATGGTGATGGTCATTTCGTCAGAGTAGGTGATGTTGGCGCTCACCTTGCCCTCGCCGCCGCTGGTGACGGTTGCGTTGTAGAAAATGTTACCGGAGGTGCTAATCACAGTCCAGGGATATAACGCGTCATGGCCAATAGCAGTAAAGGTATATGGCAGCGAAGTCACGTTCACCGTGGTGTTCATTTCTGATTCGGCGAACCCGCCGAACGTCACATTGTAGCCTTGTGCCCACGCGCCCGTCGCCGCCGTCATCAGCAGTGCGAGCAGAAGTAATAATTTGTTTTTGACCTGCGGTCGAAAATTGCTTTCCCCTCCGGCCAGCGACCTTCGGTTCTCACGCTCGGCAAAGCTCAAGCCTGCTTGGCTTTGCTCTCTCTTAATCGAAATTTTCATCATAGTTTAAGTTTTAAAAATATTATTAATTAGGGTTGAAAATTTATTTGTAATTGCCTTATTTGTAATGAAACGACCAGCCGCAGTGCTGGCACCGGTAGAACTCGCCCTGCTCGTCGATGGCGTCACTCTGCATATTGAATGACGTTACGCGTCCGCACTTGGGACAGATGATTGTTTTTCGTTTGGTATCTGATTGATTTTTCAAAGGAAAACTTGTTTGGTTATTTCGACGGACCTCGCGCACTATGACATCGTTCTTTTCCTGTAGCTCATCACTCTGGCGGAATATTCGCCAAATGAGCGCGGCTAAGAGCAATACCAGTAGCACGATGGCCGCCGAAAGCAAAATGATAATAATGGTAGTAGACATATAAGGTGAGATTCTTTTGGAATTTATTTGCTGCAAATAAATGGAATAATTTCACCAGATGCAATAGCAAAGACAAGATTGCATATGTTTCCAGACAAGATTACATACCGAAAGACTATATTTAGTATGCTGACGACAAGATTTAGCACAGCCCCCGATTAAAACAAAAACCAAGAAAACAATTTTTCCTAAAAGGCCGTGATAGTCTTGTCTTTTGTGTTGTAATAGTATTTCTCACATTGGTCTTTTACGGGCGCGAAATTTTACTTCAGAAAAATTAAAAAAACATTTCAAGCGTATCGTGTTTTCCTAATGCGTAGCCGGTTTTTTAGCGAAGCGGGGTTTTTCTTTCGTTGACATCAAGGCATGTAATGCTACAGATGTTGATGAGGATGACTGATGAAAACTTGTTTTCAATCAAGCATCCTCATCAATAGCTGTAATCTTGTCAAAGATTGATGTCAATGAAAGGGTTTTTCCGGTTTTTGTTATCAATCAACCGAGTGGGGTTTTGTTATAAATCAACAGCTGATTGATTCTGCTCGGCAGACGTGCGGAACTCGGTGGGCGTCATGCCGAAGCGGTGACGGAAACACTTGCCGTAATAAGCATAACTGCTGAAACCGCAGTCGAGGGCTATCTGCGAGATACTCATATCAGGGTTGTTAGTCATGAGGAGCGTAGAATACTCCAGGCGCAACTCCTGCATATAGTCGGTAAGCTTGGCATACTGACTGCCCTTGGAGAAAGCTGCTCCCACACGCTCCTTTGAAAGCTGGAAACGGTCCATGATGGACTGACGGTCGAAATTAGGAGCCAGGAACAGACGCTCACGTACAATAACGTCGTTGATATACTGGAAGAGTTCCTCGTCAGTGAGTTTATCAGGGTCTTTCGTCTCAACAACAGAGCGCGTATTCTCTGCCATCTGCTGCAGATACTTCTCTTTGTAGATCATCGCCTCGGTAATCTGCTGGGCCAGCGACTGGTTCTTGCGACGGAAGGAGCGGTTCTTATAGACGACTATGGCGGCAAGGGCTGCCACAGCTATCAGCACAATAACTACAATCAGTATGGTAACCTCCTGCATGGTGTTCTCGGCCTCCTGCTGCATAATGGTCTGCTGCTGCTCCTTGTCGTGATAGATGGCGGCCAGCTCCTGGGCGGTATTACGCGCCTTGCGGCTCTTCAGCGTATCCTGAATCTCCAGCACCTGCTCGTAGAGGTCGACGGCCTGCTCGCAGCGGCCCATCTGATGATAGACATCGGCCAGTCCCCATTTGGCAGTGTTCATCATCTCGCCCAATGTGTCGCCCTGCAGGCGAATGCGCTCGATAAGGTTTGTGTAGATGGTGACAGCCTCAGGATAGAGACCACGCCGCTTCATGTAATCAACAATGAAATAGTCGCGGGTGTGGTTGCCCTCGTACTGTATAGCCTTCCATGCATCGTAGGCAGAGTCGGCACGCTGGAAATAGGCCTTCTGCTGACTGCCAGAACTGGAACGGCCCATCCTGGCCAGTAGGGCAGCCTTCTTGGCCAATGCCATGCGGCGATCTATGAGTTGCTGATTCTGTGCCCCACCCCAGTGCGTGCCATCCATGGTGAGCTGCAGGTTACGCTCGTTGGCCTGCAACGCGCTGTTGTAGTCCTTCATCTCGCTATACAAGCTGGTCAGCAGGTTCAGGAAGCCGTGGGTCAGGTGGTCGGCATTGTCGCATTCAGAATCCTCCATGAGGTCGATAGCCTCGTTGACGTACTGGATACCCTTCTCACGGTCGCCCTCGAAGAAGATGTTCTGGCCCATCGATACCAGCGCCATGGCGTGGTAGTAGTCGTTACCCGTCGCCTCGGCCAGGTCGAGCTGCTGCTGCAACCACTTGTTCTCCTCATCCTTGTGTCCTGAGAGCTCGCTGGCATTGCTGAGCGAGTTGAGCACGCGCAGCTTCTTCTCGCTGTCCGCCTCGGCCTCCTTGCTGTCCAGCAGTTGCACGTACATGTCGTAGGCATCACGAAACTGCATGCTATTAAAAAGCGAGTCGGCCACACGCATGGTCTGGTCGAAGTCCGCCTTGCAGGAATCACCAGTCGCCCCATCCTTCTGATCAGAGCAGCCGGAGCAGCCTACAGTTAAAATGGTTACGGCTATAAAAATGACAAGGTTTAAAGTCTGTCGCATAGTTTATGTCGGTTTTCAGTGAAATTAGTTCCAGTTGTTTGTTCCTTTCGGCAGTAAATATACGGTTTTATTTTGCAAAAATGATGCAATATGCATAAATAGTTACTCTATTTTGTGTGAAATATTTGGTTTTGCCACAAATCTATTGAATTCTTGTGCAGAAAATTCAGCTATCATACATTCATAGTATGAAGGAAGGAACTATTATCAAATAAATATAGAAATAGATTCTGGAATTACTTTGAGATATTATGAAATAGTACAGATTCTTATTCGTAGTATTCTATTTGTTGTAAAAAAAAAAATGATTTATTTTTTTGTCCGAGCGGTAATTACTTCGTTTGGAAAATCGTACCTTTGCATAGCAATGAAGAAGATACTGTTCCTACATGGGTTCTTTGCCAGTGGCCAGTGTGTGCCGGCAGTGGCATTAAGGGAGGCTTTTCAGGGCAAGGCCGAGGTGCTGACACCTGACCTGCCGATGCATCCGCAGGAGGCGGTGCGATTTATCCGTGAGCTGTGCAAACATGAGAAGCCTGACGTGCTGGCGGGCAACAGCTGCGGGTCGTTCTATGCGCAGATGATAGCATCAGAACTAAGCATCCCTGCCCTACTGGGCAATCCGCATTTCAGGATGACGGAGTTCCTGAAGCCAAGGATGGGAGCACATCAATACAAGTCGCCCCGCCAGAACGGCATTCAAGACTTCGTTATAGACGAACAACTGATTTCCGAGTTTGCCGAGATGCAAGAGCATCAGTTTGATGGCTGTACACCATACGGCAAGGAACATATCTGGGGCATATTCGGCGAACAGGACACCCTAGCCCACTTTGAACCGCTGTTCCTGGAGCACTACACCCATTCCTATCATTTCCCTGGCGCACACACCCCCACAGCAGAAGAGATCAGCACGTGGTATGTTCCGCTGATAAAAAAAATGGTTAGTAGACCCACACCCTGCCCCCTCCCGTAATGGAGGGGAGTAGCTTAGTGGCTTAGTAGCTTAGTGGCATAGCGGTTGGCGAAATTTTGAATTTTGAATTTTGAGTTTTGAATTATATTCGTATCTTTGCAGCAAAACTAACAACTAGTAGCACTAAAAACGAACCCTCAGAATGAAGACTGCACTACATGGAGGTAGAAGACATATTGGTATCCTACTTGTCATACTGGTACTGACAGGTGCCTATTTCTATATAAGCAGAGATAAGCACCAAAGGGAAATGAGCAGCTATAACCAGTATGAACTAAGCGTCCTGAACGAACTGATTGACAAGAGAGAATTCTTCAGGGATAGCCTGAAGTATCAGATGGACTCTGTTATGCTGCAACTCCATAAGAGTACAAGTTACGACAACCACTTCAGGTACCAGACCAACAGACGCATGCTGCAGAAGGCTCAGATGTTCTCTTACGACTATGCCAGCGAGTTCTCACAGAAGATGCGCATCCTGTCTGACAAGATTGGCGACGGTAATCTGAAGGCGGAAGCACGTATCCTGTCAAGCTTCAACATGGCGCAGGCATGCCTGTTTGTAGAGGCACTGGACATGCTGAAGTCCGTTGACCTGGATTTCCCTGAACTGAACGACAGTATTCAGGCCCTGTATTATTTCTATTATGGTATAGTCTATCAACGTCTGGCCGTTTATGTGAACGATTCCGTCAACGCCAACAAATACAACAACATAGGTCAGGAGATGTTCAGAAAAAGCCTGGAATATTCAAAGGATCAGGGAATGAACAACTTTGCCCTGGGAAGAATCTATGGCAGACAAGGAAAGTTTGATGTGGCCCAGAAGTACTTTGAGGAAGCACTGAAGTACATCCCCAAAGAAGACAACATCCTGTACACCCTGGCAAATGCCTCGCTGGGCAAATGTTTCAAGCATCAGGGTATACATGAGCCGGCTACCCGTTACTACATAGAAGCCACCAAGAATGACATCCTGAACGCGCAGAACTCCTCAATAGCCATTATAGACCTGACGGAACACATGTTCAGACAATACCATCAGAAATATGATGTAAGCAAATACGTGAACATCGCCATTGAGAGCGGCGAGTACTACGGCATGCGCTCGCAGATAACACACATAGACAAGATCATACCGGATATAACGAAGGAGAATTCTAAACAGCACCGCAGGCTGAACTACTTCTTTGCAGCTTTAGTACTGGTATTCCTTATATATATCATACACACCCTATTCCGCTACGAGAGGAACAGAAAGCTGCTGATGGGCTTTCACGCCATGGACAAGAAGGTGAAGGACGAGAACAGCCAACTGAAGGAAGATAACGAAAGACTGGCACGCACCGGTATGCTGCTACGCGACTCAAACAAGCTGAAAGATGCCTATCTGGGTAAACTGTTGGAATCCAACAGCGAACTGACAAATATGTTTGAGGAATTTGCCGTGAAGGTTGAGCAGAAACTGAAGAAAGGACAGTATGACCAGGTTCAGAAAGCTATCAGAGAACTGCAGAAAAACTTCAGTAAGAAAGAGCAGCTGGACAGGTTCGACGAGCTGTTCATGTCTATGTTCCCCACCTTCGTGACCGACTTTAATGCCTTGCTACAACCAGAATACAGAAAACAGGAAGGCGAGGCTCTTCTTACCCCCACGATGCGAATATATGCCCTAATACGACTGGGAATAAACAACAACCAGCAGATTGCCAAGGTGCTGAACTACTCGTACAACACCATCCTGAACTACAGGGTACGCCTACGTGCCATGGCCCAGAATCCCGATACATTTGAACAGGATGTGATGAAGATAGGAGGTTAGAGTTATGTTCATTGAACATTGAACATTGAACATTATTTAGTGTAGAGTTGAGAGTGTAGAGTTTAGAGGCAGTTTAGTAGTTGAGAGTAGAAAGCTTTTTTCATTGACCATTGACCATTATGCTAATCGCTAACTGCTCTCAATAACCAATAACCTATAACCAATAAACAGTAGAACAATCCTCTCGCCCCTTGCCCCTTGCTCCTTGCCCCTATAACAACTCAATAACCAACAAACCAATAAACCCTTCAAAAAGGGGCTATATTTTCTATATATAAATCCAATAAAATACGTCCATAAGAATTTGCGTATATTGCTGATATTTGGTAATATGCGCATTTTTTGCGTTATATTCTGCATATATATTTTTTATAGTGCTATTTCGTATTGTATAATAGCCGTAACTTTGCAGCAGAAAAACTAAACAAACGCAACAACTCTTTAACCAAAATAAAATGAAAAGAATTCTACTTATTCTATGTGCTGTATTCTGTGCCATGCAGAATATGTCGGCCCTAACCATTGAAGACGGCAAGTTCTACACCATTGCAAACCGCAATGACGTCAATCTCTATGTTAAGGATATAGGTGTTGATATCATCCAGATGGGTGCATTGGACGATGCCTGCTACTGGCAGCTCATAGCAACCGACAATGAGGGCTGCTACTATGTCAGGAACAAGAAAACCGGCCGTTATGCCCAACAGTGCAGTACAAGCACCGAAGTGAATGTTACGATGGGCGACAATCCCGTGGAATACCGCATAAAGGAATGCTCCGCCGAAGGAACAGATATGTTTGGTCTGACCAGTACCAACCAGGCGAACTATGAGTTTACAGCAGGTTGCGTGGGATGGAACTGGAAAGGAGACAATACCGTTCAGACCTTTGCAGCTGCTGCAGGCACTAATCACCGTTCCTTCTGGAAACTTACCCTGGTAACCCCACCTATGACTATCAATACAAATAAGGTATATATAATGTCCAACCGCAACGACAACAGCGTATACGTCAAGGACAATGGCGGTGACGAACTGGCAATGGGCGGCCTCGACAACGCCAGCCTTTGGCAGTTTGAGGATGCAGGCAACGGTCAGTTCTATGTTAAGAACGTGAAGACAGGCCGTTATGTTCAGGCATGCTCAACTAACACAGAAGTGCCTGTAGGAATAGGCAATGACCCTGTGGCTTATGCAGTAGTGAATTGCAGCGATTTGGAAGGCAAAGACTGCTTTGGTCTGACATCTGCCGACCAGGCCAACACAGCATTTACAGACGGCTGTATAGGATGGAACTGGCGCAACGACAACATCGTACAGACCTTTGCTGCCAAGGCAGGCCAGAACCACCGTTCCTTCTGGAAGTTCACAGAGTTGGAGCCTAAGACCATCTCTGCTGCCGGATATGCCACCTATTGTGCCAGCGAGGATGTTATAGTCCTTGGCGCTCAGGCATATAAGGGAGCCGTTGACGGTGACTACGTCAGCTTTACAGAAGTAAGCGACGTACCTGCCGGTTCTGCCGTTGTTCTCAAAGGCAGCCTCTACGCAACAGTTGCCGCAACAGCCCAAAGCGACATGACCGACAACGTACTGAAGGCTTCTGAAGGTATTACAGCTGATGGCTCGCAGTACATACTGGCTCAGCAGGACAGCAAGGTTGGCTTCTATAAGGCAACCAGTGGCACTACCATTGCAGCAGGCAAGGGCTACATTGAAATGGCAGGAAGCAACGTTAAGGCGTTCTACCTTGATGCTGATGACGCTACCTCAATAAATGAAGAATTAAGCGTGAAGAATGAAAAATCTGCTACCGCTGTGTATGACCTCAGCGGCAGAAGAATTATCAATGGTCAATCTTCAATGGTCAATGGTCAATCTTCAACGATCAATGGACTTAAGAAGGGTGTTTACATTATTGACGGAAAGAAGATTCTATTCTAAAATATAATATCTTGACCTCAAAAACGCCAACCATTAAACCATAACCAGAAACCTATGAAATATATTAAACCTAATTCACATGTTGAAGAGGCTCTGGCAGCCAACATGCTGGCAGAGAGCCTGCCAATCAATGAAGGCACCACAGTAGATGGTGGTGCAGCGTTAACAAAGGAGGCCGACTGGGCTGTTTGGGGAGATGATAACGACCCCGACGAGTGACATCCCCTGCAATCTCAACAAAAGCAAGAAAATGAAAAGACTAACTATCTTAACAACATTACCTGCTGTTGGGATTGCAGCGGGGATGGCCCAGCAAAAACCAAACATCCTGGTTATTGTTGCCGATGATATGGCACGGTGTGAGTTGGGCTGCTATGGTGGTCAGAACCTGGCAACACCCAATATAGACCGCGTGGCCAGCGAGGGCATGCTGATGACCAACAATTTCGCATCAATGGCCATGAGCGTTCCCATCCGCGCATCCTTGTACACTGGGCTGTATCCCGCCCGTCACGGCTCTTATCAGAATCACAAAGCTACTTACTCTAAGACAAAGAGCGTTACACATTACCTTACCGACCTCGGTTATCGCGTAGGTAGGGCTGGTAAGGATCATCCGATAAACCAACCCAAAGTCTATGGTTTTGAGAAGATACCAGGGTTCGTGGTCGGTTGTACCGTTTCACATCCGGCAAAATCCACTCCTGAGGGCATTCTGGAGTTTATGCAACGTAGCAAGGAGGAACCTTTCTGTCTTTTTGTATGCAGTATCAACAGTCACATGCCGTGGGATGCCGGCGATGCCTCGGAGTTTGATCCGTCGAAGTTGGTATTGCCACCCAATTGTGTGGACAATACAAAGACACGCAATGACTTCTGCAACTATCTGGCGGAGATTCGTCTTTTTGACGATGAGGTCGGTATGGTAATGAATGCCCTGAAGGAATCCGGTGCTGATGAGAATACAATTGTCATCGTTCTCAGCGAACAAGGGCCTCAGATGCCGTTTGGAAAGTGGACCTGTTACCGATACGGACAGTCGAGTGCCATGATTGTACGTTATCCGGGGAAGGTTCCGGCAGGAGTCCATAGCGATGCTCTGGTTCAGTATGAGGATATTCTGCCCACACTCATTGATTTGGCTGGAGGGCACGTAGAGGGACTTGACGGCATCAGTCAGTTGGACGTCTTCTTGGGCAAAGAGTCTGACAAACGCCAATGGGTTTATGGTATGCACAATAACAATCCAGAGGGACCCGTCTATCCCATCCGTAGCATACAGGACAAGCGATACAAACTGATAGAGAACCTTACGCCCGACAGTGCCTATTACGAAAAGCACATGATGAACGAGGGCAACAATATGTGGCAGTCATGGATAACAACAGGTAAGTCCAACGACTATGCCCAGTGGTTGGTTGACCGTTTCGTTAAACGTCCCGCCATAGAGTTCTACGACCACGAGACCGACCCTTGGGAACTTAACAATCTGGCCAACGACCCGCAATACAAGGAACGCATTGAAATGATGGACCGTGAGTTGCACCGCTGGATGAAGGAACAAGGCGACAGAGGCGTGCTGATGGACGGTCCCAATGCAGAAGACCCAGCGTTAAAGATTCCGCAGCCCGTTAGCAACTACGAAGAGTTGAATGCCATACGTGAGGACTTGACCCAGAATTATTATTTAGCTAATGATATAGAGATACCAGAAGGTGAGGAGTGGGTACCTATCGGGGCCTCAAGTAAGGATGATACAGACCCGGCACGTTTCTCGGGTATTCTGGATGGTAGGGGCCATACGATTAAGGGACTCACCATCAGGAACGCAAAGGCATTTAAGGGCCTGTTTGGACGTATGGACCACGGAACAGTAAAAAACCTTGTACTGCAGGACGTGGACATCACGGGCAAAGCTCCTACTGGTGGTATTACAGGTGCCATGATTGGTGCATGTACCATTGAACGTGTTGCCGTCACAGGCAAAATAACAAGCGATAGTGAAACAGGTGGGTTGGTAGGTCGGGTGGCCCGCGATGGTTCACATACAGACTATAACGTGATACACGACTGTTATGTGAACGCAGACATTAAGGCCACCCGACTAAGTACCGCCATGGACGCCCCTTCGTGCGCAGGCGGAATAGTAGGTTTTATCCATTCCAATAACGGCACATCAGTAGCGAAACTTGACATAGCACGTACTTATTATACGGGTAATGTATCCACCTGTCAGGAAAGCCATACCTCTGGCTGTGCTACAGGCGTCATAGGTTTCACCGACAACAACCGTAATGTCCGCCTGCAGGACGTGCTTGTGCTGGCTAAAAGTATCACAGGTGCTACGCCCAACTATTTTTATTCCCGTCGCTTGCCAGCAGCACCCAATAATGTAATTGAATACATGGAGGGGCTGTATGTGCGCAACGGCATTCAACTGAAATATTATTCGGATAAAGGTGTAGGCGGCCAGATTCCTGATGGAACCATAAAGCTAATGGACGATGCCGTTTTCCGTACAAAAGATTTTTATACAACCACATTGAATTGGGATTTCGACAATATCTGGACTATTCATAAGGGCGAATACCCTGTATTTATATGTGATACAGCAGACGGCATTGCCCCTGTGGAGTGTTGCGTCGGTTCTGCTGACAAAAGCCTTGGCGGCATCTTTGATCTGCAGGGTCGGTTCCTAAATTCTGTCAGTATTCCCGGACTATATATCGCAAACGGAAAGAAAATCAGCGTAAAATAATTAACTTCATAACAAATAACATTCATATCATACAGACGATGCGACACAAATATCATCAAGCTTTAAAAGCACTGCCAGCATTACTTCCGATGATGGCTTCTGCACAACAGGCGCAACGTCCCAACATCATGCTTATTGTAGTTGATGACATGGGCTATTCCGACCTCCAGTGTTTCGGCGGAGAGGTGGAGAGCCCCAACCTGAACGAGCTGGCCGCCTCAGGCATGCGCTTCACACAGTTCTATAATTCCGGGCGCAGCTGCCCCTCCAGAGCCCAGTTGCTGACGGGACGCTATGCCCAGACAGTAGGTATTACCGGTATGGGACAGAGCCTCACACGCGACTGTGTCACTATCCCTGAGGCACTGAAGGACGCCGGCTATCACACCGGCATGAGCGGCAAGTGGCACCTGTCACTAACAAAAGGTATCGGCAACAACCAGGACCAGATGAAGTGGCTCTCACACCAGAGCTATTTCAATAACCGCCCCTTTGCTCCCATTGAGACCTACCCCTGCAACCGGGGATTCGACCAGCACTGGGGAACCATCTGGGGCGTGACTGATCACTTCGATCCATTCTCATTGGTTCATAACGAGGAGGCTATCTTTACCGATAGTATACCTAAAGACTTCTATTATGCTGACTATGTAGCAGATAAGGCCATAGACATGATGGACGAAATGACCGCCGACGGCAAGCCTTTCTTTATGTATGTGGCCTTCCAGGAACCACACTGGCCCGTTCAGGCCAAACCTCAGGACATAGCCAAGTACAAGGGCAAATATAACGATGGATGGGATGCCATGCGTGACCGTCGATACAAGAAGATGTTGGAGATGGGACTTATCAATCCTGATGAGATGCCCGTTGCCACTAATGCCTCAGGACGCAAGTGGGAGAACGAGAGCAACAAGGCTTTACAATCTGCCAACATGGAGGTACATGCTGCCATGATTGACTGCGTGGACCAGAACATAGGCCGTATCATAGACGAACTGAAACGCAGGGGTATCTTCGACAACACCATCATTATCTTTACCTCAGACAACGGCGCATCGAGCGAGAACTATAATATCGGTGACTTCGACCGCCACGACCGTACGCGTGATGGTCAGATGGTAGTGCACAACTCACCCAATCCGGGCAGTCAGCTCACTTACAACTATCTGCACACAGGATGGGCAGGTGCCGTAAATACCCCCTACCGCTACTGGAAGACAACGCAGTTCCACGGTGGAACGGCAGCACCCACCATCGTGCATTGGCCTGCAGGTATGGCCAAGGAGAAGGAGGGTACCATCATGAACCAGCCCTGTACCTTCCTGGATGTTATGCCTACCTGTCTGGAGCTGGCCGAGGCATCTTATCCATCCTTTTATGGTGGCAATAGCATCAAGCCGCTCTGCGAAGAGGCTCGAAGCTTTGTGCCTTTGCTTCAGGAAAAAGACAAATGGGAAAATGAGCGCACCATGTACTGGGAGCATGAGAATGGCAAGGCTGTCCGCAAGGGCAACTGGCGCCTGACGGCTCTCGCCAACGGCGGATGGCAGTTGTTTGACTTGGAACACGACCTGTCAGAGACTAATAATCTTGCTGCTGAATATCCCCAGAAAGTCCGTGAGATGAAAACCCTTTGGAACACATGGGCAAAGAGTGTCGGCCTTAACGTTCCCGATGACATTCCGGAGACAAAGACCGAACTTATCTTCCACTATCCGTTCGACGGGAATCT
Organism: Prevotella sp.; assembly: GCA_016291005.1. Taxonomy (GTDB): domain Bacteria; phylum Bacteroidota; class Bacteroidia; order Bacteroidales; family Bacteroidaceae; genus Prevotella. The sequence continues at coordinate 1,085 of JAEEVT010000057.1, read as the reverse complement.
GGACGACGCATCACCTTCTAAGTATGTTCTCACACCAAGTACCAACGGCATCACCTATGGTACAGGAAAATTAGGGAATGCCGTACATCTAAACGGCAATGCACAGTATGTGGACCTCAACACCACAGGCATCTTTGACACCCGAATCACACAGAGCACTTTCTGTGCATGGATTTATGACGAGAATACCACAGCTCCAGGAGCAGGCAGTCAGAGCGACAACGGAATATACTTTCGCGATGAGATAATCCTGGCACAGAAGGATAATGCAGGCACAGGTCGCATCTATCTCTACGCACGTGCGGAAGCACCAACGGGCGGCGGCACGCCAACCTTTCTGTACAACAACTTTCTCGGAGGTAACCAACATCGTGCAACAGCCGGTTCGCTCAAGCCAGGCACCTGGCAGCACGTAGCTATCGTATGCGATCCTGTGGAACAAAGTATTACCTATTATATTAACGGCGAACGCGACTGCACCATTTCTGTAGGTTCCTTTGAACCATGCACAGGTGGCTTCCGTATAGGAGGACACAAGGCAGGAAAGGATTACTTCAAAGGCTATATAGATGATGCATGGTTCTTTAAAGGTGTCCTTACTGCCGACGAGATACGGCAAATACGAGATAACATATTCGACCCATCTCCTTATTTACCTAAAAGAGAAGATAACCCACCAGCGGGGGACTGGCCATTGAAGGATCATGCCTACACCATTCGCAACTTCTCCGGCACACCTGCTTACATGGTGGATAATATGGAGAACGATAATCGAATTTCCTGTGAAGGAAAGGTTGGCGATGCTGCCTACTGGACCTTCGAGCCCACAACCAATACTCATTGTTATCATATCCGCAACGTACAGACCGGACGTTATATTCAGGGTTATGAAAAAACATCCGGCACAATTATCTACATGGGCTCTGAAGGTGTAGAGTATAGAGTGGCGGCACAGGCTTCGGAGGGCGGGCGATATGGATTTGCCTGCACCTCTGTAAAGCCTAATGACTTCTCATCCGGCACTATCGGTCTTAATTTGCGTGCCGAGAGCAATCAGGCAGATTGTCTTGTTCAGACCTATGCTG
>JAEEVT010000056.1 GCA_016291005.1 Prevotella sp. | reverse complement strand
AAGTGTATATCTGTATTTTTTAGGCTTGCAAAGCCGATGTTTCTTTCTTTTTCGGGCGAAACGTTTGTTGGTTTGGGATATTTTGATTAACTTTGCACCATCTAACCATTACTATCACTTATAAACTCATAAGCTCAACAAATATGAAACAGGAAAACCATACCATTAAGAAGCTCTACGAGAGGCCGGCGATGCAGGTCGTGGAGCAGCAACTCCAAGTACACTTGATGGGTTTGAGCCGTTCTGACTATAGATACGGTGGATCCGGATACAGCGGCTCCAGCATGGGCGGCCGCTATGGCTATGATGACGGAGGCGGCGGTTTTGTCGACTCCGGCGTGGACGGACGCTCTGGCTATGGGTATGGCGGCAGCGGCTTTGGCGGCTCTGGCATGAGCGGCCGCTCCGGCTATGGCGACGGAGGCGACGGCTTCGATTGAGATAATTGACAATAACAAATAATAAGTAACTAATAAAAATCAAACAATGAACACATCCATCAGTAACCTCAAGCATCTTTGCACCCTGCTGCTGACAGCTCTTGCCTTTGCAGCGTGCAGCAGTGACGACGACGTCACCCAAGAACCAGTACAGCCTGTCAAAGGCGACATCACCTTCACCGCCGTCTTTGGCGTGAAGAACGCCACCACCCGTGCCCTCACCGACCCAGGCAACGGCACACTCACCGCCTCATGGCAACAGGGCGAGCAGATAGCCATCATCTTCGGCGGCAACAAATACGTCGCTACGGTCACAGCGGTTGACAGCGAGGGCAGTGCCACCGTCAGCGCCACGCTGCCGAGCGGTACGCCCAACAACCAGGCCGTTACCTATATCTATCCCGCTTCGGCTGCCGACGGTAGCGGAGTGCTGAGCGACCTCCTCAGCAGTCAGGACGGCACACTCGCCACACTGAGCAGCACGCTCGACGTCGCCACAGCCGAGGGCACCATAGTCATCGACGGCACCAGCGCCCAGCCCAACGGCTCCGTCACGCTCGTAAATCAGTTCGCCGTCTGCAAGTTCCAGTTCAAGGACGAGAACAACCAAGCCATCACCGACATCACGAAGCTCACCATCACCGACCTTGCCACGACCGAGGTAATTACCGTTACCGCATCCCCCTCACTTTCAGCGGTCTATGTCGCCATGAAGCCCTCGAACAACAGCACGAAGTTCAAGGTAGAAACCTACAACGGATCCGTTTACAAAAAAACAGCCAGCGCCAATCTGCAAGCTGGCTTGTTCTATCACCCCACGCTTCAGGTGACGTTTAGTCTTGACAACTCGGGCATCATCAACGGCAGAGCATATGTTGACCTCGGCTTACCCTCCGGCACACTTTGGGCAACGTGCAACGTCGGTGCGAACAGTCCCGAAGGATACGGCAATTACTACGCCTGTGGTGAGACAGAGCCTAAGAGCACCTACACCTGGAGCAATTACAAGTACTGTAATGGCACAGAAAGAACATTGACGAAGTATTGCACCAATAGCAACTATGGCAACAACGGCTACAATAACGGGCCGACAGAACTTGAGGCTGAGGACGACGCAGCCACGGCAAACTGGGACAGCAACTGGCAGATGCCGAGCCGGGATCAGCTGCAGGAACTCTTCAACAGAGACTACACGACGACGGAATGGACGACACTGAACGGCGTTAATGGCATGAGAATAACAAGCAAAAGCAACGACAACAGCATTTTCCTGCCCGCTGCGGGCTACTACAACGAGAGTGGTGGCATCCAAGTAGGCACCGGCGGCTACTATTGGTCGCGATCGTGCTGTGCGCTATACGGCATCAGCGCGGGTTTACTGGCCTTCTCCTCAGGCTATTTCAACGCTTATAACGTCACCAGCTACTACCAAGGTCAAAGCGTCCGCCCCGTATGCAAGCAGTAAACTATACGAGTAACTGTGAGCTCCAAGGCTAGGGGGCGTTTCGATTCTAACCTAACAACCTACCATCGTGGCCTGGAATGCCTATGCACACTGGGTTTGTCGATGGTAGGTTGTTAGGTTGGTTTTGAAGTGGCGTCATACAGAGACTGATCCGTTTCTGTTTTAGGAAGAGTTGCAGAAATCCAGTACTTTTCCGTCTGCCGTGATTTCTTGCAATTATTGCCGTGATTTCCGCAACTTTTCCTTATGATTTCCGAAGGTTTTCCTAAGGTTTTTTGCACTATGTAAGCCAGGGGGCAAATACACTTATACAGACATACAGTTGTTTTTTATAGATTCCTTGCGTACCGAGCGTATATATACGCACGGATAAATAGGTACGTATACGGTACACGAGGAGTTTACGAAAATACATGTATTAAGTGTATATCTGTATTTTTTAGGCTTGCAAAGCCGATGTTTCTTTCTTTTTCGGGCGAAACGTTTGTTGGTTTGGGATATTTTGATTAACTTTGCTGCCAAATGCGACTAACTTTACAACGAAACCTAAAAACGACATCAATATGAAGACTAACAAAACCTTCACAACCATTATTTCACGGACAGCGATGACGCTGCTGCTCGCAGTATTAACAACGGCCACGGCGTGGGCGCAGACCGTGCAGTTCCCCATTTATGAGGGCGACGAGGGCACGGAGGCAAAGCCTTACCAGATTAAGACCGCAGCCGACCTTAACAAGCTCTCCGAGGATGTCAACAGCGGCACGATGTATAAAGACAAGTACTTCAAGCTGATGGACAACATCTACTTCTCTCACTCCAGCACTTGGAACGACATCACGAGTGAGGAGAACAACTTCAACCCCATCGGCCGAGAGGTCAACTACAGGAACTACTACTTCCAAGGGATTTTCGACGGCAACGACAAAACCATCAGCGGCATCCGCATATACAAAGACCCCCAACAATCTAACAGCTCGCACAATGGCCTTTTCGGTCGCCTTAAGGGCACCGTCATAAAGCTCACCCTCACCGATACGCGCATCATCGGCTTTTCCTATACCGGTGGTATCGCCGGAGGCTGTTATACAAATAGCTTGATAGACCATTGCACCGTCACCAGCACCGTGGCCATCTACGCCAATCAGCACCAAGCCAATTATTACGGTGGCATTGCAGGCAATGCCGGAGGCAATACGAAGATAACCAACAACACCAGCTCAGCCACCGTAGCTATTAAGGACGGTCTCGGCGCCTGCGAAGGATACGGTGGCATACTGGGAGGTGCAGACTCTGGAGCTACGGTGAGCAACAACCTCGCCATCGGTGCGACGGTTAAAGACAGCAGTGGCCGAGCAGGTGCCATTATGGGCTATAGTAACCATGGGGACAACTTCACTAATAACTACTACATCAACTGCACGGTGAACGGCACCGCCAACGCCCTCAACGTGGGATGCCATGCTGCCGACATTACCGAGAACTGCGCCGCCGTCAGCCTTCACAGGCTGACGCTCACCGACGGCATCACCACTACCACGCCTCCCTCCGTCAACATCAGCGGCACTGACTACTACGGACAGGGCACCGTTCTCGTCCTCAACAACGGCCACGACCCCGCCAGTATCCCCACGGGCTATACCTATCCTTATATCGTGAATGGTGAGAGCGTCCCCACAGCAAATAACACCCTCGTCATGCCTGCTGCCGACATCACCATCGGCCTTGACGCAGAGCTCGTGGTAACGCCCTGGACTGGCAGCGGTACCTCCGCCGACGATCCCTACGTCATCCTCTATACCTCGCAGCTTGACCTGTTGGCCACCAACGTCAATAGCGGCACGACGTACAAGGACACCTACTTCCAACTCGGTGACGACCTCAAATATTCCCACACCTCTGACTGGAACGACATCACGAGTGAGGAGAACAACTTCACTCCCATCGGTCAAAGGAAAAACGGGCTAATCACGCAACCCAACTTCCAAGGGACTTTCGACGGTAACGGCCACACCATTAGCGGCATCCGCATCAATTACAGTGAACCTAGCGTCGGCCTCTTCGGTACTATCAGTGACGGAGCCACCGTCAGCGGCATCACTCTTGACGATGCCCGTATCGTAGGCAAAGGGAGCGTGGGAGGCATCGTGGGCAGTAATAGTAGCAGCACTGTCAGCAACTGCACCGTCACTAACCGCGTAGCGATCCACATCACTCAAAGCGGCAATATATACGGAGGCATCGTCGGCATGAACAACTATGGTACCGTTACCGGCTGCACCAGCAGCGTGCAGATGTCCATAGCCTCGGACAAGGACATCAGTGCCAATTACTTGGGTGGCATCGTGGGGAGAACTTTGACGGCCAACTCCAGCAACCCTGCAAAGGTGACGAATAACTTCGTCATTGGTGCCATTATTCCCGCTGCCGGATATAACCGCCATGCCGCCATTACGGTGGCTATTACCAGCGAGGGCACAGACAACTCTATATACGAGAATAACTACTATTACAACTGTACTGTTGCTGGCGTTCCCAATGCCACCAACGTGGGCTACTCTGTGCCCACCGGCTCGTCTCGCGCAACCATCTCTGATATCACCGAGAACGACGGCGCAGTGGCCGTACACACACTGACGTTGGCCAACGGCATCAGCACTTCTACGACCGCCACTATCACCTACAACGAGAAGGACTACTACAAACAGGGCGTGACTATTACCTTGAGCACCGCGCAGCCCACTACATACGTGGGCTATATCTATGGTGACAGCTATATTGTGAACGGCACGGCCATCAGCAGCGATGCTTTCACCATGCCTGCACAAGATACGGAAGTCACATCCTCATTCACAACCATACCCGTCTATCCATTGACACTTGCCGCCGGCATCACTACCACTGTTACGCCAGTCATCTCCTTTGACGACACGCCGTGTTACCTTGCGAGCACTATCATCACCCTCAGCGGCGGACTTCCTGAAGTGACTGCCACGAACGAGTTTGCCTACTACACTCTGAACGGTAAAAAATTCATCGGCAACAGCTTCAAAATGCCTGCGGAAGCTGTCATTGTTGGTACTGACATTATCGACTTTGTCGAGTGGGCAGGCGAGGGTACTGAGAGCAGCCCCTACCTCATTCAAAGTTGCGATGATTTAATGCTGCTTGCCGGGCGTGTGAATACTGGTGCGAAGGATGCTGACGGCCAACGATACGAAGACGCTACCATGTGGTATAAGTTAGTCGCTGACCTACAGTTCGACTATGCTGGCCTCGGCGAGACAGAGAGCAACTTCGAAGCTATTGGCAAATTCAGTGGTCACTTCCTCGGCAACGGACACACCGTCAGCGGCATCCGTATCCGTAAGGGAAACAAAGATGAACAGGGACTCTTCGGTCATACCGGTAATGCAGTAATCAGCGGTGTCATCCTTACCGATGCTGACATCACTGGTAGAGGCAGTACCGGTGGCATCGTGGGCAACAACAGCGGCACCGTCACCGACTGCCACGTCACTAGCACCGTCATTATCCGCGCCACAGAATCCAGATCCTACTGTCATGGCGGCATAGTGGGGAATAACTTGGGCACCGTCAGCGCTTGTACCAGCGCTGCTACGCTCACCATCGAGAATGGTGCCACGTACTGTGGAGAATACGGTGGTATCGCAGGTGAAAATGGTCGCACCCTGAACGACAACTTGGCACTTGGCGTCCGCCTTCCCGCTACATACGATATCGGTGCCATCATCGGTAACAATTATGGAGGAACCCCTCTTCGCAACTATTATAGCAACTTCGCAATTGAACCAGAAGAAGACTACACGGTTTATGGATGTAACGGTCGTGATGAATCCGACAACGACGGTGCCGTTCCTGGCATCGCCCTTTATGACCACAGTGACTTCAGCGGTCTCAACAGCCAAATCCTTCAAACTGCTGACATAGATCATCCCCGCGTCGACCTTGCTGGCCGTACGCTCTACCGCGATGGCGACTGGAACACACTCTGCCTGCCGTTCAACGTGTCCTCCATTGGCAATAGCCCGCTAGCAGGTGCCACGGTGATGGAGCTCGACGTTGATAACTCGTACGACGGACATAAAACGGGTGTTGAGGACAACACGCTCTATCTCTACTTCAAGCAGGTCAACAGTATCGAGGCTGGCAAGCCATACATTGTGAAGTGGACAACGACAGCAGCAGACATCACGAACCCCGTGTTCAGCAACGTCGTCATTAGCAGTACGACGCCTACTGACATCACTTTCACGGGCGGCGCGTTCAAGGGAACTTACGAGAAGATATCGTACACCCAGGAGAACAAGAGCATCCTCTTCATCGGCACCAACAACACCCTCTACTGGCCACAGCCCAACGGCAACACCTATCCCAGCATCGGTGCCTTCCGCGCATACTTCCAGCTCACCGACGGCACCGAGGCCCGCGAGTTCGTACTAAACTTTGATGATGTAGAGACAAGCCTCCCCCAGCCCCTCCAAAAGGAGGGGAGCCAGGCTGCCGCGTGGTACGACTTGAGCGGAAGGAAAATTGTAAATGGTAAATTGTCAAATGGTAAATTACCGAAGGGCATATACATTTATAAAGGTAACAAGGTCGTGATTAAGTGAGAATATGAGACAGTTATTACACCCCCGCTGCAGCGCCCTGCGCACCATCATCGCAGCAACCATCATGATCATAGCCAACGCCACCACGGCGTGGGGAGGACTTACCGTTTACACCGACCCGGAAGGCTATGAATACTTAGTAAGCGTAGAGGAAGGTTCGACGCGTATATATGTCGAAGTTCCCGCCGGTGCTTCAGTAATAAGCGTGACATGGTACGAAAACGACCCACACGTAGTAGGCGGTAGTGTCGGTTCATTGGCGCAGTGCGAAAACAGTTACATGGGCTACTATACCGCCCCGCAGCCTAACGGCTATGTCGTCGTCACGTTCAGTGGAATAGCAGTGGCTTTCAGTATCCCCTACATCGATGCCAACGGCAACGAGGCCTCCTGCGAGAAATTCACCGTACTCAACGGATCTGAGGACAAACTCACCAACAACGTCGATACCGACAACGACGGCACGCTCGACCAGGGCTGGTACGTCGTCAATGTCAACATCAACTACACTAACACCCTCTACCTCGACGGCGACATCCACCTCATCCTCTGCGACGGCAAGAAGATGAGTGTCAAGCCCAAGAACGATTACAACACCTATGCCGTTTCGGCAGAAACTGGCGCCAACCTCACCATCTATGGTCAGACCAACCAGAGCGGACGGCTTGAAGCCTACAGCGAAAGCCTTGTTACCATATTTTTTGACCGTGGCAACTACACTCAGCACGGTGGTGACGTCTTTCTGACCAATACTTTCTTTGGGCGGATGTATGCACTCGTTGTCAACGGTACCGAAAAAACGGGCTGTGGCAACGTCACCCTTAGCCGCGGCAAGCTTACTGCCAGCGCTACACGTGAATATGGAATCGCCATCGGAGCAAACAACAATATGAACATCCTCGGCGGACAACTCGACGCACAGGGTGGAAATCCCGGAAACAACGCCGATGGCATCAGCGCCGTTGGCAACATCACCCTTGGCTGGACTACCGCCAAAGACCGCATCAAGGCCTCGTCGTACCACGCTGGAGGTACCGTGAAGATAGTCAAAGGTCAGGCACTCGTAGATCAGGATGAAGGCACCAACTACGCAGTCGGCGACGGCAACGCTCTTTCCGATGACGCCCTCTCAGCCTTCGCTGGCAAGACCCTGAAGCCCGCCCTCCTCCTGACTGACAACGCTGACAACAGCGCCCAGGTAGCCGCCCTCGACGAATTTGAGACTACCGCCATCCTCCAAGGCCGCACCCTCTACAAGGACGGCGACTGGAACACGCTGTGCCTGCCGTTCAACGTCAGCACCGCCAGCGGACCGCTTAGTGGCAACAATGTGGAGGCAAAGGTGCTCCGTCCGTCCGACTCCGGACTCAGCGGCAGCACGCTGACACTGAACTTCGACAATGCATCAGAACCGATTCTTGCTGGCACGCCATTCATCGTGAAGTGGGACAATACGGGTGAGAACATCACCAACCCCGTTTTCCAGGACGTCACGATTGACAACAGCGCCGACGCCATCGCCCGGATGACACAGCCCAGCACAGACGGCACGGTCAGCTTCAAGGGTACCTACGCCTGGCAGGAGTACACCACGGAGAACCAGAGCATCCTCCTCCTCGGCACCAACAACCAACTCTTCTGGCCGAAGCCCGACGGCGACAACAAGCCCAGCATCGGCGCCTGCCGCGCATACTTCGAACTGAGCGACGGCACCAGCGCCCGCGAGTTCGTGCTTACCTTCGGTGAAGTAGAGACCAGCAGCCTCCCCCAGCCCCTCCAAAAGGAGGGGAGCCAGAATGCCGCGTGGTACACCCTCGACGGCCGCAAGCTTGACGCCAAACCCACGAAGAAGGGATTGTATATCGTGAACGGCCGTAAGATCATCATAAAGTAAAATGGTAAAAAAGTAAAAAGGTAAGAGTCATGGAAAAATAATCGGCAAAAAGCTTGCATTTCGCGTTTTATTTTTGTATCTTTGCATTTTGAAAGCTGAAGGGCTAATACAACGTATGAAAACAACACATTCCGGATGACACATATGACAGATGACAGCAAGAATTACAAACTCCTCGCGTACCGCGCGTATGCGGTACGCGATAAACTCTTAGAAACTATGTGTCACAAGTGTCATCTGTCATACATAGGTTTGAGGAGATGGTCGACTTTTCCAATACTTTTCCGTCAGTTTTCCTAAGGATTTCCTCAAGAAATCACCGTGATTTCCTCAAGAAGTTGCCGTGATTTCCTCAAGAAGTTGCCGTGATTTCTTGCAATTATTGCAGTGATTTCCGCAACTTTTCCTTAGGATTTCCGAAGGTTTTCCTAAGGTTTTTTGCACTATGTAAGCCAGGGGGCAAATACACTTATACAGACATACAGTTGTTTTTTATAGATTCCTTGCGTACCGAGCGTATATATACGCACGGATAAAATAGGTACGTATACGGTACACGAGGAGTTTACGAAAATACATGTATTATGTGTATATCTGTATTTTTTCGGCTTGTAAAGCCGATGTTTCTTACTTTTTCGCCCGAATCATTTGTTGATACGGAATATTTTTCTTAATTTTGTCGCCAAATAGACTAATTTATTACCAACACTGCATAATTAATTAAATACATGAATATGAAACAAGAGCAAAGAGTGTATGCGAAGCCCGCATTGAAGGTTGTCGAGCTTCAATTCAGACGGTTGCTGATGGACAGTGACTTTGAGAGTGGTGTGAGCGGAAAGCGCGAGAGCTACGGCACAGCTGAAGAACTAAACTGGGAATAAAAGACGGAGGAAACAATGATGAAGAAAGTGATGACACTTACGGGCAGGCTGATTATGGCAGCGACCCTCACGATGGGAATTACTGCTTGCTCCAGCTCTGAAGATGCTATAGAGCAACAGCCTCAGCAATCTGCTATGGGTACGTACACCATGACCATTAAGGCCAGTAAGGGCAACGGCAATGCTACGACGCGAGCCCTCACGCTCAGCGACAAGACGCTCACCGCCACGTGGGCCACGTCTGAGCATGTCTATGTGAAGAAAGGCTCAACTTGGGCCACAGGCTCGCTTGTACCTGATGCCAATGACGCGACAGCCAATCTGAGCGGTGAACTCTCTGGAGTAGAAATAGCAGCTGGAGACAAGTTAACATTACAATTCCCCAAAACAGGCGACATCAGCTATGCTGGACAGAAGGGTACTCTTAGCAACATTGCCCAGAACTACGACTACGCCAAAGCCGACATCACCGTAGCCAGTGTAACGAATGGCAATATCAACGTCAGCGGAACCACGACGTTCACCAACCAGCAGGCCATCGTGAAGTTTACTCTCATCAAAAAGTCCGACGGAACGACGAAGCTAAGCCCCACAGCTCTGACGGTCAGCGACGGCACGGGCGACATTGCCACACTGACCGATGTCCCCGCCGACACTTATTCAGACCCGAACAATGGCGCTGGCGTACTTTACGTCGCCATTCCGGGCTTCTCAGACAAGACTATCACCCTGACAGCTACAGTAGGTGACGAAGTTTATATTTATACGAAGTCTAACACGTCGTTCTCCAACGGCCAATATTATGAAGTCACAGTGAAGATGAAAGCCGAACCCGTTGGCTCAATTAACCTTGCTGAAATCAACTCCGACTGTGAGATACAGAATGGCTATAGACTGTATGGAACCCTTAGCTCAAATGTGAAGATTTCGATTGCTGACGGAGCAACGGTGACATTTGATGGCGTAACCATCAATGGTACGAATAACGACAGTTACCAGTGGGCAGGTATTACTTGTAATGGTGATGCTACTATCATCCTCAATGGCGAGAATACCGTAAATGGATTCCAGCAGGACTATCCCGGCATTAGTGTACCTGTAGACAAAACGCTCACCATCAATGGAACGGGATCGCTTAATGCAAGCAGCTATGGCTATGGTTGTGGCATTGGAGGCAGAAGCTTCACCCAGTGCGGAAACATCACTATCAATGGCGGCACCATCACCGCTACAGGAGGTGATGGCTGTGCCGGTATCGGAGGCAGCAGGGATGGAACCTGTGGCAATATAAACATCACGGGTGGTAACGTAACTGCGTCTGGAGGTAATGGTGCTGCCGGCATCGGTGGTGGTTATAATGATAGTGAAGGCTATAAAAGTACCTGCGGCAACATCAGTATTATAGGAGGTACCTTAATTGCCAGAGGTGGTAATGCTTCAGCTGGTATCGGCGGCGGCTACCAAGGAGATTGCGGCAACATCACAATTGCAAACACTGTAACACAGGTAACAGCAAGTACCACTAATGGTTCTGCAACTGCTCGTTGTATTGGTAAACGCAATGATAATGGTACTTGCGGAACGCTGACCATCGGCGGCACCGTCTACTGGGACGGCTCGGATTACTTGAACGACGGCGAGTCGTTTATAAGACATAATCCGTTCACTTATCCCCAATTATATACATGCAACGGCTCTGACTGGTCGACACAGGTTGCCGCCTTTAATAACGAGTCCAATGCCAATCCTGTATTACAGTTCACTTCTGACATCAGCACTGGTGTCCATGAGTTTGTGATTTCACGCAGTAATGGTATTGTAGATCTGAATAGATATACTCTCTATCACATTAACTTACGGAACGACTTTGTCGGTCAAAGTGTTACGATAAAGAATGGAACGATAAGTGGCGATAGCTATTATGACAATGCCATAGACGGTATGGGAGGCTGGGTCGATTTTTTCAAAGGAACTGTTATTCTGGAGAATCTGACAGTACAAAACGGTATTTACACCGACGGCCATGAATATATCATCCAGAGTGGCAACTATCAGACCATCTTTCATGGCACAAGTAATGGCTGCCCTGGCAAACTTATAATCTATGGCGGATATTTCAACAAGACCATTCAAGGAAGATTGCAAGGTTCTGCCGTGGTTGGTACCTATGAACTCTATGGCGGAAAATATGCTGTCCGTCCGGAGGACAGCTGGTGTGCCTCAGCCTACAGCGTGAAAGAGAATACCGACGATGACAGAGCAACCTATCCTTGGATAGTCAGCAAAGATTAGACTCTATGACACATCTAAAAAAGCGGGCGAAGCTTGGTGCTTCGCCCGCTCGCGTCTTAGTAGTTAGTTTGTAGTAGTGTTATCCTTGTTACTCGATTGGTTCCAGTTTGATGACCATGACGATAGACTCTGCACTTCCCTTTGTGAGGGTATAGACGGTGCCGGGGGTGAGCTCTATGGGTTGGAGTTCGTAGTAGGCACCCTCCGTGTTTTCGGTACCGCTGACGGTGGTCTTGACGCCGTTGAGGCTGACGTCGCGGCCAGTCTTGGCTGTTGCTAAGACAAGGGTCATGTTATACTTCTTGGCGGGAGTGAAGGTGATGCTTCCCTTTGAGTCGAGCTTGACGCCTTTCTTCAGATAAGTGCCGTTGTAGGTAATCTTACCGTCGCCATAGCTTCCGCCTACAGTGAACATAGTACTTGAGGGTGCACCATCGAAGGTTGCAATGACGGTTCCCTCAGGCTGATCGCCACCACCGCCGGGCTGGTCACCACCGCCAGGCTGGTCACCACCGCCGGGCTGGTCGCCACCACCAGTTTGCTCGCCGCCGAAGATGCCCACGAGGTTCGACTGGTAGTTTTTCAGAGCATTCGACAATTCGCTGATAACCTCGTAGTTTCTGTCCTCTGTATCATTATTGAATGTCCATTGGAAGTCGCCCTTCTCACAACGTCCGGCACCGTATTGGCTGGTAACGACAGCGGGAACATCTTCGGCAGCATCTGGCGTATAGCTGTAGAAGTCGCTGGCTGTGTCGAAGTTGTTATAGCCTGTTCCGCCGTGGTAGGTCACTACATTGGCTGGAACTTGCTCGTTTCGGGTTGTAGCCACATAGGCATCAAACTGAACGCTGTTAGTTTCTGAGTAGGGAACAAAGGAATAATTGCCTGTCAAGATGTTACCGAAGGCTTTGATGATACCACCGTCTTCTTTGGAGAATGTCGGAGCATCCTTCTCATCAGTACCCATCTTGGTGTCAGTTCCCTGCATAGATATAAGCATAGGGTTCTTACAGTTACGGAAGTAGTTGTTCTCAGAGAATACGCACGATCCCATGGTAGCCCCAATGCCGTACTTGGCGTTGCCGTCGTAGTAGTTGTTGTAGACGTGCAGGTGCTTTGATAGTCGTACACGCGGATGGCGTGAATCGGAGTGGTCGTACCAGTTGTGGTGGTATGTGACGAAGTCCACTTCATCTTTATTGCTGTTCAGGTTGCACTTGCCGCTGTCCCAGAAGTGATTGTCGCTAACTGTTGCATAAAGCGTGCCTTTTACGTCGAAAGATCCATCGCCCTTGCTCTTATCACCGCCCTTGTTCTCACCATAGAAGATATCAAGGTGGTGTCCCCAGATATGCAAGTTGTCGGTATCGAAACTAATTCCATCCTCAGGATGCATCATAACGGCGAAATTACGTAGTTCTACAAACTGGCAGTTGCGGCAAAGTACACCAAAGCCGTGGAAAGTGGCATCGTTGCCTACACCCTCAATGGTGAGGTTCATTTGTTGATCCTTGCCCTTGACCTGCAGTCCGATGGCGGAACTACCCAGTTCAGGCATATCGGCCTTCTTCAGCTGACCGATGATACGGATGGCCAGAGGGCGTGTCTCCTTACCCTTCTCGTAGGCCTGAAGAATTTCCTGAATGCCGACGCGGACTTCCTCACCGTTCTTGTTGCCGGTGTTCATGCTCAGTTCAACAGTCTTGGCATTATCTTTGGTAACGTAGATAACACGTGCGCCCTCTTTCAGCGTACCGTCGTTGTTGTATGCACCAATACCCTCGTTAGTATTGTAATGTGCATAGCCATCACGATTGTAGCTTCTGACTTCCAGACCAGTGGCTTCGCTGGCTGTAGAGGCAATCTCCTCGTCGTTGGCATTGACAGCCACGATCTTGATGTTATATGTTCCTGCGGGGAGTCCCACGACGTCGGCACGGCCATAGTTGCCATAGTCGCGCACTAACTGCTGATCTATCTTGGTGTACTCATTATAAATGACTCCCAGGACATAGACGTTATAGCTCTTGGCACCGTCCATCTTCTGGAACTTGATGTAAGCCGACTCCAACCAGCCCTTGGCCTCGGTAATCTGTACGGCACCCTCAGGGTTGACAATCTCTCCCTGTCCGCTGGTGTCAGCTTTGCGGAAGTTGATTTCCATGACGTTGCCCTGATAGGTGAAGTTGCCGACACTCTGGTTGACAGTGACGTTGGCACCGTCGAAGTCGATGCTGCTCACGGCGTCGGTGTTATAGTACTTACGGCTCTGGTCCTTCAGCGTCAGGATGGCCTGGTTCACCTGTGTGTTAGAAGCTACGGAATAGTCATCGCCGGGCTGTACGGGGTCTGTGCCGCCGCCCTCGCCCTCGACCTTGATGCTATAGACGTTGATGGAACCGCCTGAGCAGTTGAACGTCACAACGCCGTCGGCCGTTACCGTACCCGTGCCGGTCTGTTCGGTATTCTTGTCGGCTGCCGACAGACCGCTGATGCCCGAGAGGTTGGTTATTTGGTCGAAGGTGACAGCGGTGTTACCCGTTGAGGCACAAACGATGGTCACCACCTGACCCTTCTTTAGGGCGGGTGTGGTCAGGGGAATGTTCTTACCAGCCAGCTGCAGGCGGTTGTCCACGTCGATGCGGATCTTCTTCTCGGCAGCCTTGACGGTCAGACCTTGGGTCATCTCCAGTTCCGTGCCGCCGGCCTTGATGGCGCCGTCGATGGCTATCTTGCTCTCATAGCGGTTATTATTTTCGGTAAAAGTCCACTCGGTAGTGGCAGCCTTCAAGGCCGTCACGTCACCAGCAGGCGTCTTGGTGAAGTCCCAAGTCTGTGCATTCACAGCGATGCTCATCATCAGGAGCATCAGGGAGAGAATTGTTGTCAGTTTCTTCATTGCTATGCTCCTCCTTTTTACTTAATGATTACTTTCTTTCCGTTGATGATGTAAATACCCTTAGTGAGTTGTGCGGTGCTGTTGCCGACCAGTTGTCCGGCCATGTTGTAGACGGCCTTACCCTCGAGGCCTGCCTTTTCGCTGACGGCGATGCGCTCCTCAATGCTTGTAGCTGACGACATATCGACTATCACAGTCTCCATGTCATCGACGGTCTGCTGTGTTCCGTTCTTGTAGTGTAGAACGATCTGATTACCATTGAACGTGATTTTTGCAAGCTCTGTTGCGTCAATCTTCGTGTTATCGGCCATAGCGCCGAGAGAGAAGATGACTGCAAGGCCCAAAAGAATTGTTTTCTTCATAGATATGATGTTTGTTTGTTTTGGTTTTCCGCTGCAAAAGTATTGCAAATATTCTATATAAACAAGTAATAGGTATAACTTTCCCTCGCAAACGTTTGCAGGTTTCAAGAATTATGCCTATCTTTGCCGTTGCAAACGGCGAAGATGCTCACGCTCGGCCAATCAAACGAGTTTGTTGACACGCGCTAAATTGCATCTTTGCAAGTATGATTTGAATGAATTACTTTGAGATTATGGCGCCGGTGGGGAGTCGCGACTCGTTAGCGGCGGCATTGAAGGCGGGAGCAGACTCGGTGTATTTCGGCGTAGAACAGCTGAACATGCGGTCGCATTCGGCCAACCACTTTACCATAGACGACCTGCGCGACATTGCCGCGACATGTCGTGAACACGGCGTAAAGTCGTACCTGACGGTAAACACCATTATCTACGACGAGGACATCGCCCTGATGCACCAGATAGTGGACGCTGCCCGCGAGGCCGACATCTCGGCAGTGATAGCCTGCGACATTGCCGTGATGACCTACTGCAGAAAAGTAGGGATGGAGGTTCACCTGAGCACGCAACTGAATATCTCTAACATTGAGGCGCTGAAGTTCTATGCCCAGTTTGCTGACGTCGTGGTGCTGGCCCGTGAACTCAAGCTGGACCAGGTGGCGGAGATTCACCGTCAGATAGAGGAGGAGCACATCTGCGGTCCCAGTGGCGAACTGGTGCGCATAGAAATGTTCTGTCACGGAGCACTCTGCATGGCCGTCAGCGGCAAGTGCTACATGAGTCTCGACAACACAGGGCGGTCGGCCAACCGCGGCGCCTGCATGCAGATTTGCCGTCGTTCCTATCTGCTGACCGACCGCGAGACGGGCACGGAGTTGGAGGTTGACAACAAGTACATCATGTCGCCCAAGGACCTGAAGACCATCCGCTTCATCGACAAGATGATGGAAGCCGGCGTGCGCGTATTTAAAATAGAAGGTCGTGCGCGAGGTCCGGAATATGTGCTCACCGTGGTGCAATGCTACAAGGAGGCCATCCAGAGCGTCCTCGACGGGACGTTTAACGAAGGAGCAACGTCGCAAGACGGGACGTTAAGCGAAGGAGAGAGTCCGGAAGGTCACGCCGCCAGTTCGAAGAAGGATGAGTGGGACCGCCGACTTTCTACTGTCTTCAACCGCGGTTTCTGGGACGGCTACTACTTAGGACAGCAGTTGGGTGAGTGGAACAAGAACTATGGTTCGAACGCCACCGAGCGTAAACAGTATATCGGCAAGGGAGTCAAGTACTTCTCACGCTTAGGCGTGGCAGAGTTTACCGTCGAGGCCGACACCTTCTCCGTGGGTGACAAGATGCTCATCACCGGACCAACCACAGGTGCCCTCTACGTCACCGTCGATGAGATTCACGACGACACCAGTGCCGTCGAGACGGCCCAACAGGGGACACGTGTCAGTTTCCGCGTCCCGGAGAAGGTACGCCCCAGCGACAAGCTCTTCAAAATCCTTCGGGCAGACTGTTTAGAAAACGGATGACGGCATTGCGTATGCTGGTAAGGCCGAAGTCGGCAGGATTAATCTCGCTGACAGGCAGCCAGAAGGCTTCGGCGGCATCGTCGGCCGCGCTGATGGCAGGCAGTTCGCCACTGACGGGAACGAGGAAGTCCATGTCGAGGGTGTGAACGCCCATGCCGCTATACATATATATATTAGGTGAGGAGAAGAGGTAACGGATGTCTTGCACGTCGAGCCCCGTCTCTTCTTTTATTTCACGTCGCATGCCTTCCTCGACGGTCTCCCCCATGTCAACGAAGCCGCCTGGCAGGTCGAGGGTACCCTTGGCAGGCTCCTTGGCGCGACGGACGACGAGCATCTCCTGCCTTTCATTAACAATGAATGCCGCCGTAGCTGAACACGGATTGGCGTAGTACGTAAACCCGCAGTCGCGACACTTCTTGCTCTTGAAGTTGTTCACCTCAAAATGTGCACTGCCACAAACCGGACAGTATCTGAATTTCTCTAACGGATGCTCCACCCTCAATCTATAATCTTTAAACTATAAACTGTAAACCGTAAACTATAAAGTTATAAACTTATATACTATAAAGCTGTAAACTATAAAGTTATAAACTATAAAACTATAAACTTTATTCTCCCCAGTTGTCCGTTCGGAACGGGAAGAGCGGCAGGTTGGCACCGTTCTTGACGTTGCCTAACAGGAAATTGCGGAAGCAGTAGCGTGCGGCAACGGGCTGCTTCACCTCCTCGCTGGTGAGGATGATGGCTTCGTCCCAATAGGCACCACCGGGTCGCCAATAGTGGCGGGCCTTGGCGGGATGGAACACGCGGTCTTCGCCAGCCACCTCGAAACCCTCAATCATCTCGTAGGGGGCATCGGCATGGTAGTTGTCCTGCAGGTGGATGAAGACCGTGTCACCCTTTACCGTCATATCCTTATACCGTGAACTCTTGTAGAGCACCTGCTCGAAGCCGTAGTCGCGGTTCAGGGCTGTCCAGGCCAGGCGTTCGCCCACCTGACGCTTCTGCGTGGGGTGAATCTGCGTCATCTCGTAAGGATAGACCAGGTCGTTGGTGCAGACCAGCGAACTGTTGGGAATGATTTCTGCGGCACGCAGCTGCTGTTCTCTGAGCAATGCGCCAGTAAGGCCGTTGACGTTGTCGCCATCGTAGGCAAAAGGCGCAATCTGTACGAAGTAGAACGGTATTTCGCCCAGTCGGAACTGGCTGCGCCACTGCTCAACCAGCAGTTTCAGACGCTCGGAATACTGGTTTCCCGGGTCGCCGATGTTCGAACAACCCTGATAGAACAGGATGCCCTTGACGGTATAGTTCAAGATAGGATTAAAAGTACCATTGCCCCAGAGCAGTCCGCGCAGGTAGTCGTATTCTGGTTTGAAGGCCACGATGCCAGCAGAGTCGGTAGGCTCCTGGGTGTATTTCTCTAAGTTCTCCTTGGTCAGCCAACTCTCCACTCGGCTGCCGCCCTTGTTCGCCTCGATGAGGCCGATGGGAATATCCAAGGCCTGGTGCATGACGCGGGCAAAGAAATAGCCCGTAGCCGAGAACTCGCCCACGGTGGCCGGTGAACAGTCCAGCCATTTTGTGTCGGCATCCTCCTGAGGTGTCATGCGCATAATGCTGGGTATCTTGGCACTGCGCACACCAGCATGATGAGCCGCGTCGATGACAACCTGGTTATAGTCCTCCACAGGACAGCCCCAGAAGCCCTTGACGGGCATTTCCATATTCGACTGTCCGGCACAGACCCATACCTCTCCGGCCAATACCTGATGAATAGTTACCTGTCCGTCGCCGTCGTCGAAGGTGATAGAGAGTGGCGTGTAGCTGGCTTTCGGCGACTTCACCGTCAGCAGCCAGCGACCGTCCTTGTCGGCTTTAGCCTCACTGCGCTGGTCAGACCACGACGTTGTTGCAACGACCTTGCTGGCAGGCTTTGCCCACCCCCACAGCCGCACATCAGTCTGCTGCTGGATAATCATATAGTCGCTGACAAGATGGGGCAACTTAACCTTAGCCTGGAGGCTTGTTGCCAATACCGCCAAAACGGCGAGAAAAAGCATTCGTCTATTCATGTTAACCGTTAATCAGTTTCTTGATTTCCTGTTCTGTGTCTTTGATGGTCTGGGAACGGCCGACAATGGTGTTGGTGCGGTCTATGAGGAAGAACTCAGGTACGCCCTGCACATTGTAAAGCGCCAGATTTGGAGAGTTGATGCCCCGGGCATCGCGGACGTTAATCCAAGGCAGTGCTGCCGTCTGCTGTTTCCAGAAGTGCTCATCGCCGTCAAGGCTGACCTGATAGATTTCCAGTCCCTGAGCATGATACTTATTATACAGTTCGCGCAACAAGAGGATGCGGGCTGGCGATTCGTCCATGGCAAAAACGTGGAAGTCGAGCAGAACCACCTTACCTTTCAGTTCGGTGAGGTGGCGTGTCTTGCCGTGATTGTCAGGCAGGGGAATGTCGATGAGTCCGGCCACCTCTACTTTGCTGGCATCAATGGTCCGGGAGTTCTCGGCATCAAGGGTGCGAACGTTCTTCATACCCTCGATGGTGATGTTGTGCAGGTTCTTGCCACGCTCGGCATTAGGCCAATAGGTGTCCCAGCTGGTAGCCACGGCAGCAAACACCTTGATGTCGTCACGGTCGGTTCGCGGATTGAACAGCAGCATGTTACCCATTGTCTGGAACAGGGCGAAGTAGGCGTAGGGCTTTGCTGGGTCGGGGAAGATGTAGCGCGTCTTCACATCTTTTTTATAAGCCTTGATCATAGAAATCACGCTGTCGTTCATCTCGTCGACACTCAGCGACATATCCTTACTGACAGCCATAGCACGCTGTTGCAGGTTCATTTGCAACAGGGCCAGCTCCTTGATCTTGGCACAATTCTCAGAACCGCTCACCTCATACTGCGACGCCATCTGTGGATACTGGGCCTTGATGGTCACTGTCTCCGTAGAATCGATGGACAGCGAGATAATCTGGTCAGCTATGCGCAAGCGATAGAACTCTGGTGCCTCGCTCGATGCGCCGGCAAAACGAAACGCTCCGTCATCTCCCAACTTGGCAGAGTCGAGCACCTCAGGACCAGCCAGCGAGAGGTTTTCAAAATAGACTACCGAGTCTTTCGCATTAGAAATATTACCCTCTACATGGAACTTCTTTTCGCCGCACGACACCATCATAAAGGCCGCCACGGCGCCTATTACATATTTCTTCATTTCTTGCAGTTTTTGTTTCTGGCTGCAAAGGTACGAAAAAAAATTAAAAATAAGAATTAAATATTAAAAAATCTTATTTATAAGATAATTGGCAAAGATGCGCGCAGCACTCTCAACCTTCTCTGCACAGGGTCGCGTCTTGTAGTATTCTGCCGTCCGCGGCGAGGCAACATAGCTCGATACGGCCTTCTCATGACCCTTTATTCCCAATATCTCAGCGCAAATCAGACTACCGTTCTCCTCTTTCGACTGGGCCAGCAGTTCCTGCACCACTTTATAGCATGCCGACTTGCCCTCACGGTCTGAGCCCTCTGTCTGGCCGCAGTCCAGTCCAACCAATATAACCAATGCCGATACGGCGCCGCACATCATGCGCATGCGGCCAACCCCACCGCCGAAACCAGCAGCAATGCGCTTGGCCATCTCCTCGTCCAAACCATAGAGGTCGGCAAATGCCGCCACCACACTCTGGCAACATCCGTAACCTTGCATGAAGTTCTCAACCGCACACTCCACACGTTTGTTTAATTCTTGCTCTGTCATTTTCATAAGCATCTCCTTTTTTAGCCGATAGGCGTTCACGCCGCAAAGGTAACATATTTATCCGACATAAAGCTCTATTTGCATGAAAAAGTTTTGCAAAAATTACTGCCATACTGCCACCAGGCCGCTGAAATGCCAGTAAATAAAGGCTCCGTCGGGTGGTGGCAGTTTGGTGGGAGATGGCAGTAAGTGGCAAAAATCGGCCAAAAATGACAAAAACAAATGCAGTATATTTGGAACCAACAATCAAATGCGTAATTCTGCCATCTGAAAAGTCCTTAGGAAAGCTGACTGCTCCACCCCCTGGAGCAACAAGGAATCCTTAGGAAAAGTTGCAGAAATCACGGCAACTTCTTCAGGAAATCACGGCAACTTCTTCAAGAAATCACGGCAACTTCTGCAACTTTTCTACGTGATTTCTGAGTGTCCCACACCCTGGGACAACAGCTTTTCTACGTGATTTCTGAATGCCACTCTCAAAGGAGCAACACCTTTTCCTAAGGATTTCTGAAGGTTTTCTTGAGAATAGGCATTCTTCGACCTAAAGGTCGAAGTGTGGCAAGCAATCGCAACTTACAATTTTTTATATCGATTTGGTAAGCGTATCCGCTTTGACGCCTTGCGGGCTATTTGGTTTTTGTATACCTTTGCACCATCAACTTAAATATCAGAATGATGTATTACAGTGCAGTAGGTATCCGCTATTCGAAAATCTGGGA
>JAEEVT010000055.1 GCA_016291005.1 Prevotella sp. | reverse complement strand
TATGCCGTCTGCCAGCGTGACTGGTCGTTGGCGCGGTTGAAGATGGGGCTTGCCCACCAGAGCAGGAGTCGTCCCTTGAGTGCGAGCGCCGTTCCTGAGGTGACACGTCCGTAGTCGTCGCTGCCCTTCCATCCGCCGCTGGTCGTCTCCGATGCCAGCATTTGGGCCGAGTTGTTGAGGTCTTCGAGTATGAACTCTACGGTAGCCTTTGTTGTGGCACGCGGAATGAATGCATCCTCGGTGGGGTCTAAGACCTCCCGTACGATGGGTACACCACCATACCATTTGACGAGGTTGTAGTAGCACCAAGCGCGGAAGAAGTAGGCCTGTCCGAGCATGATGTTCTTCTGGCTTTCAGCCAGCGTACTCTCCGACACGCCACGTATGAAGTCGTTGATGTTGCGGATGCGTCCATAGACAGCCTCCTGGATGTTGTTGGCCTGTCCCATGAAATAGTCGGGAACTGAGACGGCAGTAGATCCGTCGGAAGACATCGTCTTCTCTGGGTCGACGAACTCGCTGAATCCGACATACTCCTCTGTGGACTTTCCTGCAGCGTCGTTAAGTCCAGCTGAAGGATATTTCCAGGACATGTTAGCTACGTTAGGCAGACACCATCCGTAGAGGTCGTTCAGTCTGCCGTTAGCTCCGTCGTAGTCGTTGTAGACCTCTGCTCCCACCTGGTCGTAGTTCTTCTTGTCCTGTAGGAACTGGTCACTACAAGAAATGAAGAATGAAGAAATAAGAATGAAGAATGCTGCGCCGAAGAGCCTCTTCCCTATTTTATTACTTATAGTATTCATAATTTTCTATTTTCAATTATCAATTTTCAATTAGAACGAAAGGTTCACGCCTACTGTCCACTTGCGGAGGTTAGGATACTTGCCGTATGCTCCAGCCATTGGGTTCATGAACTTGTCGGGATAGGGGTTGTAGAAGTTGATGAGGTTCTGCCCCGTGACGTTGAGTCGTACGTTCTTGACGCCAATCTTTTGGAACCACTTGTTGGGGAATGTGTAGGCCAGCGTGAGACGGCTCAGTCGAATGCTTGCAGCGCTGACTCTCCAGAAGCTTGATGCGTTGGCGTTGATGCCGTAAGCGAGGTTAGGATACTCTGCATCGCGGTTTTCCTTGACAACGATATTTCCGCTGCCATCATAGACATCCTGATAGGAATACATGTTGTCAGGATTCCAGAATGACGGCATGTTGTAGAATTCGAGGTTAGAGCCAGAAGCTACGCCACGTGCTTCAGCTGGAATGAGGGTATATCCGCCCCATGATGCGCCAAACTGTGCCGTGAGAGAAACGCCCTTCCAGTCAGCTCCTGCATTGATGGTAAATCCGTAGGGGTTAGAGCGGTTGGAGAGACAAACCTGGTCGTTGTTGGCATCGACGACACCATCAGGTCCGGCATAGGTTCCCGTCTCTGCATTATAGGCGCCACGGACGTCCTTATAAATCAGCATACCCGGGCGGACTTTGTCTTTTGTCATTCCCATGTAAGAGGTGATATGATACTTCTCGAAGTACTCCTCGATGTCCTGGAATGAGCGGAACATGCCGATGCACTGCATACCCCAGGTACCGATGTCTGTGCGTCCGCCAGCGACAATCTGACGATAGATGTAGTCGTCCTCGAAGTCCATGATGAGCACTTCGTTGTCGCGATATCCGGTGTTGAGTCCGATGCGGTACTTGAAGTCCTTGCCAATCTTGTCGCGCCATGTTACTCCGACTTCCCAACCCCAGTTGTTCATCTCACCAGCGTTGGTGGAAGCCGACTGTGTTCCTACGGGTGAGGCAACGTTCTGTGCCAGGTTGATGAGCATCTCGCGGTTCTTTTCATAATAATACTCGACGTTAACTGCCAGTCGCTTGTTGAGTACCTGGAAGTCGAGACCTATGTTGGTCTTGTAAGACTTGTCCCAGTGTACGTCGCGGTTGACAGCTGAGGTGTTTTTGTTGATAGAGATACGCGTGTTCTGGCTTGGGTCGATGTTGGTACCCTCTCCAAAGACGATGCTCTTGTTCTTGTCGAGCGTATAGATTTGCAGCCACTGCCACGGTGTGAGGTTGTCACGACCTGTAAGACCCCAGCTTGCACGGAGCTTCAGGAAGTCAACCCACTGGAGGGCTTTGATGTTCTGGAACCAAGGTTCCTCGCTGACTACCCAACCAGCGGAGATTGCGGGGAATGTACCCCAGTAGTTCTCTGGCGCAAACTTGGTAGAGGCATCGGAGCGTACGAGTACCTCCAAGAGGTAGCGGTCGCTGTAGGCGTAGTTGACACGTCCGATGTATGACAGCGTACCGCTCTCAGCGCGGTTGAACGTTGTGCTTTGGGCACCCTTCGTAGAGTTGGACTGGTAGGTAGAGAAGCTGAAGGGTTCGTTGGCCTGTCCGATGTTGAACTCACTCTCGGTCTCTGACTTCTCTATGGAGAAGAGAGCGCCGACGTGGTGCTTTCCGAAGTCACGGGCGTAGTTGACGGTGAAGTTCATCTGGTAGTTATCCGTACGTACCATCTGTCGGCTGGAGTAGTTACCGTTGGAATAGGAAATGCCGTTGAAGTTGGTATAGTTCAGATAGTCATATCCGGGGTCGTCGCCCGATGTGGGATTATAGAGGTGTTCGCCACTGCCGTAGCGCTTCTGCATGGTGTAGAGGACGTAGGCGGTACCGAATTCGTTGGTCTTGTCGGTAGTGATACTCTTTGAGTAGTTGAAGCTGAGCTTTAGACCCTTCAAAGGCTCCAACCAGCTGAAGTCATAGCTGGCACCTGCAGAGATGTTGATGTTCGAGGACATCGACTTACTGAAGTCACCGTTATCCTGAAGGAGGGCATAGTGGTAGCGCTGGTTCTGGTTACGTTCGGCATTGGAAGGTCCGAAGCTTGGGATAGCGTAGTCGCCTACGTACTCTGGCATATAGCGCGGACGTGTCAGCATGAGGTTGTAGTCTTTCTCAGCATTAGTACCACCAACCTTCAGCAGGGGCTTGTTCTTTTTGCCATAGTCGCCGCTGACGGTCAGGTTGGCCGAGAAAGACTTGCTCAGCTTGACATCGACGCCAGCACGGTAGTTCCAGCGGTTGTAGTCCAGTTTTCCAAGGTTACCGTCCTGGTCGAAGTAGGAGATACCCGCAAAGTAGTTGACTTTCTCTGTGGCTCCGCTGACGTTGACAGCATGACGCATCGTCGTTCCCGTCTCCCAGTACTTGTCGAGGAGGTCGTAGTTCAGGCTCTTCATGGCTTCCAGCTCGTCGGCCTGGAAGAGCGCTGTGGTGTGGTTAAGACTGGTGTTCATTGGATCGGCAGCAGTCACAGCATTGTAAAGTCGGCCGTAGTCGTAGGCGTCAAGCATCTTGGCACGAGACACCTGGTTGGTGAAACCAAAGGTACCACTATAGCTGATGCTGGGAGCGCCAATCTTACCTTTCTTCGTGGTGACGAGGATGACACCGTTAGCAGCACGTGAACCATAGACGGCTGCCGAGGCGTCCTTCAGCACGGAAATGCTCTCCACCTCCGAGGCGTCGAGGTTGTTGAAGGCTTCTTCACCGAGGTTATGATAGGTGCTTCCTACATTCACATCGTTGGGATAGATGTAACCGTCGATGACGTAGAGGGGAGACTGGGCGTTGGTACCCACTTCACCTAAGGAGTTGACGTCACGGATACGCATCGTGGCATTCTCGCCAGGACGTGCGTCACCACCAACGACAGAGAGGCCGTTGACCAGACCAGCGAGTGACGAGGCCAGGCCACCATTAGCGAGGTCCTGGACATCGTTCATGTCGACGGTAGCCACCGAACCAGTCAAGTGGGCTTTCTTCTGGGCACCGTAACCCACGACGACAACTTCGTCAAGGCTCTGGCGGTCTTCCTGAAGTTTTACTGTGCCGCCAGGCTTGACCGTCTGGGGCAGATAACCGATATAGCTGATGGTGACCTTTGCACCTGCAGGCGCAGAAATCTTGTAGTTACCATCCATGTCGGTAATAGTGGCAGTCTTTGTTCCTGCCACGGTTACCGTTGCACCAATGACGGGCTCGCCGAGTTCGTCGAGCACCTGACCCGTCACGGTCTGGTTTTGTGCCTGAGCCGATACCGAGAACGTCAGCATCACTCCGAGGCATAAGGTTTTGATATATTTTTTCATAGAATTCCTAATTCTTAATTGTTAACTCTTAATTCCTTTAGGGGAGCCACCTTGGGTCACCGGTCTTGAGAGACACCTGCTTGGGACCGCTGATATGAAAGTCCCCAGCAGCAGTATTGGCAAACTGCGGGTCTTCCTCAATCTGAGTTCCTGAGGTGTCGTAGTTGCCTACAGGATCGAAGCTGCCATCGGCCTGCATATAGGTGTTATGGACAAAGGTGACATTGCTGCTGCCTGCGCTGTATGCCGAACCAGCCAAGAAGCGGCGAGGTACACCACCCTTGCTGCTGCAAGCCACGAAGATGCAGTCTTTCATACTCCAGAAAGACTCGGCCTTACCCTTCATGGCGTTGTAGTTGCCGAACTCTCCCTCGTTCCATCCGATACGGTAGAAGGTGCAGTTGGCGTAAGAGACAGAGTTGGTAGCCTCTCCAATGTCCTTGGCACGATAGCCGCCAGCCTGATAAAAATACTTCAAGTCTCCAGTACAGCTCTCAGCCTCGTAGAATGTAGAATTAACGACAGAGAAATCATTGATGAAACCATTCTTGTTAATCCAGATGACAGCCTGGTTGACAACCTTCGGCGGCGTGAGCATCACGACACAATTGTCAATCAGGACGGTCTTGAAGGCCACCTTGGCATCCTTTCGGCAGTCCCAGAGGAAGTAGCCATTGACATTGTCAAAGGTGCTGCTGATGAAAGTTGTCGGCTTCTCGACAACAATAAAGCTTGTTTCCGGCTTTACTTCGCCTGTGGGGTTCTTGCTGAAGCCGAAGACACCGTTAGTTTCCGACATTGCGGCGCAGTCGAAGTGCAGATACTTCACATTGAAGGGAGCGGCAAAGTTAATGCATGACGTGGCGTCGGTGTACTTGATAGTAGCGGGGTTGGACTTACTATTGGAACGAAGAGTCACCCAATGGTTGTCAAAGTCAAGCTCACCACTGATGGTGTACTGTGCGCCACCCTCTAAATCGTAGTTCAGGTTTACGCCTATGCTGTCGTCAGGTACGGGGTTGGCAGCAAACCACTCGTTCAGGTTGGAACCAGCAGGAATGGTGACAAAAGTCGGCGTAAATGTCGAGAAGATCTTCTCGGTAGCGGTACCAGCATCCGTGTTGTTCTTCTTGGCGTTACCCAAGGGAAGGACGGTTAGCTTGTAGTTAACGTCCTCTTCGCGTTTGCAAGTGACAAGGCAACCATCAACGATGCTGTCGTTGATGATGGGTTCTTCTGGATTGCCAACGTCGATGAGTTTGACGCGATAGCCTCCGGCTCCCATGACTACTGGCCAAGAGAAGGTCTGCGTCTTACCGTCGGCACTGGACGTAACGTTGATGTTTTCAGCGGAAATGGACTCCACTTGGACATTCGTCACACCACTATCGAACGATTCGTCGTCAAAGCCATCCTTGGCGCACGAAGCAAGAAAGAGTGCACTGGCACCAGCAAAGGCCAGCGTACACATCTTACTGTACGTAAAGAATTGATTCTTCTTCATAAAATCCTTCATTTAGTTTAACTTATTTTGTTTAATTCTTAATTCTCAATTCTTAATCGGCAAAGCCGACAATTCTTAATTCCTAATTCTTAACTCTTAATTTCTGAAAGATCTCTTTCAGGTACGCCACATTGGTACCGAAGTTGCCGCGGACATTACGGACATCCTTGGCGTTACGGGAGCGTTCTACGACAAGCCACCCCTTCCAGTGCATCTTGTCAAGGGTCTGCTTGACTTTGTGCAGGTCGATACGAGGGTCTTTGTCTAACGTCACGCTGTCTGTCAGCGAGGCATGTATCTGTGCAATATTCTTGCAACCAAGGATTTGCAACTCTTCGCAGGGGTCGAGATGCTGATCGACGGCATCCTGCATATTATAATAGACCTTGATGCCCTTGCTCTTGACTTCTTTTAGCAGACAAAGGGTTTCCTGAGCATTGAGTCCTGTACGGATGGCAACCACCTTGCCTGCTTTCTTGGCACGCTCGCCAATCTGATGCAGACGACTCACCATCTCGCGGTGGTCCTCACTGCCAGCCTGTTGCCACTCCTTGCCACTGCCGCCTAAAGGCAGGAAAGCCACCTTCGCACCCATCACGTCCATAGACAGCAGACAGTCGTCAATCAGGTCAAGGTAGTTGTCGCGCTTCAGCAGGTTCTGGGCAAAGAAGCCTGACATTGCCAAAGACGGCACCTCGATGCCTAACGAATCGGCTGTTCTGCGGAACAGCTGCTGGAAGTGTGCCTCACGTAGTTTGTTATCGAACATCACACGCTGTCCCAGCGGGCCCATGTCCATCTCGATGCCGTCAGCCTGAATATCCTTGGCCAGCTGAAACTCTCCTAACTTCTGGCGTTTCAGCATCATCCAATCGCAGGCAGCCACACGGTAGCGCTGCTGTGCTAACACAGTATACGGCCAAACGGTAAGGGCGAGGAAAGCCCCAACAACCAGGCATCTTTTTAGTACAAAATAATTCATTAAGTAGTTGTACACTATATAGTTTTACGTTCATTAAGACGTTTTAACCTCGTTCGTGTCATCATTTACGGAAAAAAATGTCTGTATGACATAGAACAACCTCCTGACGATGACAATGCAGGGCATTATTCGTCTCATATATAAATAATGTATAGCTAAATATGAGACGGACTCTTTATTGTTTATTGTTTCTTCTTTATTGTTCATTGAACCCCGTTAAGGCGCAAGAGACCCAGCGTCTGTATCTGAGCGGACATGGCTGTGACGACATGGTGGAATGGGACTTCCAATGTTCTGATGGCCGTAATGCAACGCCACACTTTGACCAAGGGTCAAAGAATAGTGGCACATGGACCAAGATTGGCGTACCGTCGTGCTGGGAACTGCAGGGCTTCGGCACCTACCAGTACGGCATGCGCTTCTACGGCAAGGCCACACCAGAAGGTATTGCCGACGAGAAGGGCCTGTACAAGACGGAGTTTACACTGCCTGAGGAGTGGGCAGGGCAACAGATACAGCTGATTTTCGAGGCCGTCTTCACGGAATGCAATGTTCAGATTAACGGTCGCAAGGCTGGTAATGGCACGTATCAAGGAGGCTTCACACGACATACCATCGACGTATCGGATCGCGTCTTCTTCGGACCCAAGAAAAAGAACCGCTTAGAGGTAGAAGTACTGAAGGAGAGTACCAACCCTCAGGTGAACCTCGCCGAGCGCCGCGCAGACTACTGGAACTTCGGCGGTATCTGGCGTCCCGTATTTGTGGTAGCCAAACCCATGCAGAACATCAACCGTGTGGCTATCAATGCTGGCATGGATGGCCGCTTCCAAAGTGACGTTTTCCTAAGCCGTGCGCTCTCGGGCTGTTCTGTGTGCGTCGATATCATCGACGCCAATGGGAAGACGGTTGGCAAAAGTTCTCCCTTTGCCATCAGCGGCGACCAAGCCAAAGTGGACTTCACCGTGAAAAACCCTAAACTGTGGACAGCTGAGACTCCCAACATCTATACCGCAGTCTTCACGCTAAAGGATGCACAAGATAAAACTCTCCATATTGAGCGCCAGAAGTTCGGCTTCCGTACCATAGAATATCGTCATAGCTATGCGCAGCCACTCTCCTCTTCTCAAGGGGATAGAGGGGCAACATCACCTCATGTCTATGGTTGTAACGACGATGGCGTGTTCATCAATGGCAAGAAGGTCATCATGAAGGGCGTCAACCGCCACTCGTTCCGCCCTGAGACTGGCCGCACGCTGTCGAAAGCGAAAAACATCGAAGATGTGCAACTCATTAAAAGCATGAATATGAACGCCGTGCGCCTCAGTCACTATCCTGCCGACCCAGAGTTTTTAGACGCCTGCGACTCGCTCGGTCTTTACGTTGAATGCGAACAACCCGGCTGGCACAAGCCACATGAAACTATTGTAGGCAGTCAGATTGTCGAGGAGATGGTGACACGCGACGTCAACCACCCCAGCATCATCTTCTGGAGCAACGGCAATGAAGGCGGCTTTAACTATGAGTTGGAACCTGTCTTCACGAAGCTGGACCCCCAGCAGCGTGTGGTGCTTTACCCGTGGGCCAACCGCAACGGCTTTGAGACCAAGCACTATCGTTCATGGGGCGAGACGGCAGACTATATGCGGCAGAAGGAAATCTTCATGCCCACCGAGTTCCTGCATGGCCTTTACGACGGTGGCCACGGTGCAGGACTCAAGGACTATTGGAAGCTGATGATGTCGAATCCTCGCTGTGCAGGCGGTTTCCTTTGGGACCTGATGGATCAGGCCGTACTCCGCACCGACTGGGTCAACGACGCAAAGCACAAAGCCAAACTCCTAGACCCTGTGGGCAACTTCGGCAGTGACGGCATAGTAGGTCCACACATGGAGAAAGAAGGCTCGTTCTATACCATTAAAGAGGTGTGGAGCCCTGTACAGTTATTGTATTATGACAGCAACCAGTTTAGGATACAAAACTGCTATAGCTTTATCAACCTGAAGGAATGTCAGTTCAGTTATAAGCTCCTAAAGATGCCTGTTTACGGCGAAAAGGACGTTCAGGTCATCAAAGAGGTTAAGTGCCCGCCCCAAGACATTGCTCCAGGTGAACGGGGAACCCTGAAAATCGGGAAGACTGATGCTGATGCAGTACAATTGACGGCCATCGACCCGTATGGACAAGAACTGTTCACTTGGACACGCAGAATAAAGTCTCCTACAAGCGACCTGGTCAAGAACCGATACATAGAGTTGACGCAGAAATACTCGTTTACGGAAGATGACAAAGAACTGCTGGTGCAACATGCCAACCTCCAATACACTTTCAGCAAGAAGACGGGTCGATTGATGGGTGTCAGCATAGACGGAAGGAAGTTGTCGTTTGGCAATGGCCCCCGCTTTGTCGCAGCCAAACGCAGCGACCGTTCGCAGGACGGTTTCTATAACCACGACGACAAGGATGCCTTCAAGAAGAAGACACAATATACCGAGTATGCCGACCAAGGCGCTTTCAACGGCTTTACTTTCAGTGACAGCACGTTGGTGGCTAACTACCTGCATGGCTCTATCAATCAAGTAACTTGGCGCTTCTTAAATGACGGTGGGGTCTATATGAATGTCGCCTATAACTTTAATGGCATCGTTGATCTGATGGGCATCAGCTTCGACTATCCTGAACAGCAGGTAAAGAGCAAACAATGGGTAGGTAACGGTCCATATCGCGTCTGGCAGAACCGCATGGAGGGTCCGCAATATGGTCTGTGGAGCAACGACTACAACGACCCCATTCCTGGCGAGTCGTGGGAATATCCAGAGTTCAAGGGCTATTTCTCGAAAGTGGCTTGGATGAAGATCAATACGACGGAAGGCCTGTTTGGCATAGAGACACAGGGCGACAAGATAGGCGTCTACACACCACGTGACGGTCGCGACCACATTCTCTATACACTGCCAGAGACGGGCATCTCGATCCTCAAGGCCATTCCTGCCGTTCGCAACAAGGTGAACACCACCGATCTAAACGGTCCTTCGGCTCAACCTTACTGGAGCAAAGGCAAAGGACACATTACGGCTATCTTGCACTTCGAGTGATTGCAAAAACAACGGATTCAACAGATTACTCGGATGCTATGAAACGACTGGCCGCACTCCCACTCTTCCTGTGCCTCGCGATTTTGTCGCGAGGTGCCGACACACATAAGCCTTGGACTTTCTGGTATTGGATGTATGGTGCCGTCAGCGAGGCTGGCATCAAGGCCGACCTTCAGGCAATGAAGGATGTTGGCTTAGGTGGCTGCTACCTCATGCCTATCCGCGGAGCTCAGGAACGTCCAGAATACAACGGACAAGCCGACGCACTGAGTGATAACTTTTGGCACATGATAGACTATTCCTTCGCGCAAGCCGACAGCCTCGGGCTGGACATGGGCATCCACGTCTGCGACGGCTTTGCACTGGCTGGCGGACCGTGGATAACACCCAAGGAGTCGATGCAGAAGGTGGTCAGTGTGGCTACCAACATCACTGGCGGCACAGGTAAACGCTATATCTTGATGCAGCCCGGCGGTTACGAAGGCTATTACGAGGACATTGCCTGCTTTGCTATTCCCTCTGAATCATGCCCTATGTGTGTCAATCCTGCTTCTTTACAACCTACCATCACGTTCTCGCCAGAGGTCACCCGCGACGAGAAGGGAACTTTCCGGGCTTCAAAACCTTGTTGGATACAATATGAATATCCAGAAGAGGCAACCTTCCGCAGTGTGGAGATAGTACCTGCGGGCAACAACCTACAGTCGCAGCGGCTACGCTTGACGGTAAGTAACGACGGACGGCAGTTCAGACTCGTCAAGGAGTTTACCCCTCCCCGGCAGGGTTGGCAGAACACGGACTATAACCTGACATTTGCCTTCCCCAAGACATCAGGCCGTTTCTTCCGCTTTGAATGGACACCTGAAGGTACAGAGCCTGGTGCCGAGGACTTGGATGCAGCCAAATGGAGTCCTGTGCTGAAGGTGAAGGACATCCGACTGAGCGACCAGCTGCGTATCAACCAATGGGAGGGCAAGGCTGGCTACGTCTGGCGCATAGGAGAAGAAACAACAGACAAAGAAGCGCCAGAGGATGAATGTCCGAAGCTCAGCGACATCATCCGCATAGAGATCAAGGACGGTCGTTTAGCTGAGCCACTACCAGAAGGCAATTGGTTAGTAGTGCGCATCGGCCATACTTCCACAGGGCATACTAATGCCACAGCTGGCGGCGCCAAGGGTCTGGAGTGCGACAAGTTCTCGGCGGAGGCCGTCCGCAAACAAGTGGCGGGATGGTTTGGCAAGTTCAAGGAACGTCCCCATGCTGATGTGGTCAAATACCTGCATGTCGATTCGTGGGAGTGCGGTTCGCAGAACTGGAGTGACGACTTTGCCAAGGAGTTTCTGAAGCGGCGTGGCTACGACCTGTTGCCGTGGCTGCCTGTCATGGTGGGTATTCCTTTAGAGAGTGCCGCCAAGAGTGAACAGGTGTTGCGCGACGTGCGACAAACAATCAATGAACTGCTGCACGAGCGTTTTTTCCAGACCGTCCGCGACTGTGCCCAGGAGTATGGCGTCCAGCTGAGTTGTGAGAGTGTTGCCCCCACTATGGTGGCCGATGGCATGGAACATTACCAATTTGCCGACGTTCCCATGGGCGAATACTGGCTGAATTCGCCTACCCACGACAAGCCCAACGACATGCTCGACGCCATCAGCGGCGGTCATGTCTATGGCAAAAACATCATCCAAGCCGAGGGTTTTACTGAGGTGCGCGGCGTATGGGACGAGACACCAGCGAGTATTAAGCCCCTGCTTGACCGCAACTTTGCCTTGGGCATCAACCGGCTCTTCTTCCATGTCTTCACCCATAACCCGTGGCTCGACAAAAAACCTGGCATGACACTTGATGGCATCGGACTCTTCTTCCAGCGCGACCAGACGTGGTTTCCTGAGGTGCGTGGCCTTGTCGACTATGTCACACGTTGTCAGAAACTCTTGCAAGAAGGAAAGCCGGTCACCGATATCGCCGTCTATACCGGCGAGGAGATGCCACGACGCGCACTGACGCCTGACCGCCTCGTACCCATGTTACCAGGATTGTTTGGTGCTGAACGTGTAGCATCAGAACGACGACGTCTCGCGAATCATGGTTTACCCATGATTGAATCCCCCGTGGGCGTGCGCCATTCGGCAGGCATCCTTGACTTAAAAGACTGGATCAACCCGTTGCACGGCTACCAATACGACTCGATGAACAAAGATGCGCTACTCACACAGTCTTTTCATTACCGCGTCCTCGTCGTCCCAGAGTGGCTTCGGGTTTCCCCTGAAGCACAGACGCGCATTGACCAGTTGCGTCAGCAGGGTGTGCTCATCATCGACAAACCATACTCCGCCTCTACAATCGATAGTATCGGTCCTGACATCATCTTGCCAGAAGGTATTGCCTACACCCACCGTGCTACTGACAAGAAGGATATCTACTTCCTGTCGAACCAGACAGGCAACGCCATCAGCTTCCAACCTGTTTTCCGCAATGGCAACTGTCAGCAGCCTGTCATCTACCTTCCGCTGTCTGACGAGACGAAGCCTTACTACAAAGGAACTATCAGCATGCAACCGGACGAAGCTCTCTTTGTCATCTTCGACCAAGAGGCAGAACTCCACCCTGTCCCTGTCACCACTTGTCTGCAACACCGTCCACCTAAGGAGAAATTCTTATGGAGAATGAAAAAAGGGTGGGAAGTGACCTTTAGGGAGAGCGGCATTACCTTACATACCGACACTCTTTTCGACTGGAGCAGACATGCCGACGATAAGATACGCTATTTCAGTGGACACGCTCGCTATACCACCTCCTTTAAATATAAAGGTAACACGTGCGTGACACTCCATCTCGGCGAGGTACACGACATCGCCCACGTATGGGTCAACGGCATCGACTGCGGTATTGCTTGGACGGCACCCTATGAAGTAGACATTACCAAAGCCCTGAAGAAAGGCAAAAACAAACTTGAGATAGAAGTTGTGAACACCTGGCACAACGCCCTGCGCGGGGCTGACCAAGGCAAGGCGCCCTACGACGGCATCTGGACTAACGCCAAGTACCGCACCAAGGGCGATGGACTACTGCCTGCCGGGCTGTTAGAAGCACCAGTGATAAAGGTAAAAAGGTAAAATAATAAAAAGGTAAAAATGATAGAAAGCAATATGAAGAGAACAACAATGATTAGTAAGAGGTGGGTATTTAGGCAGGTAATCGTTTTTTTACCTTTTTACCTTTTTACCTTTTTACCTTTAAATGCACGGGTCACTCTCCCCAAGTTCTTCGACCACAACATGGTGTTGCAACAGCAGTCGGAGTGTAACATCTGGGGGAAGACTGATACTAAAAAAGACGTCATCATCATAACCTCATGGGACCATGAGGAATATGTTGCAAAGGCTGACAGCAAAGGAGACTTTAAGGTCAAGGTAAGGACGCCAAAGGCTGGGGGTCCTTACTCTATTGCAATCAGTGATGGTAGCGAAATGCTTGAACTGAATAACATCATGATTGGCGAGGTCTGGATTTGTTCCGGCCAGTCGAACATGGAGATGCAGATGAAGGGCTTCAAGGCCCAGCCTGTGGAAGGGACGACAGAAGAACTGATGCACTGTCAGGACTCGCTGTTGCGTCTCTTTACTGTCAAGCGTCATGCTTCGTTGTCACCAGAATGGGACGTTACCGGCCAGTGGAACGAAGCCAATAGTGCCTGTGTGCGCGACTTCTCAGCAACGGCCTATTATTTCGGAC
Source organism: Prevotella sp. (assembly GCA_016291005.1). Classification (GTDB taxonomy): domain Bacteria; phylum Bacteroidota; class Bacteroidia; order Bacteroidales; family Bacteroidaceae; genus Prevotella. Next base: position 7,437 of record JAEEVT010000055.1, on the reverse strand, counting down.
GTGCCCTGCGCCAAGCATTGAACGTTCCTGTCGGACTCATCGTCACTTCGTGGGGCGGTTCGGCCTGCGAGGCATGGATGAAAGCCGACTGGCTGAAGGCTTTCCCTAAAGTAAACCAACAAGTGACCGAAGATGACGTGAAGAAACTCCAGCAACGTTGTCCTACCGCCCTCTACAACGGACAACTCAAACCCCTTGTCGGCTACGGCATGCGCGGTGCTGTCTGGTATCAAGGCGAGGACAATGTGCCACGATACGACTACTACGCGCCATTGCTGAAGACTATGGTGGAGGGTTGGCGTGCTGACTGGCAACAGGGTGACTTCCCATTCTATTACTGCCAGATTGCCCCCTACGACTACAGCCTCATCAATTGGCAGGACAGCCAGCTCCTACGCGAACAGCAGATGAAGGCCGAAGGCATGATAACTAATGCCCGCATGGCTGTGCTCATGGACGCTGGCTTAGAGTATGGCATCCATCCGCGCAAGAAGCGCGAGGCGGGAGAACGCTTGGCATTGTTGGCACTCAGCAACACATACGGAGTCAAAGGGCTGCCCGACTTCGCTGTATATAAAGAGGTAACGTTCCAAAACGATACTGCCGTCATCTCCTTCGACCGCTCCAAAGAGTGGGTCTACTTTGAACACGGACCAAAGAGCAAGAACTTCGAGGTAGCTGGTGAAGACCGCGTGTTCCACCCCGCCGAGGCATGGGTTTCACGTAACCGCGTCTATGTCAAGAGCAACGAAGTGCCGCATCCCGTTGCTGTGCGCTATGCCTGGCGCGACTGGGTGGAGGGCGACCTCATGCACGATGGTCTGCCCGTCTCATCGTTTAGAACGGACAACTGGGAACCAACCCCTACTACAGTTTCCCAAAGCGAGGGAGATTATAATAACCCCAAATAAAAGGTAAAAAGGTAAAAAAGTATAAAGGTAAAACGGTAAATAAGCAAAATGAAGAGAATAATAATGACAAGTAAGAGGTGGGTATTTAGGCAGGTAATCGTTATTTTACCTTTTTACCTTTTTGCCTTTTTACCTTTAAATGCGCAGACCTCCGTAGCAGGTTTCTTCCCTTTGGAAAATAGCGGCCGACTGGTATGGAACTTCAACGCTGGCTGGCGCTTCCACTTGGGCGATATTGCCGGAGCTGAAGCCAAGGACTTCGATGACCACTCTTGGGAAGTGGTCAGCACACCGCATACCGTACAGTTGATGCCTGCCGAGGGCAGCGGTTGCCGTAACTACCAAGGCATTGCCTGGTACCGCAAGCACTTCCAGTTGCCCAAGGAGTGTATGGGCCGAGACGTCACCCTTCACTTCGAGGCCATTATGGGTAAGCAGACCATTTACATCAATGGCCAAAAGGTCAAAGAACACGAGGGCGGCTACCTGCCCATCACCGTTCCCTTGTCGCCATTAAGTGTGGGCGATGATTTTGTCGTCGCCGTCTGCGCCGACAACAGCGATGACAAAACCTACCCTCCTGGCAAGAAACAGATGACCCTCGACTTCGCCTATCATGGCGGCATCTACCGTGATGTCTGGCTCATTGCCAAAAACAAGGTGGCCATCACCGACGCCGTGGAAGAGAACAAGGTGGCTGGCGGCGGCATCTTCGTACACTACGCCAACATCAGCGACAAGAGCGCCGAGGTCTTCGTCAATACCGAAGTACGTAACAGCGATACCCACCCACGCACCGTCACCGTGGAAAACACCCTCGTATCGTCTGTTGCTGTATCACAGCAACAAACAAAACAAACGCAACGCACCAAGCTGACCCTTCAGCCTGGAGAGGCGCGCACCGTCACCCAGCGCATCGTGGTTAAGAATCCGCAATTATGGACACCTGAGACGCCCTTCTTATATAATATAGGTACGCGCATAAGAGACGGCAAACTATCGCTCGACGGCGGCACAACGCGCATCGGCATTCGCTCGTTCGAGTTCGTACGCACCGATGACGCTCAAGGTCGTCAACCCGGCTTCTACCTTAACGGCCACCGCTATCACCAACTCATTGGTGCCAACCGTCATCAAGACTTTGCCTATGTTGGCAATGCCCTGCCCAACAGTCAGCAATGGCGCGATGCCAAACGTCTGAAAGACTGCGGCTTCACCATCATCCGCACGGCACACTATCCACAGGACCCATCGTTCATGGATGCCTGCGATGAACTGGGACTTTTCATCATCGTAGCAACCCCAGGCTGGCAGTACTGGAACAAGGATGCCGGCTGGGACAAGAAGGTACACCAGAACACACGCAGCATCATCCGTCGCGACCGCAACCATCCGTGTGTGCTGATGTGGGAACCAATCCTCAACGAGACACGCTATCCGGAGGAGTTTGCCTTAGAAGCCCTACAGATTACCAAGGACGAATACCCCTACCCTTACCGTCCTGTGGCTGCTGCCGACATGCATTCGGCAGGTGTCTTGGATAACTACGACGTGGTATATGGCTGGCCAGGCGATGACTTCAAAGCCCAAGACGCTGGTCGTGTGTCCGATGGTTTTCCCATCGGAACCGCCGTTCCTCGTCAGCCCATCTTTACCCGCGAGTTCGGCGAACTGGTAGACGACTGGTATGCCCACAATAACCTGAACCGTGCTTCACGCAGTTGGGGCGAGCGGCCTATGCTCATGCAGGCCATGAGCCTGTCCCGCTCTACCAACGAGCTGTTTAAGACCACGGGGCAGTTTATCGGCGGTTGCCAGTGGCACCCCTTCGACCATCAGCGCGGCTACCACCCCGACCCCTACTGGGGCGGTAACTACGACGCTTTCCGCCAACCCAAGACAGCGGCGAAGATGTTTGCTGCAACATTGTTGCAGCATACGGAACAACCGATTGTTAGCATTGCCCATGAGATGACGCAGTTCTCGGAGCGCGACGTGACGGTCTTCAGCAACTGCGACAGCGTACGACTGACGATGTACGGTGGCGAGCATTGCTGGACGCTACCTGTAGAGAAAGGCGTTGTGCTGTTCAAGGATGCCTGGGACTTCTTCGAGGCCCGCAACTGGAGCTACACTCAGCGCAACTGGCAGAACGTAAAGATGGTGGCAGAAGGTATCATCGACGGCAAGGTAGTCTGCACGGAAGAAAAGATGCCGTCGCGCCGCAGTACCAAACTGCGCCTGTATGCCGACGAGATGGGCAAACAGCTTGTGGCTGACGGTTCCGACTTCATCGTTGTGGTGTGTGAGGTCACCGACGACCTCGGCCATGTTCGCCGCTTAGCCAAGGAAAACATCCGCTTTACCATTGAGGGCGAAGGCGAAATCATCGGCGATGCCGCAATCGGTGCCAACCCGCGTGCAGTAGAATGGGGTTCGGCACCTATCCTCATCCGCTCCACCAAACAAGCCGGAAAGATTAAGGTCAAGGCCGAGGTGCAGTATCCTGGCGTCCATGCCCCCACGCCTGCCGAGCTTGAGATAGAGAGCGTGGCGTATGACGGGCTGAGGTGCGATGGCAGAGACGGAACAGCTGGGAACTCTGAGAAGAACTTCAAGAACCACGAGGTCAACACCCAAAAACCTCAGCTCTCAGATTCAGAAAAAGCCCGCCTACTGCAGGAGGTAGAAGCCCAACAGGCTGACTTCGGCATACAGAAATAACGCGACTTCGGCAAACAGAAATAGCGAAAACTTCTTGTTTATTTCAAATTTTCTTCGTACTTTTGTCGCCATGACAAAGGTACGAAGACTTTTTTTCTCCCTATTTCTCTTCGGCTTGTCGCTGGCTGCTGGCCTGGCGCAGGCAACACCTTCCGTCATTACCTTACCACAGGCAACACTTTCTGTCATTACCGAACACTATACCACCAGCGAGGGACTGCCGTCGAACAACGTATTGTGTGCGCTGAAAGACCGCGACGGCTTCTTATGGTTTGGCACATGGTACGGACTCTGCCGCTTCGACGGCAGCGAGTTCGTCACCTTCAACCAGATTCCCAGCAACAACCCGTCGGTTTCCAAGCGTTCCAGCGACATTCCTCCCCGTAAGGTTGAGACCATCGTCGAGGACGCCCACGGTCTGCTTTGGCTGAAGACTGTCGACTGGAAACTTTATGTCTTCAACCGCCAGACGGAATGTTTCCATGCAGTCTATAACGAACTAAAGGAACATACCGCCATCCTGCAGGTCATAAAAATCCAGCGCACAGACGATGGTCAGGTGCTGCTGCTCACCAAGGATAAGACGCTGCTCTTGGCTCACAGCGACAAAAACGGCGCCATCAGCATCACCAAACTCTTCGATTCAAAAGGACAGATAGAACCGCAGACTTTCCAACTGAAACATGACATCGTTACATCATCGCACGGCTTTACGGCGTATATCGGCCGCGACTACCGGCTCTTCCTCATGCGACAAGGTTCGCAGCAAGCACTTGCAAACGCCATGAAGAACGAGGAATCCCAGCATCTTCAGCATGTCACCCGTCTGGAACAAATGGCTGCTTTGGCTGGAATAGACAAGTATACCAGTCTATACCGCGACCGCGACAGTCTGCTATGGGTCACCACCACCAGCAGCGGCATCTTCTGCATCAGCAGTCCACGTCATTCGTTCCACCTCATACCGTTGCCCGACAACGACACGACTGGTGTCCGCGGTCTCTATCAGTTGCGCGACGGACGCATCTTGGTAGGTACCCGCAGCCGTAACGTCTATTTCTACGACACGAGTGGCGAACTATTACAAACCCTGCCCTACAACCGCTTTGGCATTGGCGCAGTCTATCACACAATGGAAGACGCCAAGGGCCGGTTGTGGCTTTCGACAAAAGGCGACGGCTTAGTCGTCATCGACAACCCTGCCACCGTTTCCTATACGTTGGCATCGACAACCTTCCGACACTACCGCCACAATGCCGCCAATCCACGTTCCATCAGCGGCAACAACGTATATATGACCTTCGCTGACTCTAAGGGACACATCTGGGTAGGTACGCTGGACGGTGGCCTGAACCTCGTCAGCGAACAGGGCGACAGCCTGACGTTCTATCACCGCCAACACGGGCTGAACCATTATCCTGCATACGGACAATATACTGAGGTTCGCAACATGGCCGAGGATAAGGACGGTCGTCTCTGGGTAGGTACTATCGACGGCCTCTTCAGCCTCGACACGCACTTCCGCCAACCTTCGGAGATACAGTTTACCACCTATCGAGACCACCCTGGAACAACATTTGCCAACAACGACATCTACACGTTGTACACCGATCAGCAAGGACAGCTATGGGTGGGAGCCTTTGGCGGTGGACTGCAGCGCATGAAGCCTGACACCGATAAAGACGTGCCGACCTTCGAACCGTTAGGTCCTCGCGAGGGATTGCGTAACGATGTCGTCTACTCCGTCACCGAAGACTTGCACGGCCATCTGTGGTTTGCTACGGAAGTGGGGCTGGCAAGCTATAACCAGCAGACAGGACGCATCCGCAACTTTGACCGCTACGACGGTCTTCCCGACGTTCGCATGGAGGAAGCTTCGGCACTCTGTACCACCGACGGCCATCTGTGGATGGGTTGTCGTGAGGGCATCCTGACCTTCAGTCCAGACCAATTGCAGACCAGCAAGGCCGACTACAGGACATTCATCGTCCGTATTGTAGCCGACAACAAACCCTACATGGGACCAACGGCATTGCCTTACACTGACGAGATTGAACTGCCACATGATGACAACTCGTTTACCGTCGAGTTTTCGGCCCTGAACTTCCAGAACCGCGCCCAGCTGAGCTACCGCTACCGTCTGGAAGGCTTCGACCGCGACTGGCGCTATAGTGGTCCTCACCGTGTTGGCTCCTATAACGAGGTGCCGTCAGGACGTTACACCTTCATCGTTGAGGCTATCGACGATGCTAACCCCACACTACACTCGTCGGCACGACTCGTCGTACATATCCTACCCCCGTGGTGGCAGACGTGGTGGGCATACTGTTTTTATATAATAGTGGCTGCTGTCATTGCCTGGATTATCGTTCGTACCGTCCTGCAGATGAATCGCATGCGCAACGAAGTGTATATCAGCCAACGCTTAGCCAAGCTGACGTCGAAGCCCGACGATGGTGACGAATTCATAGACAACCTGCACCGCATCATCCGCAATAACATCTCGAACACGGAGTTCAACATCGACACCATTGCCCAGGAAATGGGCATGTCGCGCTCGGCATTCTATAAAAAAGTGAAGCACCAGACAGGCTTTGCTCCCGTAGACCTGATTAAGGAGTTCCGACTCTCATACGCCGCAGAACTTCTACAGACCACTACACACAGCATTACCGAAGTAGCCTGGAAGTCGGGCTTCCGCGATGTCAGCTACTTCGGTAAGTGCTTCCGTAAGCGCTACGGCCTTTCGCCTCGCGAATACGTCAATAATAATTCTTAATTCCAAATTGCCTTCAGGCAATAACTCCTAATTCCTAATTCCTAACTCCTTATTCCCCCGCCGAAAAGCGGAACACCGTATCGGTTCTGTATTCCCCGCCTGCCGTCAGCAGCGCGCCGGGGAAGTGGGGGTGGTGGGGCGCGTCGGGGCAGCACTGGGTCTCCAGGCAGAAGCCGCAGCGGTTGCCGTAGACTGCGCCGCCCTTGCCGGGGAGGCTGCCGCCCAGGAAATTGCCCGCGTAGAACTGGATGGCGGGCCGGTCCGTCCACACGGTCATGGTGACGCCCGTCTCCGCGCTGTATGCCTCCGCCGCGGGGCGAAGGGTCCCGGCCTCGCCGTCCACCAGCCAGTTGTGGTCATAGCCGTGGGCCTGCCGGAGCTGCACGAAGTCCTCGTCGATATGGGCCCCGATGGGGGTGGGCTCCCGCAGGTCCATGGGCGTGCCCGCCACCGCGGCGATCTCGCCGGTGGGGATGCTGGCCGCGTCCGTCGGCGTGTAGCGGGAGGCGAAGAGGCGGATCGTCTGCCCCAGCACGGGGCCGGACTCGTGGCCGGAGAGGTTGAAATAGCTGTGGTTCGTCAGGTTGCAGAGGGTGTCCGCGTCCGAAACGGCGCGGTAAGAAAGCCGCAGCCCGTCCTCCTCCAGCCGGTAGGTGATCGAGGCCCGCAGCGTGCCGGGAAAGCCCTCGTCCCCATCCGGGCTCGTGAGGGAAAGGGTCACATAATCGTCCCCCGCGGCCTCCGCGGTCCAGTTCTTCTCGTTGAAGCCGCGCCTGCCGCCGTGGAGGGTGTTCTTCCCCTCGTTGGCGAAGAGCGGATAGGTCCTGCCGCCCAGCTCGAAGGAGGCCCCGCCGATGCGGTTGGCGAAGCGCCCCGCCACGGCCCCCAGAAAGCGGCGGCCGTTCACGTAATCCTCCAGGCTGTCGTAGCCCAGCACCACGTCCACGGGCTTTCCCGCCCGGTCCGGGACGGTCAGACTGCGGACCGTCGCGCCGAGGGTCAGGATCTCACAGGTGAGCGCTT
>JAEEVT010000054.1 GCA_016291005.1 Prevotella sp. | reverse complement strand
AAAATAGTTGTATCTTTGCAGGCAGACAACTACAGATATTCATCAAAACAACAGACATGAGCATCGACACTTACAAACTGACCAGCATGGAGGAACCTACCGACGAGATTCTTTCACAGTTGATGCGCGAGGCTGCCGAGGATGCACGCGAATCGAACCGTAAAGCAACAGAACGTTTCTTCGAAGAACTGAGGCAGGCTGCCGCAAACATCAAATAGCCATGAGCCAGACTGCACACCGAGCCGTACTCATCGTGATTGCCGGCCCTTCAAGCTCTATACCGACGATATCCCAGAATGGGCATTGACCATATTGAAATAATATCCTAACATATTAATTAAGGTAAGAGCAAGGTAATGGATCCGCAAAAGTTAGATACTTTTTGTGATTATTCCAAATCTTTCGGCCGAAATCTTCATTTATTTCCGTTTTCCTTTGGCGTTCTAAACGTTTCTTCGTAACTATCAAGCGCCTTTTCTTTACTTTTCCGAAGTTTTGTTTGGAGAATTAGAAATTTCTTTGTACATTTGCCCCTGTCTACAGTCCGTTGACAATGATGCCCATTGAGGTGGGTGGAGCAATAGGGCTGGACACCACATAATGGAAAAGCGTCACACGATGCTTTGTCGATTGGCTAGTTGAACTACCACAATCAATTGCAAGTCATAGGCAAAGAGGAGTTTGATGCCACGGGAATGCTGAACACGTATCCCGTTGTGTGCTTGAAGGCTATCCATGCCTTCACAGCACACTTACGGATATCAGCAATCGTTCGTGGGTATCACACTGTTCGCCGACTTGCAGGGCTGTGGTAGGCCTAACTAGCAGACGAGCAGAAGGTGGATACCCACGTTTTTCGTTGTGTAGTTAAACCAGGATTAACAATCACCCCCCAATCGGGTATCACAGGGTGTTTATTATATTTAAAGATATGACAAGATTGGAACAATTGACGACTGTCTACAACAGGTTAGAAGAATTGAACACAAAATATCTAATGGCTAAAAATACGAGAGATAAAAGAAGACGTGATAAAGCTATTCGAGATGCAAGAAATGACATAAGTTCCTATTCTGCATTTATTCCTTTTGAGATAAAGGAAATATTCGACAATAAAGTTGGTGCTAATTCTCTAAACTTTCAGCATGCCGATGACATAGGTCAATGTATAGATATTTTGGAGGAACTAATAATGGAGGAAAATAGAAATAACGGCTAAAACATATATTATGGAAGAGAACAAGAAACATATTTGGGCCTACCTTTCCATGAAGAAAGGAACCTATGACAATGATTACTACTTTTATGAAGATGGGACAATTCTTCATCATTATGATCATACGATGAAAGATTATAATATTGAGAGTTACGTGTCTCCTGCTAGTATTTCTGATTTTGATAAGGAAAAAATAATGGCACAATGCAAATCTGAGTGCCCCAACGATATTGTCGAAAAGATAAAAAGTATGCTTGAATATGAATAACATCATCACAAAACATGAATTATGGAATTTGCCAAATGAGCAAATCGCAGAATTAACCAAAGGACGATTTGTTAGAATTGTCATGAATAACGGAAAATACAAAGACGTATGTGTTCAGAATCTTTTGGCAGCAGCCAATCCTCCTCATTTATGTGTTGGTTTCTTGACGATTGATAATAATAGTATTTATTTACAAGATATTAATCATGTTGAACTAAAATGAGGTATTGTATGAAACGGATAATAATGCTTTTGCTGTTTATGGCAGCAATAAGTTTTCAAAACAATAGTTTGGCACAAACAAAAGTTCAGATAGGTGATTTGTATTACGATCTTTCTGGCGCGAATGCATCAGTTGCCCGCAACGATGATGGCCATAAAAGCTTATACATGAAATCAGAGTATATAATACCAAGTTCTATATACTATAATGGCTATTCGTATTCTGTAACAGAGATATCAGACCGTGCATTTTCTGTTCCTGGTGGTTATGGTAATGGAAGTACAGCAGAGAAAATTGTTATGCCAGAAACCATTATAAAAATAGGATTTTATGCTTTTGAAGGATGTACAAAACTTACATCAATAATCATACCTTCATCTGTCAATACATTTATGGACACATATCATTCTACATTTGATAATTGTTATCTTCTTCGGGAGTTGATTTATTTGCCCTTAAAAGCACCGTTAAATTGGACTGCCACAACTATGACATATGTTCCAGACAAGCAATCTTATTCTTCACCATCTTTTTCAATAAATGATGCGCATGTGATAGAAATGATTACTTTCAATCAAACTGAATTTGAGTATACAGGGCATGCCCCAAATACGATATGGACAAATAATGTTGAAGGATATACTGCTTCTCTGTCACTTTCAGCACTCAATGGTGAAGTGGGCAATCATAAAGAATGGATTCCCGTTACTTTTACCAAAGGTGACGAGTCGTTTACTGCTAATGTTGTGTATCGCTATACCGTCAAGCCGGCCAAATTGACTGCAAAGGTAACAAATACAAGTCGAGAATATGGTGAAGAAAATCCACAGTTCAATATATCGTATTCTGGTTTCGTTAATGGCGAGAATGAAAGTGTAATCACTTCGGTTCCAACTGTTAGCACGACTGCGACCAAGACAAGTAAAGTGGGTGAGTATCCTATAGCTATTAGTGGCGGCAGTGCTAAAAACTACGAATTCGTTTATGAGCCAGGTGTATTGACTGTGACAAAGGCTCCGCTATCGGCTAAAGTAAATGATGCCACCAAAGTTTATGGTTCACAGAATCCGGCATTCACTATAGATTATTATGGTTTGAAGAATAATGAGTCAACTCCAGCATGGACTACGAGTCCAACATTCCAGACAGATGCCACTCAAGCATCTGGAGTCGGTACTTATACTGTAAAGGCTGTGAATGGCGTTCCTGTAAACTATGATTTGGGAGAAATAACTGCTGGTATACTCAACATAACTCCTGCACCATTGACAATAAAAGCGAATAATGCAGCTCGGCAATATTATAGTGATAATCCAACATTTAGTTATACATGCAATGGATTCGTAAATGGTGAAAATGAGAGCGTACTTGTCACTGCACCAAAACTCTCTACGACAGCAACTCGTACAAGTAGCGTTGGTACCTATGAGATAAAGGTTGGCGAAACTTCCAGTCCCAACTACTCCATTTCTTTCGTCAATGCGACACTCACGATAACGCCACGAACACTAATGGCATCTGTTGATAACTATGAGCGGCCGTATAATGTAGAGAATCCTGTGTTTGAAGTGAAGTATGACGGATTCGTTGGTGACGATGATGATAAGGTGTTGATTTCAAAGCCAGAAGCAAAAACCACAGCTACAAAGACTTCAGATGTAGGCACATATCCAATAAACGTAACAGGCGGAAGTGCAGACAACTATACTTTCACCTACACGTCTGGTATTCTTACCATCAATAAAGCTGAACAGACAATCTCTTGGGAACAGGATTTGAGTGCTCTGTCCGTTGATGATCAAGTTGAACTGAAAGCTGAGGCGTCTTCTGGATTGCCTATTACCTATACAATGGATCAGACGAATATTGCTGAAATCTATACAGCAGGCAATAAGACTTATTTGGACTGTAAGGGTGAAGGAACGTTCCAGATAGTTGCAGTACAAAACGGCAATAAGAACTATTATTCCTCAACGAGAGTTCGCAAAACGATTACAATAGGTAATAGTTCTGGTATTAACGAAATGGACAATTCACAAGTGAAAGTGCAAAGAACATCCTACGGCATTAAGGTAATTGATGCCAATGTGGGTGATGTAATATGCATCTATACTCTTGATGGACTGCTGCAACATTCTGTTAAGGTGGAAAGTAAGAACGTTGAGATCCCACTGAACAGACAAAATGTATATATCATAAAAGTAGGCGGGAAGATTGTGAAATTAGGATTCAACCCATCTGAATGATGGAATCCTCACGAACTTGCGGAATGCAACAAAATATATCTTTGTTCTTACAAATTAAAAAAGTCGAAAGTTTTGTGCTTTCGGTTTTTTTTCAATGAAAGTTCGTATCTTTGAGCTTCGCTCGAAGATAGGCTGCATCTTGGAAATGAAAATAAAACGCGATTTATTTTGCATTTCGCTCAATTTGCACTATCTTTGCAACCGAAACTCAATAAAACGAGAATTATGGCTACAGAAGAGAAACGAGAAGCGAAAAACCGCATCGCCTACACGGTGATGATAGTCCGCGACTTCGGCGAAGCCCACCACCTGACGCCGCGTCAGGCACACAGCTATCTGCGCCGTCACAAAGCGATGGACTATCTCGATGAGTTCTACGACGTGGAGCACACGCTGTCGCCCTCTGACACGCTGGAATCACTCGACATCATCAGCAAGCGTAACGGAGGACACGCAGCATGACGAGACTCTATCACGGTTCCAACCAGGAGATAGGCGAGATAGACCTCTCGCTCGGACTGCCCGACAAGGACTTCGGACAGGGCTTCTACCTCACCCACCTGCGCCATCAAGCCGAGCGCATGGCACTCTCGAAGTGTAGCCGCTCGCAGGGTAAGATACCCACGGTGACCGTCTATGAGTTCGACGAGGAGGAGGCACGGCGGCAGAAGTTGCGCATAAAAGTGTTTGACAAACCCACCGAGGCGTGGGCGAAGTTCGTCAACGACAACCGCCACGCCAGCCGCACCGGCTTTACACATGACTACGACATCGTGATAGGTCCCGTGGCCGATGACAGCATGGCTATGCAGTTCCGCCTCTTCGAGCAGGGCTATATCACCCTGCGACAGCTGGCCAGTAAAATCACCTTCCCGAAGGACAACAGCCAGCACTTCTTCGCTACCGAGCGGGCCGTCAGCCTGCTTAAGAAGGTGGAAGTCATCACCCTATAAAAAACGACACCACTATGCGCGAACCCGAAACCAAAGAACAGAAGTTTCTCATCGACTGCATCATCGCCGACCTGGCCTTCTACCTCATGGAGGATGAGGGCATGACTGTGAACGAGGCATTGGGCACCGTCTATGACTCAGAGTACTACAACCTGCTCAACAACCTCGACACGGAACTCTACCTTCGCGGCTCGCTGAACAACTACCACTACTTGCGCCGTGAACTCGACTACGGTAAGCCCTAAATAATTTTTCGTAACTTTTCGGAGGAATTTATTCACTTTTTTATGGCGAAAGGTTTGGAATCTCAAAAAATATGTGTAAATTTGTAGCCGAACTAAAACAATATTAAATGTAAAGTTATGAATTTAAAAAAGTATTTTGCTGTTTTGATGACGATGGTTTCAGTCATCATGCTATCATTTTCGTTGCTCAGTTGTAGCAGTAGTGACGATTCAGAGCCTGCACCAGCTGCTAAGGCACCCAAGGTGGTCTCTACGTCACCAAGTAACAATGCAACGGATATTCCAATAGGCTCCGTTAATGTCCAGATTACCTATGACCAGGAGGTGAGTCTTGACAACAGTAAGACGATAACTGTTTATGGCGCGACTGTCAAGAAGAGTGCCTCGGTAAGTGGTAAGGTGGTTGACATTCTTTTAGAATGCTACAATTATGAAACCGTGGTGACCATTAACATTCCTGAGGGATTTGTTACGGTGCCGGGTGCGAAAGCAGATGCCTTTAAGCTGACTTTCACCACAGAAATGCAATCTGAGGTGATAGAAGATACGTTTGAGGCAGCCACAACAGCGGTCAAGAAGATGGGAGTGGGCTGGAACTTGGGTAATACCCTTGATGCCAACGATGCCTCGAAGAAGTGGACTACGACGGCCGAGCATGAGACCTGCTGGGGTCAACCCGTGACGAAACGTGAACTCATCAAGATGATGAAGGAGGCTGGCTTCGGTGCCATCCGTGTGCCGGTGACGTGGTATCAGGAGATAGACTCGGAGGGCAAGATTAAAGACGCCTGGATGAATCGTGTGAAAGAGGTAGTGGACTATGTCATTGGTGAGGGCATGTACTGCATTCTCAACTTACACCACGATACGGGTGCCGATGGCGGTTCGTTTAAGTCGTGGATTAAGGCTGACGAAAACAACTATGCGCAGAACAAGAGCAAGTTTGAATATATCTGGAAGCAGATAGCCGAGACCTTCAAGGACTACGACGAGCACCTGCTGTTCGAAGCTTACAACGAGATGCTCGATGCCAAGAACTGCTGGAACTATCCGACCTCGGTGGGTACTTTTGATGCCGACTATGCCAAGAAGTCGTTGGAGGCTCTCAACAACTATGCGCAGAGCTTTGTGACTGCCGTCCGCAGAACTGGCGGTAACAATTCCATCCGTAACCTGATTGTCAACACCTATGCTGCTTCTGCTGGCGGCAACTGGACGGCGAATGCTAATCTCCCCGTGGAACAATTTAAGTTGCCTTCAGACAAGGCGTCGAACCATCTGATTGTTGAAGTACACGGTTATCCTAACATCTCAAATGGTTTTAGCAAAGAGATTACCTACATTGACTGGCTCTTTAATAATATTAAGGATAAGCTCATCACCAGGCTGAAGGTGCCCGTCATCATCGGCGAGTGGGGAACCAGCAACGTGGATAGCGGAGCGGGCAAGACTGACTATGATGTTCGCAAGAGTGATTTCTTCAGTTTTGTAGACTACTGGGTGAAGAAGGCCAAAGAGCTTGACATCGCCACCTTCTACTGGATGGGCCTCTCTGACGGTGCCTACCGTAGCATACCGGCCTTTAACCAGCCCGACTTGGCAGAGCGCATCGTGAAAGCCTACCACGGCGACAGCTACTCAGGCAAGTATCCCGTAGCCTCATTCGAGTACGTGGTGAACTATAATGATGACTGGTCGGAGATGTTCCTCTATGGCGACTGGAATGATAGCAAATTCAAGGTGAGCGACTTTAAGAGCATCACCGTGGAGATGGACAAGGTCTATGGCGACAAGTTGCAGATAAAGATCTACGGCGACAAGATTCCTGATACCGAGAACTCTTATAAGGAGCAGTATGTTCCCCTGTCGGCAACTTCGGCAACGACAACTGCCACCTTCGATGCTGGAACACTGGGTTCGACTTTCCAGCGTATTACCCTCCAGACGAATGCTGGTGCGCAGACGGCCAGATTGAAGAGTGTCAAGCTGACTAAGACCGATGGCTCCGAAGTGGATGGCACGGTTACGGCAGCCTGGGGATGTGTGGTGACGGGCGAAACTTCCGTATCTGAATAAACAAGGGTGCCGGTCCGCGAGGACCGGCATCTTTGTCACCTCATAACTGCGAGAACCGACACTTTGTCACCTCATAAAAAGAAAAAGGGCTTCCAAAACGGAAGCCTTTTTTCTTGTGGTCTTATGCCTTGTTGACTTATTCCTTGGTGGCGTTCTCGGCGTCGATAGCCTTGATCTTGTCGCGAACCAGCTGGACTTCGTCCTTGAGCTTCTGCACCTTGCGGTTCATCTCGTCGATGAGCGAGTTGCCCTTCTTGGATGAGGCATTCAGGAAGCCGAGATTGTTCTCGTAGGTCTGAACCTCCTGCTTCAGCTGTTCGTACTGGCGCATCAAGCGGGAGCGCTCGTTGTCGAGGGCATTCTCGCCACGCTCGGCCACCTGCTTGAGGTTGTCCTTGAACTTTGAGAGACGGCGCTTGGCAACGCTGATGTTCAGGTCTTTGTAGAGCTTGTCGAGCACGGCGTGGTATTCAGCATAGAGCTTGTCCTTCTCCTTGAAGGGTACGTGGCCGATGCTCTGGTATTCCTCCACCAGCTTCTGGACGTTTTTCTGCAAATCCTCGCCAGCCTCTTCAGCAGCAGCCTTCAGACGGGCAATGACGTCGCGCTTCTTCTCCAGATTGTCGCGCTCTTCGCCACGCTGGCCGGCACCGGCGGCATTACGGGCCTCAAAGAACTTGTTGCAGGTGGCGAGGAACTCTTCCCACAGCTGGTCGCCCAACTTCTTGGGTACCATGCCGATGGTCTTCCACTCCTTCTGCAGGTTGATGAGCTTGTCGCTGGTCGACTTCCAGTCGGTAGAGTCTTGCAGGGCCTTGGCTTTCTCGATGAGGGCGCGCTTCTTCTCGGCGTTCTCCTTGAAGCTGTCTTTAAGCGTACGGAAATATTCTGCCTTACGTCCGAAGAAGTCGTCACAAGCGGCACGGAAGCGCTCGAAGATCTTGACGTTCATTTTCTGCGGAGCGAAGCCGATAGTCTTCCATTCGGACTGCAACTCGATAATCTGCTTGGTGTGACGCTCCCAGTCGCCGCTGCCCTTGTTCTCCTCGGCAGCAATGGCCTCCACCTTCTCGCAGAGGGCGGTCTTGCGCTCCAGATTCTCTTCTTCCTTGGCGCGGACACCGTCGAAGTGTGACTGGTGACGCTTGTTGATGACGGTAGAGGCGGCTTTGAAGCGGTTCCATATTTCCTCGCGCAGGTCCTTGCTGACGGGACCAATCTCGCGATACTCCTGATGCAGCTTCTGCAACTGGTGGAAGGCGCTGATGACATCGGGTTCGTCGGCCAGTTTCTCAGCGGCCTCGCAGAGCTTCGTCTTCAGCTCGAGGTTCTTCTTGAAGTCGTATTCACGAGCCTCGCTGTTCAGTTTCAGCAGGTCGTAGAACTGTTCGACATAGAGCTGGTAGTTGCGCCACAGCTCGTTGGCACGCTCGGCGGGGACGTTCTTGATCTCACGCCACTCATCCTGCAGGGCCTTGAACTCCTTGAAAGTCTTGTTGGCCTCCTCAGGTGAGGTAATCATGCCCTTGATTTTCTCGATGATGTTGAGCTTCTTCTGCAGGTTGTCCTGCTTCTCCTGCTCCTGCTCCTTGAACAGTTTCTGACGCTTTTCCTTGATAATGCCCATCTCGGCCTTGAAGGCTTCCTCAAGCTCGTCGGGCGTTATCTGATACTGTTCCGGGTCGCCGCCGCCGTCGATATAAGCTTTCAGCCTGGCTTCGCGCTCAGCAATATGAAACTTGTAGAAGGCTGTCTTCAGGTAGTCTACCTCTTCCTTCTGTGGTGCTTCGTCGCCGTGGGCTATTTCACGCACACGTTCAAGCACTTCTTTCTTTGACTGGTACTGCTTGCGCTCGGGAGCCTCTTCGGCTGGTGCTTCAGCGACTTCTGCGACTGCTTCAGCCACTTCGGCTACTGCCTCAGCGGTTTCGGCTGGTGCTTCAACGGCTTCTGCTACTGCCTCAGCGGTTTCGGCTGCGGTTTCCACTACATTTTCTACTACGTTCTGCTCTTGTTCCAGAACCTGTTCTTGAGAGTCCATCATCTAATTTTTTAGTTAATGATATGGGTTAGTTCACACATGGGCTAGGGCTCCGATTGTCGGGAGCCACACGAGCCATGCGGCAAAAGTACGAATAATTTCCGAAACAGCCTAATTTTTTTCCGAAAAGTTTATTAAATGAGTCTTTTCTGTTTGAAAATAAACCATGCGCTGACTGAAATGACAATGGATAGTATGATGGCGACGATAAATCCCACGGGGTTCGACTCCATGCCGTTCACCAGATTCATGCCGAAAAAGGATGCCACCAGCGTGGGCAACATGAGGATGATGGTCACCGATGTCAGCGTACGCATCGTGGTGTTCATGTTGTTGTTGATAATCGACTGGTAGGTGTCCATCGTCGATTCAAGGATGTTCGAGTAGATGTTCGTCGTCTCGCGGGCCTGGGTCATCTCAATGTTCACGTCCTCGATGAGGTCGGCGTCCAGTTCGTCAATCTGCAGCTTGAACTTCAGCTTCGACAGCAGCACCTCGTTGCCGCGGATAGACGTGTTGAAGTAGGTCAGCGAGTCCTGCAGACGTGAGAGTCCGATGAGGCTCTCGTTGTTCACGCCGCGGTCCAGGTTGCGCTTGGACTTCTCGATGAGCATCGAAATCTGCTTCAGGCGCTTCAGGTACCATACCGCCGACGAGAGGAACAGTCGGAATATCATGTCCACATAGTCGGTGAATCCCTCGGCGCGCTTCTGCTGGAACGAGACGAAGTCAATCATCATATTTGTCTCGTAGTAGCACACCGTGATGGTGACGTCACGCTTGTGGATGATGCCTAACGGCACTGTAGTATAGGGCGTCCGCGAACGGACTTCCTTGACGTAGGGTATACGCAGGATGATGAGCATCCAGCCGTCGTCGTATTCGTAACGGGCACGCTCGTCGGTATCGCTGATGTCGGAGAGGAAGTAGTCGGGAATCTCAAACTTCTCCTCCAGCATCTGCTGGTCTTCTTCTGTCGGACACGTCACCTGTATCCAGCAATTGGGCTGCCACTCCTCGAGTTGGCTCAACCCTCCTTGGGTGTTCCAGTAAGTCTTCATTGTTGCTAATCCGTTTTTAAAAGTTGAAAAGTTCAAAGGTTTGAACACCTTTTTACCTTTTTACATTTTCAATGCGGCAAGAGGATTAGCGGTCTTGCCTGCTATCCTCCGGCCTAACGTTTGTTACTATCCGCCGGGTAATCGTCCATAATTTCTGAATTAATTAATGATTGTTGTTTAAATTTCGCTGCAAAGTTAATAAAAAAAATAAAAGAAAAAAAGTAAAAGGAGATTTTTTAGAAACGAATTATCCTAATTAACCCAAATTATGGATAAATTTAGACCAATTAGGATAATTCGTTTCTTAATACTTTACTTCTCAGGGACGTCCTCGAGAGTCTTCTTCAGCAGTTCCCAGAAGGGTGCGACGGTCTCGATGAGGGCGCGCTCGGAGGTGGTATGGGGCGACTTCATCGTAGGACCAAGGCTGACGACGTCGAGCCAAGGATACTTGCCCAGGATGACCGAGCACTCCAGTCCAGCATGGTCCACCTGGATGATGCCGTCCTTGCCGAACAACTCCTTATACTCTTTTAATAAGAGGTGTAGGATTTCTGAGTCGGGGTTGGGATCCCAGCCGCCATACGAACCAGAGGTCTCTACCTTCATGCCAGCCATCGAGAAACAGCTCTCCAACATGGTGGCTACGTATTCCTTCATGTCCTCGCGGCTGGAGCGTGCCAGAATCTTGATAATGGCCTTGCCCTCGCCGATGTTGATGATGGCCAGGTTGCTGGAGGTTTCTACCACGCTGGGGTAGGCGGGGATGAAGCGGATGACGCCGTCGTGACAAGCGAAGATGGCATCGACGAGGTTGTCCTGAATCTCGACGGGCACTTCCTTCTTCGGAGCTTCCACTTCCTCGACGATGACTTCGATGCCCTGCGGCTCGATGAGCTTGAACTCGTCGTTGAAGGTGTCCTGCCAGTCAGTAGCGATTTCCTTCAAAGCTGCGATGTTCTCCTTGGGCAGCGTCAGCACGGCCTCGGCCTTGAAGGGGATGGCGTTGCGCATGTTGCCGCCGTTCCAACTGGCCAGACGGGCCTCAGTCTCAGCGATAGCCTCGCGTACGATTTGTACCAGCAGTTTGTTGGCATTGCCTCGGCCCTCGTTGATCTCCAGTCCTGAGTGTCCGCCGCGCAGGTTCTTCACCGTAACGCAGACGGCAGCATCCTCGGCATCCGTATCCACCTCCTGATAGTCCAGGGTGGCAGTCACGTCGATACCACCGGCAGAGCCAATGACAAACTTACCCCAATGCTCGGAGTCGAGGTTCATGAGGATGTCGCCCTGCAACTCGCCCTCAGGCAGTTCGTTGGCACCGTACATGCCGGTCTCCTCGTCGCGGGTGATGAGGGCGTCGATGGGACCGTGCTTCAGCGTCTTGTCCTCCATGATGGCCATGATGGCTGCTACGCCCAGACCGTTGTCGGCTCCTAAAGTGGTGCCCTTGGCCTTTACCCACTCGCCGTCAATCCACGGTTCGATGGGGTCAGTCTCGAAGTTATGTGTGGACTCTGGCGTCTTCTGTGGCACCATGTCCATGTGGGCCTGCAGGATGATGCCTTTGCGATTCTCCATACCCGGTGTGGCGGCCTTGCGGAACACGATATTGCCTGCGGGATCCTTGAAGGCCTCCACGCCGGCCTGTTTGCCGAAGTCGAGCAGGAATTGCTGTACTTTCTCTAAATGTCCGCTCGGACGCGGCACTTGTGTCAGACTGTAGAAATTACGCCAGATACATTCTGGTTTCAGATTCTTGATTTCGCTCATAATGTTTATAGTTTTAAGGGTTATACGTTTCGTTTCGTGAAGTTGATGGCCAGCCAGGCATAGATGCCGAGGGCTACGACCAGCAGCGTCTGGACGGTGTGGACGATGAGCACGAAGTAGAGCGCCTTCTCGTCGGCCACGCCATAGAGGATGAGCATGGTCTTGACGGCGAAGTGCCAAGGTCCGGCACCATTGGGGGTCGGTACGATGACGGCTATCGAGCCTACGATAAACGTCACCAAGGCACAGCCGAAGTCTAGGTCGGCCGTGAAGTCGAAGCAGAAGAAGGTGAGATAGTAGTGCAGAAAGTAGCTCACCCAGATGCCAAGTGTGAAGAACGTAAACAGTGGGATGTTGCGGACGTCTTTCAGCGAGACGACGCCTTGCCAGATGCCGCTGAGTGTTGCGCGTACCTTATTATATATAGAAAGCTTGTTCAGCAGGAAGTGCAACAGGATGAGGATGGCCACGACGCAGACAGCCACCACTAAGTAGCCCGTCAGGGAGAAACCGTGCAGGATGCTGTGCAGGTTGGTGCCCGTCTTGCGGAAGAACATGCCGAAAGTGCTCATTTCCAAGAGCAGGACGACGGCGGTGATGCCCATGACCAGCAGCGAGTCGATGGCACGTTCAGTCACTACCGTGCCTAAGGCTTTTGGAAACGATACGCCGTCGTAGCGGCTAAGTACGCCGCAGCGGGTAAACTCGCCCACTCGTGGTACAACCAACGAGGCGGCATAGCTTAGAAAGATGCTGTGGATGCTGACCGATGCCCTTGGATGTTCGCCGACAGGCTCCAGCGTCTGTCGCCAGCGCCAGCCTCTGAACATCTGTGCCAGGACGCCGAAGGGGAAGGAGAGCAGCATCCACGTCCAGTCCATTTCGTCGGTCATGACGTGCAGGATGGTCTGCCAGTCCTCGCCGCGATACATCCAATAGAGTATCGCGCCACCCAGCACCAGCGGCATCAGTATCTTGATAAAAATATTTCCTATCTTCATAAGCGAGTACAAAGATAGGAAATATTTGTGAATAATGAATAACTAATTATGAATAATTAGGATTATTCGGGAAAAAGATGTATCTTTGCCGACACGAAAGACCGTGACAAAGTAAAGACTAACTATCAATAACGCAATGAAGAAACTTTTTGCTCTTGCAATGATGCTATGTCTGACCATGAATGTGGTGCGGGCAGAGCAGGTGGTCGTCGAGACCAGGAATACGAGCCTTGTGCTTGAAGTGGAGAAGGGAAAGCAGCCCAAGTATGTCTATTATGGTGCCAAGTTGAGCGCCCAGGAACTGGCACATCTGCAACTGCCGCGCGACGGACGGATGGAGGCTTATCCAGCTTACGGCTTGAACGCGCCTGCCGAGGCTGCCTTAGCCATGCGCCATGCTGACGGCAACCTGTCGACGGCCTTGGTCTGCGAGGGTTATGAGCAGGGCAGGGTAGTGGACGAAGGCGTCGCTACGTTACACGCTGCTTCAGCAGAGACGATGGTTACTCGCATCACGCTGAAAGACCCCGTCTATCCCGTCACTGTCACTCTGAACTACAAAGCCTACGTTGACGAAGACGTCATCGAGGCGTGGACGGAGATCAAGAACGGCGAGAAGCAGACTGTCACGCTGACCACTTTTGCTTCGGCCATGCTGCCCATTCGTCGCGGCGACATATGGCTCAGCCACTTCTATGGTTCGTGGGCCAACGAGTCTCGCTTGGTGGAAGAGCCGCTGACGCCTGGTCAGAAGGTCATCGTCAATAAAGATGGAACGCGCAACTCGCACACCGACCATGCCGAGGTGATGTTCTCGCTCGACGGCAAGGGCCAGGAGAACCAGGGGCAGGTCATCGGTGCCGCCTTGTGCTACAGTGGAAACTACCGCCTGAAGGTGACCACCGACGACACGGAGTATCACTATTTCTTTGCCGGCATCAACGAAGACAATTCCGAATACCATCTGAAGAAGGGCGAGACCTTCCAGACACCCGCCCTGGCGCTGTCCTTTTCGCAGGAGGGACTGAGCGGCGTGTCGCGCAACTTCCACAAATGGGGTCGTAAGTACAAATTGGCTCACGGCAACAAGGAGCGCAAGATTCTGCTGAACTCGTGGGAGGGTGTCTATTTCGACATCAACCAGCAGGGCATGGATCAGATGATGCACGACATTGCCTCGATGGGAGGCGAGTTGTTCGTGATGGACGACGGCTGGTTTGGCGACAAATATCCGCGTAAGGTCGATAACTCCTCGTTGGGCGACTGGGTGGTGGACAAGAACAAACTGCCCGACGGCATTGAGGGTCTGTTGCGCGACGCCAGGAAAAACGGTGTGAAGTTCGGCATCTGGATAGAGCCGGAGATGGCCAATACCACCAGCGAACTGTATGAGGCGCATCCCGACTGGATTGTCAAGGCTCCCAAGCGTGAGCCCGTCTTGGGCCGTGGCGGCACGCAGGTGGTGCTCGACCTCAGCAATCCCAAGGTGCAGGACTTTGTTTTCAGCATCGTCGATAACCTTATGACGAAGTACCCGGAGATAGACTATATCAAGTGGGATGCCAATATGCCCATCATGAACCACGGTTCGCAGTATCTCACCATGACGGACCAGAGCCATCTGAACATTGAGTATCACCGCGGCTTCGAGAAGGTCTGCCAGCGCATCCGTCAGAAGTTCCCCGATGTCACCATTCAGGCTTGTGCCTCTGGTGGCGGACGTGCCAACTGGGGCGTGCTGCCTTGGTTCGACGAGTTCTGGGTGAGTGACAATACCGACGCCCTGCAGCGCATCTATATGCAATGGGGTACCTCATACTTCTTCCCAGCCATCGCCATGGCCAGCCACATCTCGGCAACGCCAAACCATACTGTCTTCCGCACGACGTCGCTGAAATACCGCATCGACGTGGCCATGAGTGGCCGCTTGGGCATGGAGATTCAGCCGAAGAACATGACTGACGAGGAGAAGGCGCTCTGCCGCAAGGCTATTGGCGAGTATAAAGAGATACGTCCCATCGTGCAGTTCGGCAACATCTACCGTCTGGTGTCGCCATACGACAAGAAGGGTCTGGCGTCGATGATGTATGTCACCGACCAGAAAGACAAGGCCGTGTGGTACTGGTGGAAGACGGAGTCGATGCAGAACGAGCACCTGCCTCGAGTGAAGATGGCTGGACTGGATGCTAATAAATATTATAAGGTACGCGAGCTGAACCGCATCGACCTGAAGCCTCTCGATTGTGAGGGTAAGTCGTTCAGCGGTGCCTACCTCATGAACCACGGTTTGGAAATGCCTTATCGCAACGATGTGGATTGGGGCAAGAAGACCGACTGGTCCAGCCGCGTGTTGCTGTTAGAGGCGGAGTGAAGAAATATCGTTATATCGTAATATCGTAATAACGTTATAACGAAAAAAAAGTCATAACAACCCCGACGTGACCACAAAAAAAGAGAAAGCAGACCTCTTAGCCTACATCCGCGAAGGTCGCGAGATGACGCAGGGCGAGAAACTCAGGCTGATAGTCAGCCTGAGTGTTCCCTCTATCCTGGCACAGATCTCGGCGACGGTGATGTTCTTCATCGACGCCTCTATGGTGGGACATTTGGGGGCGAGGGCTACGGCAGCTATCGGCGTGGTTGAGACCACAGGGTGGCTGATGGGCGGTCTGGCGTCTGCGGCAAACATGGGCTTCTCTGTACAGGTGGCCCACGCCATTGGTGCTAACGACATGAAGCGTGCCCGTCGTGTACTGCGCCAGTCGTTAGTGTGCTGTCTGTTGTGGAGCCTCTTCATGTCGCTGACGGGTATCATCATCAGCGGTCCGCTGCCCCATTGGATGGGCGGCGCAGAGGATATCTGCCACGATGCCTCGCTCTATTTCGCCATCATCGGCGTCTGCGGCATCTTCTTCCAGATGGAGGGTTTGGCTGGTTCGATGCTGAAGTGTTCGGGCAACATGAAGATTCCCTCTATCATGAACATCCTGATGTGTCTGATGGATGTCGTCTTCAACTACTTCTTTATCTATGTTCTCGACTTGGGTGTCAAGGGTGCTGCCATGGGAACGGGCTTGGCTGAGCTGATAACGGCAGGTCTTATGCTCTACTTCCTGCTTTGGCGCTCCGAGATGCTGGGCATCTTTAGGATAGAGGAGCAGGGCGAGGAGAGGGGAAAGAGCCTCCCGCTCTCTTGGGATAAGTTCAAACCCAAGGCCGACATTGTGAGCACGGCGTTCAAGATTGGTGCGCCGATGGGACTGCAGCATACGTTGATGGGTGGCGCCCAGGTGGTCAGCACCATGATTGTGGCACCATTGGGGACGGTGGCTATTGCCGCCCACTCGTTAGGCATCACCGTGGAGAGCCTCTGCTATATGCCAGGATTTGGTATTGCCGAGGCTGCCACGACCTTGGTGGGACAGAGCTTCGGCGCTGGCAAGCGGATGCTGACACGGCAGTTTGCCCATATGTCAGTAGGCCTGGGCATGGGAGTTATGACGCTGATGGGTGTACTGATGTATGTCTTTGCCCCTGAACTGATGAGCGTGATGACGTCTGTTGACGAGATCATCCGCATCGGCAGCGAATGTCTGCGCATAGAGGCCTTTGCTGAACCTTTGTTCGCGGCGTCCATCGTTTGTAATGGCGTCTTTGTGGGAGCCGGCGATACGTTGAAGCCCGCCGCCATGAGTCTCTTTTCCATGTGGGGTGTGCGTCTGACGCTGGCGGCTCTTTTAGCTTCGACTTACGGACTGCCGGGTGTTTGGATGGCAATGGCTATCGAACTGACATTCCGTGGTCTGATATTCCTCGCCAGGTTGTTCTGGGGCAAGTGGGAGAGGTTAGGAAATTGAAAATTGAAAAATGAAAATTGAGAATTGATAATAAAAAATGCAGCACGCAGGAAACTCACCTGTGTACTGCATTTCTACTATCAATAACTAAAAACCTAATTCTTATGAAAAAACGTCCTCCCGACGTCTGTGTTATCCTTTCTACAATCTTTCTTTTCTACCTTAGTGTTTCCTAATGTCCTATTGACGATTTATTTATTAATCTTTTTACCTTTTTTCTAATACCGCTGTATTTTGGTTATCCTAATTCTTTCTTACCTAAAAACTAATTCTCTCTTGAAGACGATGCAAAGGTAGGAAGTTTTCAGGAACTGGCAATGACTTTTACTACTTTTCTTGTAAAAAAGTGGCTTATTCTTGATGCAAATCAATTGTTTGTGTTCGCACACACCCAAATTGTGGCCGAACACACCGCAAAATGACACTTAGTCGTTCTGAGCGGAAAGAGCCTCCTCCACCAGGTTGGTCAACTCTGCGAACTGGGATATCGTCAACTGTTCAGGTCGCAGGGTCATGAAGGCATGCTGGAAGAGCTTCTCTTTTGCTTCGCTCTGCACGCCATCGTCTGCCTTTATCATTTGGCGCAACGAGACCCTCAGCATCTTGCGGCGCTGGTTGAACACCGTCTTTACCACCCGTTTGAACAGCTGTTCGTTGCAGCCTAAGTCGGTCACGTCGTTGCGCGTCATGCGGATCACGGCACTCTGCACCTTGGGAGGCGGGTTGAAGACGCTCGGTTCGACGGTGAACAGGTACTCCACGTTATACCACGCCTGGATAAGAACCGACAGGATGCCGTACTGCTTGTTGCCAGGCTCGGAGGCCATGCGAACCGCCACCTCATGCTGAATCATGCCCGTACAGCAAGGAATCAGGTCCTTGTTGTCCAGCATCTTGAAGAAAATCTGCGACGAAATGTCGTACGGGTAGTTGCCAGTCAGTACAAACGGCCGACCGCCAAACACCTCGTGCAAGTCCATCCGCAGGAAGTCGCCCTCGATGATGGGTGAGGGGGGAGCTTTAAATAACGTAGCCTTGAGGTACGCCACACTCTCGCGGTCTATCTCCACCACCTTGAACGGTCTGGGCTTCTCCACCAGGAACTGTGTCATGACGCCCATCCCCGGACCAACCTCCAGTACGGGTATCTCAGGGTAGGCATCCACCGTGTCGGCTATGCGCCGGGCGATGCTCAAGTCAGTCAGAAAGTGCTGACCAAGGTTCTTCTTGGGCCTTACTTGTTTCATCTCTTGCGACTATTTGCCTGCAAAGATACTCAGAATAGTTGAGATAACAAAACGAATTCGGAAGTTTAACGCACTCCAGCAAATAATTGGACAAGTTGTCATTCGTTTAATAGGTCAATCCAAATTGCCAGAGAGGGATGATGTTGCCATAGCCTGTTTCGATGTCATCTTTGACAACGTAGCCTTGGGCCGCATCTTGTATCTGCTTCTGTTTTTTCTTCTTGCCCCCCACCTCAAAGGTATATTTATCAGCGATGAGGAAGTCTGAGATTGGCGAGGAAGTGATGTCGTGTTCAACCCGCATCTGATTGAAGAAGAAGGTTTCACGTATCGTAATTATGGTGTGAAGATACAAATATTTTTCGAAACCGCACTAATTTGAGGGCGAAAAATCACAAAAATCGCACTAAAAACAGTGCGTTTTGCAAAATGATCAATAAAAAAGGTGCAGAAACTTCCCATGCTTATGGGGTCATTTGTTGTTTATTGTTACCACCCGTTATACAATAATGTGGAAGCCACAACGGCCTCCACATTATTATATATAAGGAAGTAATCCTACTAATCACGGGGTTCTGGTGAGCACTTAAGGTCGATAGGCTTCCTATGGCATAATTCGTAAAGATAGCTGATTTGAAATAGGCAAATAGTGCTCAGCGGAACTGTCCTAGTGATCTCTTCAAAATCCCCGACTCCAGACGAACTGAAGCCAGGGATGAAAAGGATTAAGATAGTAGAGTCCAGTAATCTACCCTTTATAAACTCAGGGGCTCTAATCATCTGAGCCAGTTTCAGGACAAGACAGATTGAATATTATCGGTTCACCATAGTATATTTCACCATATCTTTCGAAATAAGCATAAATTTTGACCGTAGTTTCGGATAAGTTGCTATAGACCCATTTCCAATCTGTGCCTTGCTCAGGAAACCAAGTATTTTGTTCATGCCCCCACCCCTGATACCCATCTGCAACTTCAAATATGAGTCCCCATGCTCCCATATGAATTTTACTACACCCTTCCCAACCGGGAGTATTCACTGTTACATATAATAAGTATTCGTAATTATAGTGTACTTCACCATTGTTTGTGACAAGATTTACACCCTTATTATTCCATTCAGCCAGTTTGACGTTGATTATCTTGACGGGAAACTCTGATAATCCTTTAGTCGTGAAAGAGAGGGGCTCACCATATTGATATTCTCCATCTCTATATAGGTAGGCACAATAGTAATAAGTTTCCCCCCAATCTAACCAATTAATTGTTTTAGAGAATTTTCCATTGTTAAGATTTGACAAACGGTCAGCAAAGATGATAGATCCATTTTCCTTAGTCGGATTACCTGTGGTATTAATGAAGAATCCGACTTCTCCATCGGCTTGTCCAGCGACATAGTCATCCACTCGCCCTTCTAATTTTACAGATGATTCCGTAATATCGCTTGCTGATAAAGTTGTGACAGTTACTGCTTTTACTTGTTTCGTACTCGGCGAGGCCAGCATCTCGTAGCCGAAAAGTTTCACCTTGGGATAGAGAGTATAGTCCTCGCTGGTATTCAGGTTGGCAAAGGTATATTGGTATTGCTTGTTGCCGTTCGTGAATTTTGTGTTGGCAAAAACGCCTTGTGCTTCGTCACCATTTTGTTTCCTAACGGACAGGCCAACCTCGACGGGGAACAGGCAGTCGCCCGACATATCGACGCTGGCATCAGCCGAAGTTTTAGGATTGTCCTTTTGTTTAAACGTTGTGTTAGAGAATGTCGGCACCAAATCCCAAGTCTTGATGTTATGAGACAGGTTCCACGGTAGACTGAAGCTAACTCCCCACGGGCCAAGCTCGGCTTCGACTGACGTAGAGACAAAGGCATTGAGGGCAATGCTAGAGTTCTTGAAACGTTCATAGACCTTTGTTTCACGTTTGGCCGACTCAACATCGGAACTATAAAGAACGCCGTTGCCGACCAGTTCGGCACCTAACTCACCACGGAAGCAGAGCTTGTCAATGTCGCTGGAGACGATGGTCAGTCCCAACTCAACAAAGCCACCCACGGCGACACTACCGTCAATACTTCCTTCAACTTCGGAGGTTGACGAGGCAAGGCGTCCTCCACAGTTGGGCTTGATGACGCTCTGCTTCTTGCTGCTGAAGTCGAAAGCTGCTCCAAAAGTATAGCATTGCTTGAATGTGGCTGAAAAAGAGACAGTGGCTGAGGCACGGAAGAATAAGCCCGGCTTGACATAGAAGTACGTCAGTGGGGCAACGGGAGCCTTCACCCACTCGTTGTCCAAAAAATCGTTCGCCCACTCGACGTTACCATAGGCAGAAAGCTGTTCCTCAAAATTCATTTCACCAGAAATACATGCACTGAAGTATGTTCCTTCCTCCTTGTTTATAATGAGGGTGCTGACAATATGGAACGCCGGTGTGATACCGATGGAAAGCTGTGCGTTACCCTTCATGGCAAGATTGCTGCTGCCAAAGATATTGCTGTTCAGATCTGAACTTCGTGACCACGTGAACGTACCAAGCTTGAAGTCCTTGTTACCGAAAGCATTGACTGCTCGATGAGAGTCATATATCCTTGCATTGTCTCCCTCCTGATAGCCGTAAGTGGAAGAGACACCATAATAGGTTTCAAATACTTCCTCTAGGCTGACCTTCTTACACGTAACTTGCGAACCGCTGACGGAAACCACTTCACCGGCAAAGCCTGCAGGAAACTTTTCGTTCATCTCCAACGTCACTAATTTGTCGCC
>JAEEVT010000179.1 GCA_016291005.1 Prevotella sp. | reverse complement strand
CGTCGCTCATGAGCATCGTTTCCCGCCTGGTCTCGGTGATGGTTATCCCACCAATGGCAAGGTCGAATTTTTGAGGCTCTGCAAGTACGTCAGCAGTCAATGTAGGCCATGAGGTCTTTATGAATTCTATCTCTACTCCTAACCTTCTTGCTATTTCCTTTGCGATATCAATACCAAAGCCCCAATATGTTCCATCGGGTTGGCTTACAGCCGACCTCAAACGCAACTCGGCAGAGTCCAAGCAAGCTTGGCTCTGCTCTCGCTGCTCTTTCGGTTCGCAGAATGATAACGGTCTGTAGTCGCCAGTTGTACCAATGAGGATTTTGCCTCGCTTCAGAATCTCTGCCACTTTGCCGTCGTTGGGAACTTCTGCGCATGAGGCAAAACTGGCCGTTTCGCAAATGGTCAGAGCGGCTATCAGGAACCATATCTTTAATCTTTCTAATCTTATCATTGCTTCTGTACTGTATTTCAAATCGGCTGCAAAATTACTCATTTTTCATTGGAAAATGGACAAAATAACACATCTTCACGCTCGAAATGAAGGAAATTCACAGTTTTTGTGTAATTTTGTGGCCAAATGAAGAGAAAGATTTCCCATGCAAATATTACGATGAATCCCACCATCCAAAAACGAGAATCAAGCCTTGAGCTGTTAAGAATCATCGCCATGCTGCTGGTGCTGATGGTTCATGCAGGCTTTAAGGCGTTGGGCATTCCCACTGTGGAGGAGGTGGCCAGCAGTCCTGCGTCCTCCTTCCTGCGTTTCCTCAGCGAGTCCGTTGCCATCGTCTGTGTGAACGTGTTTATCCTCATCACGGGGTGGTTTGGCATTCGTCCGAAAGTGTCGCGTTTCTGCGGACTCGTCTTTCAGGTGGTGTTCATCGGCGCATTCATCTACCTTTGCCTGTTGCTCCTTGGGAAGACAGAGCCTTGGGGAGTGAATGGCTGGGTCAGACTTCTGCTGTTTCGCAGGGGACTATGGTTTGTCAGTGCCTATATGGTGCTATATGTTCTTGCTCCCGTCCTCAATGCTTTTGTTGCCACAGCCCATCAGCAGACGCTCCGGAATGTCCTTCTGGCCTTCTTTGCCGTTCAGACGCTCTGCGGCTTTTGTGCCGATTATTCCTTCTTCGGTTATGGATATACCCCTTTGTCTTTCATCGGCTTGTATCTTCTGGCAAGGTATATGAGCATCTACCGTAGTCGGTTCTGCACTTTGAACAAATGGTACGACATGACTATCTATGCGTGTTCGACGCTATTGACGGCCGTCCTGTCGATGGTTGTTATCCGATATACCCATCGTGATGACTCTCTTTACGATTATTTGTCGCCGATAGTCATTGTGAGCTCTGTCTATTTCTTCCTGTTTTTCACCAAACTGTCGTTCCACAGCAAGGCAGTCAATTGGGTGGCAAGCTCTGCCTTTGCCGTTTATTTGTTCCATTGCGACCCACTGTTTTTCGATTCCTATTATCTTCTTCCCATCAAGGAGTTTTATGTGAACGACACGTTGCCGATGTTTGTACTTCATACCGCTTGCCTGATGATGGCCGTATTTGTTTTGGCAATAGTGGTTGACAAGTTGAGGATTGCGGCTTTCAACATCATCAATCGCTGTTTTCGTTAAGTTCGAAAACCATCTTTATCGTACTTCCGACTTAAGTCGGAAACGTTGCTGACTATAGTCGGAATATCGTAGAAGGTAGCTTTAGAGATGGGCGAAAGCCATATTTGCGCTTGACAAGAGGTACTGATACAGAAAAAGGGAAGCGATTCTCTCGAACAGCTTCCCTATTGAGGAAAATGATAAATATAGATTAAAATTACTAGTTGTGTGCACTGCAAAGGTACGAAAAGTTTCGATACTTCCAAATGTTGCTAGTTGGAAACGGGCTGATTTTTGCATTGATTAACGTCAAGCGTTGCCTTTTAACGATTAGCAACACAGAAACGCCGTATCTTACTCCACATTTTCAGTCTTTTCTTCATGGTTGAGCACACGCTGATACGCTCCTTCCGTCAGCAAGATGCGCTCTGCCTCAGCCAGTGCCTTGTCGTTGCGCAGACCTACCTGCATCATGCCTCCCTGGTAGTAGTAGGCCGATACGATGTCTTGCTCCATCAACTGTTGTATCTCCGCGCGGTGGCGATCCAGGTCGCGCTCTACGTCGTGGTGGTCCAGCTTGGCCTTCAGCGCCTCGAACTCAGCCTTCGCATCGTCGTAGTAGCCCTCGAACTTCGCCATTTTTTCCAGTTCGTTGAACTGCTTCTTGCTGACCTGGTCGTAGGTGAATCCCGCCTTGACGACGCGCTGCTTGAAGTCGGCGTAGTCGCCATCCGTCAGGTGGAAGTTCGCTGCCGGGGCTATGGTGGGATGACGGTGGATGTAATCGACGACATAGTCGAACATTACTTCCGTAGAGTCCAGTCGGTCTAAGTATAGTGCCACGTTCGACATGGTGTCCGGCTTTATCTCCACGTCGGGCTTGATGCCCTCCTTCATCTTGATGCCTCGTCCGCTGGGCAGATAGTAGCGCGAGGTCGTCAGCTTCAGATTGGCATTGTAGGGCAGTTCCACGTTCGGCACCTGTACCAGTCCCTTTCCGTAGGTGTGCGTACCGATGACGATGCCTCGCTTCAGGTCCTGCAGGGCTCCGCTGGTGATTTCCGATGCCGATGCCGTCTCGTTGTTCACCAGTACCACGATGGGCATGATGGTGTCGATAGGCTCCAGGCGCGTCTTGTATTCCGAGGCAGCCCGTTTCAGCTTGCCCTTCGTCTCTACAATCTTGACGTCCTTGGGAATCCACATGTTCAGGATATCGACACACTCGCTCAGTGAGCCGCCGCCGTTGCCGCGTAAGTCGAGTATCAGACTCGTAGCTCCCTGCTTCTTCAGGTCTAAGTATGCGCGTCGCATGGCCTTTGCAGGTTCGCCGGTGAACGTGTTCAGACAGATATATCCAATATGGTTTGGACACAGGTTGTAATACGTAATCTCCGGCATCTTAATGCTCCGGCGCGTAATCTTGAAAGTCAGCGTCTTGCCCGTCGTAGGCCGCTGCACCTTCAGCAGGAACGTGGTGCCTGCCTCGCCACGCAGATGACTGCTGACGAAGCCCACGGGCTTGTCTGTCATTACGGTATCGTCAATCTGCAGGATGATGTCGCCCTTCTTCAGCCCTGCCTCCTGGGCAGGCATGCCCTCGTAAGGCTCTTCGATGACGATGTGCTTCAGCCGCTGGTGGTAGCGTATCAGCGCTCCGATACCGGCATACTTGCCTGTCAGCATGGTCTTCAGCTCCTTCTGCTTCTCCTCGGGGTAGTACTCCGTGTAGGGGTCCAACGACTGCAGCATGGCGTTGATACCAGTCGTCACCACCTTGTTAGCATCCAACGTATCGACGTACATGAGGTCCAGGTTCTTGTACAAGGCATTGAAGATGTCCAGGTTCTTGGCCACCTCCAGATTATGGTTCTTGACGTTCTGTGCCGATAGCGTCATCACAGCGGCTGTCAGCACAACCAATAACGTGTAAAAGCGTCTCTTTGTCATATAAAAATGTGTTTATTGGCTGCAAAATTACAAAAAAATACGCTTATCATGAATTTTTTTCGCAAAAAGTTTGCGCAATTCAGAAAAACTCCGTATCTTTGCACCCGCTTAACCGCAAAACCTGCTTCAGTAGCTCAGTTGGTTAGAGCACCTGACTGTTAATCAGGGGGTCGTTGGTTCAAGCCCATCCTGAAGCGCCAAACAAAGAGTCCTGTAAATCAATGATTTACGGGACTTTTCTTTTTCTCGCATTTCAAAGTTGCACCCAATTTGCACCCATTTTCAAAAATCACACACCGCTTGCCCCCTTCTTCTTGCAGTTTACCAACATAAATAAAGATCTATTGCTATTCAACAGTCATCGATTTTCTATCCAACTAAAGAATACTTTTCCTTTTTGACAATTGCAATTACGACTAAAAGCATTACCTTTGCACAAAATTTAGTTTTATAACA
>JAEEVT010000053.1 GCA_016291005.1 Prevotella sp. | reverse complement strand
TGGCAAACATATTTCCGATGTTGAGGGTAGGAATGTAAGGATAGAGACGGGCTTCGACGGTGCCTCGCTTTGTTCGGATGAGTTCGGCAGGAATCACCATGCTCATCACGTGGTTGTAGTTCTCTGTGGCGTTGACAGCCATAACGACCATCTTGAGGTCGCCGTTGGACATTTCCTCTTCGATGCCATATTGCAGTTCACAACCTCTGTTCAGGCAGAACGCCGCCCATTGGCTGAAAGGCACTTCGAATGTGGCTTTCCTGAAACCATAGCAGAGCTGGGTGATGCGTAAGCTGTAGTTGCCAAAGTCAGCCAGACTGTCGGCTGGGATGGTGTTCGGGGTTTGAAGAACGTCAGCCTGCAGGTTGTCCTCAGCTTCTATTTTGTTTTCACCGCTGATGAGTTCGTACTCCACAGGGAAAGATACTGATAGCAAGGCCGTACCTTTACGAGACCATGTGGCGGTATAGCAATGCTGGTCACAAGTATAGCCGAAGTTGTCGCTGGGTTGAAGGTTGTCAACCGTAGCCAACGATCCTGTCAGAAAACGAAATTGGTCGTCGCGGATCATGAGTGAGGCCGTCTTGACAGTTGGTGGATACTTCAACTGTAGGAAATAACGCTCCAGGAAATCGAAGACGGGCGAGCTGGATGCTGTGCGCATCTTGTCGGCAAACAAATATAGTCCGATGTGGTCGATGGTCTTTCCGCTGACGTGGACTGTCAGACGCTGTCCCTGGCACATGGGATGACTGTAGCCATTGGCCAGGGAGTCGGCATCAAGCTGCACGGCTGAGGCTATCCGCTGTAATTCGGCAGTACGGAAGCGAGGCTGAGCCGTCAGCGCCAGACAGGTGACCATACCTATTATAATATATAGCAGTCTGAGTCTCATTTGGAGTTATCTTTGTTCTTGTAAAATGTTTGCTGCGGTGGCATTGCCGTTGTTGGCAGACTGACGCAGGGCAGCATAAACTTTGTTTAGCGTTTGTCGGGCTTCAGAAGAACCATTGTTAGCAGCCAGCTTGAGGTATTTGATACCTTTCACGACGTTGATGCTGTCGTGACGACTGACCCAGCGGCGTCCAATCTCGTATTGAGCTTTGACATCGCCCGATAAAGCCTGGCGCTCTAACTCATAGTCGTTGAGGGAGGCAGATGAAGGCTTCGCTGTGGGCTGTTCCTTTGGCTTCGCCTGTGGTTTTGACTTGATTTTTGTAGGAGTAACGCTTTCCGAAGACTTTTTCACAGGTGCCATCGTATCAGCAATGACCACAGTTGGTGGCGGCAGCTGGTTACCCTTCTTAGATGGCCATAGCAACCATATAACGAGTGCAAGTATTAAGGCTGATACTAACGTCACTACAGCTGGCTTGACAGATGGTTTCTTCTTTTGGACCAATGGTTTGGGTTCTGCCTCGCTTAACTTGTCAGGAACGGTTTCTCCCTCTCTGCCGAAGATACTTATGGCATCATCTACCTGTAATTCGTCACCGATGTTAAGCACCACCTCGTCGTCTTTCTGCAGCTGTTGGCCGTTGACCTTTACAATGTGCCCGTCGGCCAATAGGCGAACCAGCGTCTTACTGCTGCCGTCGGCCAGACGAACCATGCGGATGTCGACAAACTGCATGGGGTTCGGCTGCTCTTCGTGGAACGTTATGGCCAGATGCTTCTTGCAGTTAGGGCAAACGATTTGCTTGACGGCTTCGTTCTTCGAGTTCCGTACATCCAGTATAATGCCGCATGAAGGACATTTGATACGCAGTTCTTCCATGGTCAACTATTCTGAGCGGGGTTAGATAGTCATATCATCAGCTGTATTCATGGCCAGTTGGTTGTCATCGTCATTTGTGAACGACAGTGCCTCGCCAGTGTGCAGGTCTATCACCTCGCCTTCGTCCATTTGGCGGTTGTGGTTGACGTCAGACAGTGCAAAGTCGGCAGTACCATCCTGGTCAACGTCGACAATGGCTACGCGCTGACCGTTATAGTCAACTTCCTGGACTGTGATGTTCCGTCCGTTAGGCAGCGTTACTTCGCCGAAACCAACCACGCGCACATCGTCGTCATCGCTCGTAACGGGATGGTTGGTCGCTTCAATCTTAGCCTGCTGGTCTTCAGCAATGCGCACATCGTAATCGGAAGGTGTTGTAGCAGCAACAGCTTCTGTCTCTTCCACGGCCTTTGGTTCTTCTGCTACTTGTGGTTCTTCTTCCACCTTTGGCTCCTCTGCTGGTTTGACATCGCCGTTCTGTGCTTGCCACTCCTCAGCGGTATAGGTGCTGTAGATGTTGCCACGCCATTGGAAGGTGGCACCAGGCCCCATTTCTGCACGTGCTGCTTTAAATGCCTCGCTGAAGCTGAGATCATCGTTGGTGGTTGCCGCAGCTAACTGCTCGATAGGAACTTCCAAGGTTTCGTCATGACCTGCATTCTGAACGGCATACGTTGCACCAGAACCAATCATAATTCCTGTTACTCCGCCAATGGTTACTGGCTTCCAGTTCTCTTTGAAAATCTTCTTTGTTTCCATAATCTTAAAGTTTTTATTGGGTTATCTGGGTGCAAATGTCGGAATTAATTTTGGAACGGCAATATTTTTAAAAGCATAATCCACGAATTGTGGGGATTAATGTATGAATTTCGTTTGGCAGTAAGGACAATGGTCACTTTGAGCCAAAATGTCGTAGGGCTGGTTGCCTAAGAAATGACCACAGTGCGGACATGAATAATCCCTCTGGAACTGGCGAATGAGTTGTTGTCTCCTTTGAGGCATCTTTGACGAATCCAAATATGCCTTGACGAAAAATATTAATGAGATGATGATGGCCATTGCGTAGAGTGCTATATACCAGAAGCTGCGGCCTCCAGTGGCAATGCTTAAAGCAATGGCAGCCATCGTGATGATTCCCGTGGCAGAGCGGAGGGTGTTAAATTTGCGTTCGGCTATTTGTAATGCAACGTTCTGGTTTTCATATTCTTCCCAGACTTGCTGTAAAGGGCGGATATCTGCTGGCAGGAATGAGGAAAGGGCTTTCCAATCCAGCGGATAACGACTGGTGCCAAAGGTGATGAGATCGGAAATGGTAACGGCTTTTGACTCTATAGCCTGATTATTAATATAGGTATAGGCATTGATATCGAGATTTTTGATGCGCATGGTGTTGCCATCAACTGTCAGCTGACAATGCTCAGGGAGTACCGTTGGCGGAACGTCGGCATTCCCCCACAATTCCGTTTTACCACCTGTCGTCAGTTTCAGCCGACCTGTTGCCGAATCTCTTCCGATTATAATTTCCATTGTCTTGATTGTTTGTTAGAGGTGAGTCTGTAGCATCAGTTCTTTCACCTTCCGTAAAGCATCTTTCGAAGCTGTCAGTTGAAAGGCGAAATGGTCATAATCGGAGAGAATGAGCTGTTGCTTCAGCACATTAATCTGGTAGATGTATTGCATGTTGATAATGAACCGTCGACCAATGCGCATAAAAATCTTGGCTTCGGCGCCAATCTGTGAAGCCAACGTCTGCTCCATCTCGCCGAGGTTCATGCCAACAGTAGCCCGCAACTTATTGACCATTACAATGTCAGTATAGTTGCCGTCAGCCTCAAAGTAAACAATCTTGTCGATGTCTATCCTATTTAGCTCATCGCGTGTATTGAAATAGATCTTTGTCATAGTACAACTGCAAAGGTAATTAGTTTTTCTGAACTATCCAAAGAAATGGAACAGAATTTACCTTCTGTCCATACTGTTATTCAATAATAGTAGGTCGGATGTTAGGTTGGATGGTAGGTCTCCGACGAGGAACCTACCATGCCTCAGCCCTAGTAAATAAAGGGCCTCCGAAGGATCATGGTAGGTTGTTAGGTTGGTTTTGAAATCCCCCCTGTGCGGAGGGTAATCACTTACGTGAATTCACCATGACACTTTTAGTATGAATCAGCCATCAAATCCTTGCGGCCAATGATGCTAAAAATGGTAATCTCATTGTCCTTGTTGAGAATTCGAAGCGTACGGAGGACCTCATTGAGTGTGGAACCGCTGGTCGTAATATCGTCGATTACCAACACATTCCGCTGATGAATCATAGAAGAGAGCTCTTCGCTCATCGGATTTGCTAATACTTCATCGTAGTT
This sequence comes from Prevotella sp., assembly GCA_016291005.1. Classification (GTDB taxonomy): domain Bacteria; phylum Bacteroidota; class Bacteroidia; order Bacteroidales; family Bacteroidaceae; genus Prevotella. The sequence goes on along the minus strand of JAEEVT010000053.1, from coordinate 16,922 downwards.
GCGTAAATCTCGTTTGCAATCATGCCGTGGTTTACTCGTAGTCGTCGATGACGGCGTTGATCATGTCCATCATGGGTTTGGCGGCACGGAAGATGGGGACGATGGCGTCGAGCCAGGCGTCGCCCTGGTGGTTCTTGGCTATCATGCCGCAAAGTTAGGGCAAAAAAAGTGAACTGCCAGGGATTTGGTGAATATTTTGTCTGTTTTGCTTGCAAAAGTAAAATAAAATGCTTACCTTTGCCTGCGGCAATTGTGAATTGAGAATTAAGAATTAATAATTATATTCGTTAAACATTAAAGTTTTTAAGACTATGAAAAAGTATTTTGCTGAAATGGTGGGCACGATGGTGCTCGTGCTGATGGGCTGCGGCGTTGCCGTGAGCTTAGGTTGTGACCCTGTAAACAACATTCCCGCTGTGGTGGGTACGGCTTTGGCCTTCGGCTTGGCAGTCGTCGCCATGGCTTATACTATTGGCGGCATCTCGGGTTGCCACATCAATCCTGCCATCACGCTGGGTTGCTTCCTCAGCGGCCGTATGTCGGCAAAGGACTGTGGCATGTACATCGTGTTCCAGTGCATCGGTGCCTTCATTGGTTCGGCGCTGCTGTTTGTACTGACGGAGAACGTTCCTGGTCTGGAGGGTACTGGTGCCAACGACCTGCAGGCTAACGTCAGCGTGCTGGGTGGTCTGCTGGCTGAGATTATCTTCACTTGTGTCTTCGTGCTCGTCGTGCTTGGTGCTACTGCCAAGACTAATGGTGCTACGAACAACTTCGCTGGTCTGGCCATTGGTCTGAGCCTTGTATTGGTTCACCTGGTCTGCATCCGCTATACTGGTACGTCGGTGAATCCTGCCCGTTCGCTGGCTCCCGCTTTCTTCCAGGGTGGTACGGCTCTGGCCAACCTGTGGATTTTCATCGTAGGTCCCTTTGTAGGTGGTGCACTGGCTGCTGGTATTTGGAAGTTCATCGAGCCTGCTGAGAAGTAAGATTTGCAACGCGTAGTTTGCATTTTCGAGACATGGATTCTTCAGAAATCGCGGGAAACATTAAAAACCGTGAAAACTGAAGAATCCGTGGCTTTTCTTTTTCCGTATTACAAAATAAAGTGTTACCTTTGCAGTCGCAAATTGGAAAGAAAGGTAAATTGAACTATAAATAGTAAATTGTTTAATTGTAAATTATTATGGTAAACTACAAGGATTTAGGTCTCGTGAATACTCGCGAGATGTTCAAGAGAGCAGTAGCAGGTGGCTATGCTATCCCAGCTTTCAACTTTAACACTATGGAGCAGATGCAGGCCATCGTGATGGCTGCCGTCGAGACAAAGTCTCCCGTCATCATGCAGGTTTCCAAGGGCGCTCGTAACTACGCTAATGGTACCATTCTCCGTAACCTTGCCAAGGGTGCTGTGGAGTATGCTAAGGAGCTCGGCTGCGAGCATCCTGAGATTGTGCTCCACTTGGACCACGGTGACAGCTTCGAACTCTGTAAGGATTGTATCGACAATGGTTTCTCGTCAGTGATGATTGATGGTTCTTCTCTGCCTTACGAGGAGAATATCGCCCTGGCTAAGAAGGTTGTTGACTATGCTCACCAGTTCGACGTAACTGTTGAGGCTGAGCTGGGTGTACTGGCTGGTGTTGAGGATGAGGTCTCAGCTGCTGAGTCTCACTACACGAAGCCCGAGGAGGTTATCGACTTCTCTACCCGCACTGGTTGCGACTCGCTGGCTATTTCTATCGGTACTTCTCATGGTGCTCACAAGTTCACTCCCGAGCAGTGCACCCTGGTGAACGGCGTGCTCGTTCCGCCTCCCTTGGCATTCGACATCCTGCACGAGATTGAGAAGAAGCTTCCTGGATTCCCCATCGTGCTCCACGGTTCTTCTTCAGTTCCTATGGAGGAGGTCAACACCATCAACAAGTACGGTGGTCACCTGGAGGCCGCTATCGGTATTCCCGAGGAGCAGCTGCGTGAGGCTGCGAAGAGTGCTGTCTGCAAGATCAACATCGACTCCGACTCTCGTTTGGCTATGACTGCTGCTATCCGCAAGCATCTGGCTGAGCATCCTGGAGACTTCGATCCTCGTCAGTATCTGAAGCCTGCCCGTGAGAACATGAAGAAGATGTACATCCACAAGATTGTGAATGTGCTTGGTTCTGACGGAAAGTTGGCTCAGTAATCGACTCGCTCAGTAAACTCTGAGTAAACAAAACAAGAAAGCCTTTCTCTCAAATGCGGGAGAAAGGCTTTTTTATTTCTTACTTCTTTTTCCTTTCTGTGATGTCGTGATTGACGACGGCGCCAGTGGCAGGGTTCAGCGTCATGCTGACGACGTAGCGCTTGAAGAGGTCGCCATCGCGCAGCTCTGTGGTGCCAAACTGCGCCAGTGGCAGGTCACACTCGATGAGCTGCTGGTCTTCCTGGTAGAGCGTCATGCGTGCCTGGCCAGGCGCGTTGACCATGAAACCTTTCTTCTTCTTGTCCACAGGGGCAGGGAAACCCGTGTTGGTCAGGTTCTTCAGCGTCATGTAGAACGGTACGCCTGATAGGTCGTCGACGTCAACCAGTCCCAGACGGCGCGACAGGCGGAACACCACCTGGCGGTCCATGTCCTTCTCTGGGCAGAGCGTCACGATGTGTTCTGTGGTGTCGCGTTCCACGGTGCCAGTAAAGAGTGACGTCAGCATGTCGCTCTTATAGTCAATCTCGCGGAGCATCCGCTGGAGCTGACCCTCGTCCTGAGGCTTCTCGTCAGCATCGCCCGTAATCAAGGCCTGACGGGCCTCGCGCAGTTCTACGATCTGCTGGGCGGTCAGTTCGGCCATCTTCGCCGTGCTGCCAGCGGCTAATGCTTCTGCGCTCAGGTATCTTCGTGGGTTGTCCTTCACGCGGCCTTCAGCCTGCGACGGCCGGGCTATGTGGGGGACGTACTCCTGCGACGGGGCTTCAGCATTGATGGCCAGCAGGGTGCCCTGTTCGCTGAGGTGAACGACGGTGGTCTCGGCCTTTCCTTTCAGCTTCACGGCATAGCACTTCGTAGTGTCACGGATGCCGAATGTACTGACTTCGCAGTCTATGATGCGTTGCGACACCTGTTCCTCCTGCTCAATGCCCGTCAGCCGGAGATAGCGGTCGGCATAGCGTGCGAAGTCGCCAGGGGTATAGGTACGCTTCTCGACGACCAGATGGATGCGTATGGCAGTCTTGGGCAGGTAATAGACGAGTCCTTGCGGCGTGCGTCCAGGTTCCAGCGGCACCATCTCAGGCTGCGCCAATGCAGGGATCATGAAGAATAAGAAACACAGGAATGCTGTTATTCTAAATGAAAGATTTCTCAATTCCTTCATTCCCATTTCTTTCATTTCTTTCATTTCCTTCATTTCTTTCATTTCCTTCATTCTTTCAGTCTCTTGAATGCTCGTGGCAGGTAGCGAATGATGTCGCTGGCCAGCATGCTTTCCTCGCCCATGTCGTGGGCGGCCAGGTCGCCAGCAAGTCCGTGCAGATAGGTTCCTACGACGCAGGCGTCCTGGGGCTTGTAACCTCGTGCCAGGAGTCCCGTCAGTATGCCTGTGAGTACGTCGCCGCTTCCTGCCGTTGCCATGCCAGGATTGCCTGTGGAGTTGAAGACGACGTTGCCGTCGGGCATGCAGATGGCGCTGAAGTGGCCTTTCAGGATGACGTAGCCCTGCAGGCGCTTTGCCAGGTTGACGGCCTTGGTGAGCCGTTCGTAGCTGTCGGCTGAGTGTCCCTCCAGACGGTCGAGTTCGATGGGGTGGGGGGTCAGGATGATGCCTTTTGGCAGCTGCTGCAGCCAGGCACGGTGGTTGGCCAGCATGTTCAGGGCGTCAGCATCGATGACGATGGGGCATTGTGTACGGCGGAGCTGGGCAATGAGTGCGATGGCCGTCTGTTCGCTCTGTCCCATGCCTGGTCCGATGCCTAAGGCGTCGTATTCCTCAGTATCGACGGCCTCGGCGAAGGATATTTCCTCTGTGCCGTTCTGCACGATGGCTTCTGGCACGGAGGTCTGTATCACGGGGGTGTTGCGACGTGGCGTGTTGACGGTCAGCTTGCCCACTCCTGAGCGCAGGCAGGCCCTTGCGGCCAGTACGGCAGCTCCCGCCATGCAGTAGCTTCCTGCGATGATGAGTGCGTGGCCCATTTGTCCCTTGTGGGCAAAGAGGCTGCGGCTGAGCATGAGGGCGCGGACGTCGTTCTCTTCGACCACGGTGTAGTTGGTCTCCAGCTTCTCCGTGCCTTCCTTGCTGAGACGGATGTCGAGGGTGCGCAGCTGTCCGATGTACGGCTGGAACTCTGGGAAGAAGAATGCCAGCTTGGGCTGTTGCAGCGTCAACGTGTGGGTGGCACGGATGATGTTCGCGCGTACATTATAAGTATTGTCCTCAGTCATCAGTCCTGAGGGGATGTCGAGTGACACCACCTGGGCTGGCGAGGCGTTGATGTACTTGACCAGAGATGCGAAGCCTCCGGCCAGCGGCTTGTTCAGCCCTGAGCCGAAGAGTCCGTCGATGACCACCATGTCGGCCTCCAGGCGTGGCGGGTCGAACTCCTCGATGACCTCGACGAAGCTCTTCAGCCGCTTCACCTCCTGCAACCGCTTCTTGTTGGCGGTACAGTCGGGCGAGAGGCTGCCGCTGATGTTAAAGAGGTAGACACTGACTGCGTAGTCCTTTTCTGCCAGCATGCGGGCCACGGCCAAGGCGTCGCCACCGTTGTTGCCAGGACCGGCAAAGACGACGACGGGCATTGTTGGCGTATAAAGCTGCGTGATGGTTTGGGTCAGCACGGCTGCTGCCCGTTCCATGAGGTTCAGCCCTGAAATGGGCTCGTGCTCAATGGTGTATTTGTCAAGCTCATGAATCTGAGCGCTCGTAAAAATCTTCATTACAGCCGCAAAGGTACGAATAAGAAAGCAAAATGCAAAGAAAAAAACGTTTTTCTTTGCATTTTCGCGCGAAAGTGCCTTCTCCAAAGGAGAAAGGTACGAAAAAAATCAGAGTTCATCGCTCATCGTTCATCGTTATTTTCGTGCTGATTATGGTAAAAGATGTTAAACGGTTACAACTATGAACTATCAACTATCAACTATGAACTGAAAAATTCGTACCTTTGTGGCATATTAAACGCAGAAAGATTATGAGTACCATTACTGTAAACGGTAGGACGTTCCAGACGTCTATTCCTGAGGCTGAGATTAAGCAGCGTGTCAAGGAACTTGCTTTGCAAATTAGTAAGGACTTCGAGGGTAAGAACCCCCTGCTCCTGGGTGTGTTGAACGGTGCATTCATCTTTGCCGCCGACCTGGTGCGCGAGATGACCATCCCGTTCGAGATCTCGTTCGTCAAGCTGGCATCGTACCAGGGCACCATCTCCTCGGGCAAGGTGAAGGAGATTATCGGTATCAGCGAGAACCTGCAAGGTCGCCACGTCATCATCGTCGAGGACATTGTCGATACGGGTCGTACCATGCACCAGATGGTGGAGTCGTTAGGCACCCGTAACCCCGCGTCAGTCAGCGTCTGCTCGCTGTTTGTCAAGCCAGACAACATGGAAGAGCACGTCGATGTCAAGTACGCCGCCTTCACCATTCCCAACAAGTTCATCCTGGGCTACGGCCTCGACTTCGACCAGCAGGCCCGCGGACTGAAGGATATCTATACGCTGGCAGAGAATGAGTAATAAAAGGCTCATTTCTTTCATTCCTTTCATTTCTTTCATTTCATAATGGCTTATGAGACAGATTAAACTTCCCCATTTGCCCAGCGACGTGGAGGCTGGGAAGGGTCAGAAAGACCTGATGACAGACCTGTGGTATAAGAACAAGGAACAACGAGCTATCATAGACGAACAAGAAAAACGAGTACATATGAAGAATATTGTGATTTTTGGTGCTCCCGGCTCTGGCAAGGGAACACAAAGCGACCTCATCATCGAGCACTACGGACTGGGACACATCTCGACGGGCGACGTGCTGCGTGAGGAAATCAAGAAAGGTACGGAACTGGGCAAGACCGCCCAGAGTTACATCGACAAGGGCAACCTGATTCCCGACGACCTCATGGTGAGCATCCTCGCCAAGGTGTACGACGGTTTCGGACGTGGCCACAAGGGCGTCATCTTCGACGGCTTCCCACGCACCATCCCGCAGGCCGAGGCGCTGAAGAAGATGCTCGACGAGCGTGGCGACAAGATTGCCGCCATGATAGAGCTCGACGTCCCCGAGGACGAGCTGATGACCCGTCTCATCAAGCGTGGCCAGCTGATGGGTCGTGCAGACGACAACGAGGAGACCATCAAGCAGCGACTCGTCGTCTATCACTCCCAGACCCAGCCGCTCATCGAGTGGTACAAGCGCGAGGGCCTGCACCACCACATCGACGGCCTCGGCACCTTGGAGCGCATCTTCGCTGACATCCAGAAAGTGATAGACAATATCTAAGGCTTGGGAGGGCTTATGGAAAGCAATTTCGTAGACTATGTCAAGATTATGTGCCGCAGCGGCAAAGGCGGAAGGGGCTCTATGCACCTGCGGCACGTGAAGTACAACCCCAACGGCGGACCTGACGGCGGCGACGGCGGCAAGGGAGGCAGCATCATACTCCGTGGCAACCACAACTACTGGACGCTGCTACACCTGAAGTACGAGCGCCACATCTTTGCCGAACACGGAGGCAACGGCGGCAAGGACAAGTGTCACGGCACAGACGGCAAGGACATCTACATCGACGTGCCGCCAGGAACCGTGGTCTATGACGCCGAGACGGGAAAGTTCGTCTGCGACGTGGCCTACGACGGACAAGAGGTCTTGCTACTGAAAGGCGGACGCGGCGGACTGGGCAATTTTCAGTTCCGCACTGCCACCAACCAGGCTCCACGCTACGCACAGCCTGGCGAACCCATGCAGGAGATGACCGTCATCCTGGAACTCAAGCTGCTGGCCGACGTCGGACTGGTGGGCTTCCCCAATGCCGGCAAGTCAACCCTCCTCTCCGCACTCTCCAACGCCCGTCCGAAGATTGCCAACTACCCCTTCACCACCATGGAACCCTCCCTGGGCATCGTGGGCTACCGCGACCAGAAGTCGTTCGTCATGGCCGACATCCCAGGCATCATCGAGGGAGCCGCCGAAGGCAAGGGCCTCGGACTGCGCTTCCTCCGACACATAGAGCGCAACTCGCTGCTGCTCTTCATGGTACCAGGCGACACTGACGACATCAGGCGCGAATACGAAATTCTGCTCAACGAACTGCGCCAGTTCAACCCCGAGATGCTCGACAAGCACCGCGTCCTCGCCATCACCAAGTGCGACCTGCTTGACGAAGAGCTCATCGGGATGCTGCGCCAGGAGACCCTCTCCCAACCCCTCCCTACAGGGAGGGGAGTAGATACTCCTACGGTAGGGAAACAGGGCTTGCAGGGTAATGACTCCCCTCCCTCACAGGGAGGGGTGGGAGGAGAGTCATTACCCGTCGTCTTCATCTCCGCCGTCACGGGCTATGGCCTCGACGAACTCAAGGACGTCCTCTGGCGCGAGCTGAATGCCGAGAGCAACAAGCTTGCCGCCGTCATGCAGGAGGACACCCTCGTCCACCGCGACAAGGACATGACGCGCTTCGCCGCCGAACTGGCTGACGAAGGCGAGGACGAAGACCTCGAACCCCTCGACGCCGCTGAGGACGAAGACCTGGAATACGACGACCTCGAATACATCGACGCCGCCGACATTGAGGATATGGAAGACTTCGAGGACTTCGAATACACCGACGCCCCCGAGAAAAGTTAAAAACGCTGAAAATCGGCTAAAAAACACGCTTAATGTCCCTATTGTCCTAATACACAAAAGGGACGGTTCTTTTTGTGTATTTTTATTTCCGGGTGATTTTGCCAGTGGCGGAGATGTGGGCCTGGCTGTGGGGGACGTCCTCCTCGCTAAGGAGCTTGATTTGGCGGGCGACGGCACCTTGCTTGTCGAGGCGGGGGCCTATGCCCTTGGCCTGGAGGAAGGAGTGGATCTGGCCGTGGAGGAAGCGGCCGTGGCGGTCGATGGTGATGGTGACTACAGGGGCGTGGGCGGAGATGCCGGTGAGGCTCATGCCGTAGGGGGTGCAGAAGTTGCCGAGGCTGTAGTCGATGAAGCGGTCCTTATAGACTTCGATGGCGCGGACGACGTGTGGGCCGTGGCCATAGACGACGTCGGCACCGTGGTCGATGCAGAAGTGTGCCAGCTCACGCAGTGAGCCGCGGTCTTCGCCGAGGAACGTCTCCGTGCCGTAGGGCAGGTGGCTCTTGGAGCGCCCTTCGGCGCCGCCGTGGAAGGAGACGACGATGAGGTCGGACTTCACCTTGAGGTCGTCGAGGACGCGACGGACGCTGTCCAACTCGGTGTGCTGGATGGTGTAGCTGTTGTGGCCGAAGGCACAGAAGCCGATGCGGAGGCCTTTGCGGCGGATGACGGCAGACTCGACGCGGCCCTGTAGTCCGGCAAACTTGATGCCCTGCTGGCGCAGGCACTCCTCGGTGGAGGCGATGCCTTCGTCGCCGAAGTCGTGGGCGTGGTTGTTGGCCATGCTGAGGAAGTCGTAGCCAGCGTCTTTCAGCAGCGGGGCGTACGACGTCGGTGTGCGGAAGGCGTAGATGTTGGGGCCTTCGCCCTTGGCGCTGGTGCCTCCGTCGCACAGGGTGCCTTCGAGGTTGCCTACGGCGATGTCGGCCTTCCGGAGCAGGTGCTTGACGTCGTTGAAGAGGTTGGCGCCGTCGTTGGCGGGCAGGGCGACCTCGGGGAAGGTGGTGCCCATCATGATGTCGCCCGTCATGGCGATGGTCAGGGAGTCTTGCGCCACTGCGTGGCTAAATAATAAAGAAAAAAGAATAAATAATAAATTCCGCTGTCTCATCATACCCGTCCTTTATTATTTATTCTTTATTATTTGTTCATTAGGGCGAAGCCCGCTTTATTTTCTCACTCTGCGGACGCCTACGTATCGGCGCTCGTAGTAGCCGTCGGTGGAGCTGGTGATGGTGACGCCCTGCTTACTGCTGGCGTGGATGAATGTGAAGGTGTCGTTGATGGGGTCGACGTCCATGATGATGCCCACATGGCCTACGCCGTGGCGCGAACCGGGGCTGGTGAAGAAGACGAGGTCGCCGGGTTCCATCTCTGAGCGCTTGATGGGGATGTTACGGGCGTACTGTTCGCGCGAGGAGCATCCGATGGAGATGTTGTTCTGACCATAGACGTAGCTGGTGAAGCCTGAACAGTCGAAGGCGTTGGGACCCTTGCTGCCACTACGATAGCGTGTGCCGATGAACGACTGTGCCTGGGTGAGGATGTCGTTGACGCTGGCAAAGCTCACGTTGGGGTTATAGTCGTTGGCATACAGGAAGTCGAAGTTCTCGATTTCCGGTTCGTAATAGGTTTCGGTTCTGACGGTCTTCTTGGCTTTCTTCCGGCTTCGTGCAGACGTGATATCCACAGACGAAAGCAGAATGAGCATAACGCAAAGGAATATCTTCTGTTTCATCGTTGAGATTAATTGTATCGGAGTATCTGTCCTGGTCTGATTTTATGGGTTTTCTTGATGTTGTTGAGTTTACAAATCTGGTCGACGCTGGTACCGCGCTTGCGTGCGATGGAGTAGAGGGTGTCGCCCTTGCCCACCTTGTGGAAACGGGCTGCGGCATGCTTGGCGGCGTTACGGCTCGTCACGCGAGAGGCCGTAGCAGGCTGTGGGATGTCGAGGCCGCTGTCAGCGACTACACCACCAGCGCCACGCAGGCGGGTAGCCTCGGCCGACTCACGGTTGTAGGTGGACTTGCGGAAGGTGTAGAAGTCGCCCGTGACGTCCTGGTTGCGGAAGTCGAACATCAGGGCGGGGTTCAGGGCTACGCCGCAGAGACGTGTCTCGAAGTGCAGGTGTGAACCCGTGCTACGTCCTGTGTTGCCACCGAGTCCGATGGGGTCGCCGGCGCGCACTTCCTGATTCTCGCTGACCAGCTGTGCCGACATGTGGCCGTAGATGGTCTCCAGACCGTTGTTGTGGCGGATGACGACGTACTTGCCGTAGCCACGTCCCTCGTAGCGTACGATGCGTACCTTGCCAGGGAATGCGGCACGGATGGTGTCGCCGATGTACACCTTGATGTCGAGTCCCTTGTGCTGACGTCCCCAGCGTGCGCCGAAGTTCGAGGTGAGCACACGGCTCGAGGTGGGCATGCAGAAGTTGCGGAGGTCGATGCGGAAGGAGTCGGGCATCTCGGTGGCCTTGTGGGCATAGATGTTATTCCAGTCCTGATAGAGGTCAGCGGCTGGAGAGTCATAGCTTTCAAATTCGATATAACGTTGAAGGGCGACGCTGTCGATAGCCTTCATCTTGCGGTCAATGGGTGCCTGGCGTGCCAATAAGTCTTGTCCCATGGTGGGGAGAGAACTCATCGTTGCTAAAGCCAGAAATGCAATTGTCTTCAATATTTTCATTGTCAATTTTTTGGTTCAAACTCGGGTTTTCGTTCGCTCAATTAGCAAACAACGCTGCAAAGGTAATACAAATAGGTGAGAAACGACCCGTTTGCAACCATAGTTTAATGTTTATTTGTGTGTTTTAACACTTAATGTCAAGAAATTGCTCCCCAGTTGATGTTGGTCTTGCGGAGTTCCTTGAGTCGGCGCCACAGGAGGGCATAGCGCTCGGAAGTGCACGTGGGATCGTCGTCGACGATGGCGCTGGCCTCGTCGCGGGCCATCTGTACCAGCTGCCCGTCACGGGCGATGTCGGCTATCTTCAGGTCGAAGGCCATACCGCTCTGCTGGGTGCCCTCCAAGTCGCCAGGACCGCGCAGTTTCAGGTCGGCCTCGGCAATGCGGAAGCCGTCGTTGGTCTCGCACATGATGTCGATGCGCTTGCGGGTCTCCTCGGCCAGCTTGAAGCCGGTGACGAGGATGCAGTAGCTCTGGTCGGCACCACGCCCCACACGTCCTCTGAGCTGGTGGAGCTGGGAGAGTCCGAAGCGCTGGGCCTCGAGGATGACCATCACCGAGGCGTTGGGCACGTTGACGCCGACCTCGATGACCGTCGTGGCGACGAGGATCTGCGTCTCGCCACGGACGAACTTCTGCATCTCGGCCTCCTTGTCGGCAGGCTTCATCTTGCCGTGGACCTTGCTGAGACGGAACTCAGGGAACACCTGGCGCAGCACCTCAAAGCCGTCTTCGAGGTTCTTCAGGTCTATCTTCTCGCTCTCTTCGATGAGTGGGAAGACGATATACACCTGGCGTCCCTGGCGTATCTGGTTGCGGATGCTGTCGTAGAGCGACGGCAGCGAACGGTCGAAGACGTGCTGGGTGACCACGGGCTTACGGCCTGGGGGCAGTTCGTCGATGACCGAGACGTCGAGGTCGCCGTAGAGCGTCATTGCCAGGGTGCGCGGAATGGGTGTCGCCGTCATCACGAGGACGTGGGGCGGGTTTGCGCTCTTGCTCCACAGCTTGGCACGCTGGGCGACGCCGAAGCGGTGCTGTTCGTCGACCACCACGAAGCCGAGGTGTGCAAACTGGACGGTGTCCTCGATGACGGCATGTGTGCCGACGAGGATCTGTACCGTGCCGTCTAAGAGGCCGTCGAGGATTTCCTGTCGGCGCTTGCCCTTGACGATGCCCGTCAGCAGGGCTACGCGGATGGGCATGTCCTTGAGGAAGTCCATGATGGTTTGCAAGTGCTGTTCGGCCAGGATTTCCGTTGGTGCCATGATGCAGGCCTGGTAGCCGTTGTCCAAGGCGATGAGCATCGACATCAGCGCCACCAGCGTCTTGCCCGAGCCGACGTCGCCCTGGAGCAGGCGGTTCATCTGGCGCCCGCTGCCCATGTCCTTGCGGATTTCGCGGATGACACGCTTCTGGGCACCCGTCAGCTGGAACGGCAGGTGGTGGTAGAAGAAGTCGTTGAAGCAGTCGCCAACCTTCGTAAACACATAGCCCCGGTACTTGCGGCGCTGGTCGCTCGCGTACCTTAATATATTTAGCTGGACGTAGAAGAGTTCCTCGAACTTCAGCCGGACTCGGGCACGCTCCAGTTCCTTGGCGCTGGGCGGATAGTGGATGTTGCGCAGGGCGTCGTCGCGCGACATGAGGTGCAACTTCTGGGTGATGAAGTCGGGCAGGGTCTCTTGTAACGGCTCCTTCAGCACGTCGAGGAGCGTCTTCATCAAACGCTCGACGGAACGGGAGTTCAGCCCCATCTTCTTCATCTTCTCCGACGTGTTGTAGTAGGGCTGCATGCCCATAGTCGACAGTTCCAGCTTGTCGGCTGGGTCGATGTCGGGGTGGGTGACGTTGATACGGCCGTTATAGACGTTGGGCCTGCCGAAGACGATATACTCCTTGCCGATGGTGTAGTTCTGCTTGGCATATTTGCCACCGTTGAACCACGTCAGGTCCATCACCTTGCCGCTGCCGTCGGAGAAATGGGCGACGACACGCTCCTTGCGGGCGCTCATCTTGAACGTCTCGAAGCTGAGGATGCAGCCCTTCACCTGGACGAAGGGCATGTCGCCGTTCAGCTCCCGGATGGTGTACAGCCGGCTGCGGTCAACGTGTTTGTAGGGAAAGTACTGCAACAGGTCGCCGAAGGTCTGGATGCCCAACTCTTCGCTGAGCATCTTCCGTCGGTTTGGACCGACGCCAGGCAGGTATTGTATGTCCTGTTGCAGGATGTTTTGCATCGGAATGGATTTTGTGGACTTGACGTTTTTGCAGTAGGGCTTGACGGGCTGACCTTTTGCAGTGTGGTTAGACGGACTAAGTGTTACACAGGACTTCGGCGATCTGCAGGTCGTAGGGCGTCGTAATCTTGATGTTCTCGCGGTTGCCCTCGACAAGCGTGATGTCGAAGCCAAAAGCTTCGACCACACTGGCATCGTCGGTAAACCCGTCGTTATAGGGCTGGCGGTTGGCTGCCTTCAATAGTTGGATGTCAAAGCATTGGGGCGTCTGGACAAGCCGGTAGTCGCCACGGGGAACGGTTTCGGAAGCGTTGCCTTGTAGGTGTCGAACCGTTTCTACAACGGGGATGACGGGGATGACAGCCTTTTTCTCACAGGCTGTCTCATAGCAGTTGCGGATGACGTCAATGCTGGGGAATGGACGTACGCCGTCATGCACACCCACCACGCCTTCAGCTTCGTCGGGAATCAAGGCCAGACCATGCTGTACGGAGTGGAAGCGCGTCTCGCCACCGTCGGCTAAAAGGTAAGCGCAGGCAGACCCTCCCCCACGCTCTTGAGGATGGGGAGTGGTTTGTGGTAGAGAGAAGTTGTATTCCTGACAGAGCGCTTTCCAATATTCCTGCTGGGCCTTGGGCAATACCAAGATGATCTGGAGGGTAGGGGAGTACTGACGGAAGCGTTCCAGCGTCCGCATCAATACCGGCCTCCCACCGATTGGCAGGAACTGTTTGGGAATGTCGCTCCCCATGCGCAGACCCTTCCCGCCTGCTACGATGATGACATAGTCCATTAGGCCATGAGGTGCTTGAAACGCATGCCTTCAGCTATCTGATCGGAGGTGTTCTTGTCAACCAACTGGGTGAGCAGCTCGTAGGCAAAGGGGAAAGCGGCTGCCGGACCTTCGCCGGTGGTGACGTTGCCGTCGACGGTGACGAGGTCTGCCGTATAGGTAGAGCCCACTAAGGCCTGCTCGAAACCCGGATAGCACGTGGCACGCTTGCCGTCAAGGATGCCTAAAGGGGCTAACACGACAGCCGGAGAGGCACAGATGGCTGCAACCTTCTTGCCTGCGGCGTGCTGGTCGACGACGGCCTTGCATACGTCCTTATTGTCAAATAAATTCGTAGCCCCAGGCATACCACCTGGCAGGAAAAGCAGGTCGGCATCCGAGAAGTCACATTGCTCTATCATGACGTCGGACTCGATGTTTACACCGTGGGCAGACTGGACTAATGGGAAGTCGCTGATGCTCACCGTTGTTACGTCAATACCTCCTCGACGCCATACGTCGATGGGAATCAGGGCCTCGACATCCTCGAAGCCGTCAGCTAAGAAAACATAAACCTTTTTCATTTGACTATTATACGATTTTTACATTTTTGAATTCCTACATTTTTACACTCCTACCTTTATTTTAGTGCATTGAGATACTGCCTGATGGTTTCCCTGAGTCCCAGATAGAGGGCGTCGCAGATGAGGGCGTGGCCGATGCTGACCTCGTCAGTCCAGGGAATCTGGGCGTGGTAGTAGTGCAGGTTCTCTAACGACAGGTCGTGACCGGCATTCAGTCCCAGACCCACACGGCGAGCCTCCTCGGCAGCAGCGATGAATGGGGCGATGGCTGCCTCACGGTCGGCGGCATAGCCAGAGGCGTAAGGCTCTGTGTACAGCTCCACCCGGTCAGCACCACAAGCCTTTGCGCCTTCCACCATCTTCGGGTCAGCATCGACGAAAATGCTCGTCCTGATGCCTGCATCACGGAATGTCTTGCAGACATCCGTCAGGAAACTCTTGTTCTCTATCGTGTCCCACCCGTGGTTACTTGTCAGTTGGTCGTGGCCGTCAGGAACCAGCGTCACCTGCTTGGGTTTCACCTCAAGCACCAGCTGGGTGAACGAGTCGATGGGGTTTCCCTCGATGTTGAACTCGGTGGTGACGAGTGGTCGAAGGTCACGCACGTCCTGATAGCGGATGTGGCGTTCGTCAGGTCGCGGATGTACCGTAATGCCCTGTGCACCAAAGATTTCTGCATCGCGGGCTACAGCCAAGACGTTAGGGTTGTTACCACCACGGGCATTACGTAACGTGGCTATCTTATTGATATTCACACTTAGTTTCGTCATTTTTCTTGATTCGTTTTGTTGCTATTCCATGAAGTTTTTGTATCTTTGCAGCGCAAAGATGCAGCAAAGATAGTCATTATTTTCGAAATAACAGCCAAAAAAGCAGAAAATCTTATGGTTACACGTAAACTTCGCTTCGCCATCTTCGGGAATATCTACCAGCCCAAGAAGTCTGTCTCGATAAAGAAAATCCTGGCTTGTCTCTCTGCCAACAAGGCCGAGGTCAGTATGGAACGCCAGTTCTACACCTTCCTGACCGATGGTCAGCAGTTGCCTGTAGAGGGTGTCCGCGTGTTCGACGGCGAGGACTTCGACGCCGATTTTGCCATCTCAATGGGAGGCGACGGCACCTTTTTGCGAACGGCCAGCGTGGTGGGTGGCAAGCAGATTCCCATACTTGGTGTGAACACCGGGCGGTTGGGATTCCTTGCCGACGTCAACGCCCAGGAGATAGAGCACACCATTGCTGCACTCTTTTCAGGCGACTACAGCGTAGAGAGCCGTGCCGCCATCTTCGTAGAGACCGACAACCACTCGTTGCAAGGCTACGACTGTGCGCTGAACGATGTGGCCATCCTGAAGCGTGATAGTGCCTCGATGATTACTATCCACGCCAGCATCGACGGCCAGTACCTGACCACCTATATGGCCGATGGACTCATTGTCAGTACGCCGACAGGTTCGACGGCTTATTCGCTGAGCGTCGGCGGACCGATTATCGTACCAGGCACACATGTTTTCTCGCTTACCGCTGTGGCTCCACACTCGTTGAACGTTAGACCGATTGTCATCTCCGAGGACTCCGTCATCGACCTTACCATTGAGACGCGTACCCACAACTTCCTCGTGGCCCTGGACGGACGAAGTGAGAAGCTCCCCGACAGTACGCGCATCAGACTGTGCAAGGCTCCCTACCGTGTACAGGTCATCAAGCGTGCCGGCACGAAGTACTTCCACACCCTCCGAGAGAAGATGATGTGGGGGGCTGACCAGCGTGGGTGACCAACTTACTGCCTCCCTCCGACCCACCTTTTGGTGTCATTTGTGCCTTCACATATTATAATAAGGTGTAAATATTAAAAAATGCTTATCCTCTGAAAAAAGTTGCCTGAAAATTTGGAGGGTATTAAGAAAATTCCTACTTTTGCAGTGTACTAATCAAGTAGTACACTAATACGGAAGTACAAAAAGCATTAAAACCAATAAGAAAAAGCGTATGATAGACGTACAAAACATCAGTTTTAAGTATGCCGGAGCTAAGCATCTGGTATTCGATGACTTCAGTCTCCAACTGGAAGAAAACCGTATCTATGGTCTGTTAGGAAAGAACGGTACTGGTAAGAGCACCCTGCTCTACTTGCTCTCGGGCTTGCTCCGACCCTTTTGCGGTTCAGTTTGTTGCGACGGCATTGCAACAAAAGACCGCCAGCCCGAAACCCTGCGCGACATCTTCCTCGTCACGGAGGAGTTTGAGATGCCCGCCATCTGCCTCTCGGAGTATGTGAAGCTCTACAAGCCTTTCTACCCCAACTTCTCTGACGAGATCCTGCAGGGTTGCCTGGCCGACTTCGAGCTGCCTGCCGACGTACACTTAGGACAGCTCTCGATGGGTCAGCGCAAGAAGGCATACATTGCCTTCGCTATGGCCACCAACACCAAGTACTTATTGATGGACGAGCCTACCAACGGACTGGACATCCCCTCGAAGTCTCAGTTCCGCAAGGTCATCGCCCAGCACATGACGGAGGAGCGAACCGTCGTCATCTCTACCCACCAGGTACACGACGTAGAGCAGATGCTCGACCATATCCTTATCCTTGACCAGCGCTCGGTACTGCTGAATGCCACAATGCAGCAGATTCAGGACCACTACACCTTTGAGTACCGTTCACCCCAAGAAATGGACGACACCGTGCTCTATGCCGAGCCTACCCTGCAAGGCAACGCCGTCATCACCAAGCGTCAGGAGGGCGACGCCGAGACACAGGTGAATCTCGAACTTCTCTTTAACTACAAGACCACCCAAAAGACGGGGCCAGTGCTGTAATTTAA
>JAEEVT010000178.1 GCA_016291005.1 Prevotella sp. | reverse complement strand
TGGCGGCACGCATCGTCGCATACAGTTCTTCGTTGATGCTCGTACTCCAACCCACGACGGCCAGACACTCGCTGAACACATAGAGGAACAGCGGGTTGACGCCAAAGATGAGGAATACGGTCATCCACCACGTCTTACAGCCTTCCCTGCGGATGTCAATCAGATATATCAGCAGCGCCAGTCCGGTGGAACAAATGCCGCAGGTGGCCATCACGAAGCTGGGCGACCATACGGTTTTGTTGACGGGCAGTCCGCAATGGTGCAACAGGAAGCCCAAAAGCATCATCAAGCCCCCGGCCATCAGCAGTCTGTAAACCTTATGGCGAATATCGTCCGTTTGTGAGATGAAACTCATACAGAGGAATCCAGTCAGCATGTGGGCCGTGGCGCCCATCGTACCCAGCAATCCCTCGGGGTCGATGGGTGAATGGCGATACAGGTGGTCGGCACCAAACAACCACAGGTCTATGCGACCGGCTATGTTGCGGGTGGCATCGGTGCTATATCCGTCGAATGCCAGCAGCATGACGGTGTAAGCCACCAACAGCCCCACAATGACTTTCAGCGTATGGCGGTGGTCCACGTACAATGCAAAGAGCGACGTCAGCAGATAGCATACGGCAATGCGTTGCAGCACAGCCCAATAGCGCAGATGGGCGAAGTCTAACGGGCGTCTGTCCATCGCCAGTGCAAACCAGTTGATGAACAGTCCGATGGCGAAGATGAGTACTGTGCGCCTGACGACCTTTCTCAGTATAGCTGGCGTAGGCTGAAACTGTGCCTTCGACAACGACAGCCATGTGGAGAAACCTACGATGAAGAGGAACGAGGGGAATACCAAATCGCAGGGTGTCAGACCATTCCATGCGGAATGCTGCAAGGCGGTAAAACCTTCCTCGAAGCCGTTGTTGACCAGTATCATACCAGCGACGGTGATGCCGCGCAGCACATCAAGGGATAGCAGTCGTTTCATCATAATGTTTCACGGTTATTGGTTAACGGTTAACGTTTCACCCTTATCGCGCTGTTTGCAGTATTTCCATCCCTGAGCATCATAAATGGTCAGCAGTCGGGGCAGCCGCCGCAAGAAGCCGTCGTAGTCCTTCCTTTGCGGGTCGGACCACTGTACCTCGCAGAGTGCAGCCATACGGGGCAGTACCTGATACTCCAGTAGTTCTTTATATGGAATGTATTCTGTCCAAAGGTTCGCCTGCGTACCTATTATATGACTACGCACGTCAGCAGACAATGAGTCTGGGGCGGGGTCGAAGGCATAGACCTTGCTCAGCGACACGTAGCCGCCAATGAGGAACGGCTTCTCCCACAGGTCCTCGGGCAACTGGTAGTAGTCGAAATACATGGATCCTGTTGGCACCATGATAACGTCGTGACCCTTGGCAGCTGCTTCGAAGCCTCCCTCGTGACCGCGCCAACTCATAATGACGGCACTGGTGTCGATATCGCATTCGGCTATCTCGTCCCAGCCAATCAGCCGGCGACCTTTCTTCGTCAGATACTGTTCCATGCGACGCACCATATAGCCCTGCAGCTGCGCCTCGGTCTTCAAGCCCTGTTCACGCATCCGTTGCTGACAGCGGTTGCATTGCTGCCAACGCACACGTGGAGCCTCGTCGCCACCCAGATGGATATAGGGCGCGGGGAAGAGTTCCGTCAGTTCGTCAACCACATCCTCCAGGAAACGGTACACCTTGTCGTTGCCTGCACAGAGAATGTCGTCGAACACGCCCCAGTCAGGACAAACCTCGTAGGGACCGCCCGTACAACCCAGTTCCGGATAGGCTGCCAATGCTGCCAGCATGTGGCCGGGCATGTCGATTTCGGGAATGATGGTAATATGGCGCTCTTGGGCGTAGGCCACTATCTCGCGGATGTCGTCTTGGGTGAAATAGCCGCTGTGAGGGGTATATTCATAGATGCCTGCATTACGGCCAATGACCGTTCTGTTGCGCACCGACCCCACCGTCGTCAATTTCGGCCAGCGCTTCATCTCTATGCGCCAGCCCTGGTCGTCGGTCAGATGGAAGTGCAGCGTATTCATAGCGTGCAGCGCCATCATGTCCAGATACTGCTTCACCATATCCTTGCCAAAGAAGTGGCGCGAAACGTCCAGATGCATAGCCCTGTAAGCAAAACGCGGCGCACTCTCGATAACGGCATACGGCAACGAAGTGGGATTCGTCGCCAATACCTGACGCAAAGCCTGACGGCCATAGAACAGGCCTGACTCCGTGCGCCCCTCCAACAGTATGCCACGCTTGCCGACCGTCAAACGCCAACCTTCCGGCGACGCAATGTCCTTGTTCAGACGCTCCGTCACTTGCGGTTGTCCTTCGATGTTCAGCACCGTTCCCTTCGCATCCATGCTGATACGTTGAGGCATCGGAATGATGTCGTATTCTCTCTGAGAGAGTGTGGCGTCGTATTGTGCCTGAGCGGCTAAAAGTCCTATAGTCATTACGACCGTTAACAAAAGTCTTTTCATAAGTTCTTAATTATTTGATGGCGAAGGTACGAAAAAAAAGTGGACTTACCAAGAAAGAACTAAGAAAAACTTGTTTTCCTTTGGTTCTTTGCTCACTTATTCGTACCTTTGAGCTGACGCTCGAAGGTACTTTTGCTCGACAATAAAAACAAAAAAATGGTTTTTTGTTTTGTATTGTTCTCACTTATTCGTACCTTTGCACGCTGAAATTGAGATTTAATGCATTAAACAACAATATTATGGCAAAAATGAAAGGTGCCATTGTGGTGGATACTGAGCGTTGCAAGGGATGTCAGCTGTGCATCATCGCCTGCCCTCAGAAGGTCATCGCTTTGGCTGGTAAAGTGAATCTGCACGGCTACCCCTACGTGGAAGCAACGAACGAGGAGGCCTGTGTGGGTTGTGCTTCGTGTGGCATTGTCTGTCCCGACGGATGTATCACCGTGTATCGTAAGAAAATGGAGGAGTAAGTTATGGCAGAAGAAAGAGAAGTTGTGTTGATGAAAGGCAACGAGGCTATTGCCCACGCTGCTATTCGTTGCGGATGTGACGGCTATTTCGGCTATCCTATTACTCCGCAGAGTGAAGTGATTGAGACGCTGGCTGAGCTGAAGCCTTGGGAGACTACCGGCATGAAGGTGGTGCAGGCTGAGAGCGAGCTGGCTTCTATCTATATGGTCTATGGTGCTGCCGGTGCCGGCAAGCGTGCCATGACCTCATCGAGTTCTCCTGGCATTGCGCTGATGCAGGAGGGCATTACCTATATGGCCGGTGCCGAAGTTCCGGGCGTGTTTGTTAACGTACAGCGCGGTGGTCCCGGTCTGGGTACTATCCAGCCTTCTCAGGGTGACTATTTCCAGGCTACCCGTGGTGGTGGTAATGGTGACTATAAGGTCATCGTGCTGGCTCCGTCGAGTGTTCAGGAGATGGCCGACTTCGTCGACCTCGCCTTTGAACTGGCTTTCAAGTATCGTAACCCCGCCATGATTCTGAGCGATGGTGTCATTGGTCAGATGATGGAGAAGGTGGTGCTGCCTCCTTACAAGCCCCGTCGTACTGACGAGGAGGTCATCAAGCAGTGCCCGTGGGCCTCGACTGGCAAGCCGAAGGGTGGCCGCGAACGTGTGGTGATTACCTCTTTAGAGCTGAAACCTGAGATTATGGAACAGCGCAACATCGCCCTGCAGCAGAAGTATGCCAAGATTCAGGAGAACGAGGTTCGCTATGAAGAGCAGCTGATGGATGATGCCGAGTATGCTATCGTGGCCTTCGGTTCGGCTGCCCGTATTGCCGAGAAGAGCGTAGAACTGGCTCGTGAGCAGGGAATCAAGGTTGGTCTGTTCCGTCCGATTACGCTGTTCCCGTTCCCTATTAAAGAAATTGAAGCATTGTCGAAGAAGGTGAAGGCTATCCTCGTAGCCGAAATCAATGCCGGACAGATGGTACAGGATGTTCGCCTGGCCGTGAACGGTGCAGTACCTGTAGAGCAGTTCGGCCGTTTAGGAGGTATCGTTCCCGGTCCAGTTGAGATGGTAGAAGCTCTAAAGAAGG
>JAEEVT010000177.1 GCA_016291005.1 Prevotella sp. | reverse complement strand
CGAAGATGAGGAGGAAGGCAAGAACCTGAACGAAGAACCGCTCATCCAGACCCAACTGGAACGTTACCGCCGCAGGAACACTTTCTCCTATCATAAGATCAACACTTCGACAGAGGCCGAACGGTTGATGCAACAAGTGAAGTCGCTGGACAAAAACGACCTGAACGTCGTCGTCTTCAACTTTATCGACATGCTGAGTCACGCCCGCACAGAGTCGAAGATGGTCCGTGAGCTGGCCAACAACGAGTCAGCCTACCGCAGCATCACCCTCTCATGGTTCCGCCATTCTGTCATCAAGGACCTGTTCCGCCACTTGGCACAGACAGACTACCACATCATCATCACCACCGACCACGGATCTATCCGTGCGAACAATCCCGTCCGCATAGTCGGCGACCGCAACACCAATACCAACCTGCGCTATAAGTTAGGCAAGAACCTCAGCTACGAGTCCAAGGAACTTTTCGTCATCAAAGACCCGCAGAAGGCACATCTGCCAGCACCAAACCTCTCGACGAGTTACGTCTTTGCTACTGGCGACGACTTCTTTGCCTATCCCAACAACTACAACTACTACGTCTCGTACTATCGGAACACCTTCCAGCACGGCGGCATATCGATGGAAGAGATGATTATCCCTCTCATCACCCTCCGCAGCAAAAAGAAATAAGATCACCCTCCGCAGCAAAAAGAAGCAAGATATGGAAATCATTATTAAAGATATAGAGCACATCCGCGAGGCGGCTCGCGAGTTTATTGCGAACATTGGCGAGGCACGCGTCTTTGCCTTCTACGGTAAGATGGGCGCTGGCAAAACCACCTTCGTCAAGGCCATCTGCGAAGAGTTGGGCGTCGAGGATGTCATTACCTCACCCACCTTCGCCATCGTGAACGAGTATGGCCTCCCCTCTTCCACCATCTTCCACTTCGACTTCTACCGCATCAAGCGTTTAGAGGAAGTCTACGATATGGGCTACGAGGACTATTTCTACTCTGGAGCGCTGTGCTTCATCGAGTGGCCAGAGCTGATAGAAGACATCCTGCCTGACGATGCTGTCCGCGTCACTATCACGGAACAGAAAGACGGAAGCAGGGTGGTCAGCATTTCCGAGCAGTAAAACAAAAGCAGGGTGGTCAGCATGTAAGCCAACCACCCCACTTTTTTACCTTTTACTTTTTTACCTTTACAGGAGTGCCTGGAATTTCTCCTGCAGCTTAGTCTTAGCCTGAGCACCAACAATCTTGTCGACCACCTGGCCATTCTTGAAGAAGAGAATAGTGGGGATGTTGCGGATGCCATACTCGACAGCCAAGTCCTCATTCTCCTCAACGTCGCACTTGCCGACGACAACCTTGCCGTCATACTCTCCTGCCAATTCAGAAATGATAGGACCTACCATTCGGCAGGGACCACACCACGTTGCCCAGAAATCAACTACTAACGGTTTCTCACCTTTTTTCAGACTCTCGAAATTCTCGCTTGTGATTGTTACTTCCATAGCTCTAATTTACAATTTAAAGATTTACAACTTACTATTTATTGGTTCATTCAACTATTTACAAATATCGTGCCAACTCCAATTATCATTGCGAAGCCACACTCTGACAGGTCAGAGAATTTTTTAATTTATCTTATAGTCCAGCGCTCCTGTCTGTTCGATATATTGAATCAACGAGCTCTTGATATCAACATGCTTCGACGAGCTCTGCAACAGCACGTGCCGTTTACCAGACGTGTCGTGAAGCAGGAAGAAAAGTTTCGTCTTGCCAGGACTGGCAGAGATGATTTCGCCCAGTTCTGTCACCACTTCATCGTTCAGCAGGTCGGTATTCAGCGAGATGGTGATACGGTCGATAGCCCTTTCCTTGACCGACTGCAACAGTTCGACATTGGTCACCTTCAACTCCTTCTGTTCGCTGTAGCTGAAGCGTGGAGCCATCTTGCCAGTGATATAGACGGCAGCCCCCTCGATGAACTTACCGTTCAAGTTGAGCCAGTCGTCACCAAAGAGCATCAGTTCGCCAGAGCCTTCGAAGTCTTCAAGGGTAATAATGCCCCACGGCTTGTTGTTCTTGCCAAAGCGTATCTGTTTGCCTGTGACAATACCACCCAATGTCACATCCTCTCGATCGACCAGCGCCGCACCACGGTCTGCCAATTCGGCACAACGGGTATTGCACAAGTTGTCGAGCACTATCTTGTATTCGTCCAACGGATGGGCTGAGAGATAGATTCCCACCAGTTCGCGTTCCTTATTCAATCGCTCGATGTCGCTCCAGCGCGACTCAGCCTTCAGCAGCGGAGGCAGCTGAATCTCTATCTCGTCGAAACCGCCGAACAACGAGTTCTGCGCCTGCAACTTCTCATTCTGGTAGGTCTGTCCGAAGCGCATGATGGTATCGATGAACGTCTCGCCCTTGTTGTTCTGGGCAAAGAAATCTTCGCGGTTGATGCCAAAACTGTCGAAACCGCCGCTCAACGCCAGCGCCTCAAAGGCCTTACGGTTGAACTGTCCGAAGTTGATGCGCTGCACAAAGTCGTAGATGTCCTTGTAAGGACCGTTCTTCTCACGCTCTTCAATGATGGCTTGTGCCACACCGTCGCCCAGACCCTTGATGGCAGCCAGGCCGAAACGTATCTCACCTTTCTTGTTTACACCAAACTTCTGATATGACTCGTTGACATCAGGACCCAGCGTAGCAATGCCCATCGCCTTGCACTCGTCCATGAGTTTGGTGATTTCCGTAATCTGGTCACGGCGGCGACTCATGATGGCAGCCATAAACTCAGCCGGATAGTTGGCCTTGAGATAGGCAGTCTGGAAGGCTACCCACGAGTAACAGGCGGCATGTGACTTGTTGAAGGCGTAGGAGGCAAAGGCTTCCCAGTCGCTCCAGATCTTCTCCAGTATCTTGGGGTCGTGGCCGTTCTTCTTGCCACCCTCGATGAACTTGGGTTTCATGGCATCGACAATATCCTTCTTCTTCTTACCCATCGCCTTACGCAGGGCATCGCTCTCACCACGAGTGAAGTCTGCCAGCAGGCGCGACAGCAACATCACCTGCTCTTGATAGACGGTAATGCCGTAGGTGTCCTTCAGATATTTCTCCATCACGGGGATGTCGTAGGTGATAGGCTCGTCACCGTGCTTACGGCGGATGAACTGGGGAATGTAGCCCATAGGTCCTGGTCGATAGAGGGCGTTCATAGCGATGAGGTCCTCGAAGACGGTAGGCTTCAGCTCACGCAGGTACTTCTGCATGCCGTTCGACTCAAACTGGAAGGTTCCTATAGTGCGGCCCTGCTGATACAGTTCGTAAGTCTTGGGGTCGTCGATGGGGATATGGTCCAGATCCACATCGATGCCACGGGTCTGCTTAATGACGGCACAGCACTCCTTCATCTCCGAAAGAGTTTTCAGGCCAAGGAAGTCCATCTTGATAAGTCCCGTCGATTCGATGACGTGACCGTCATACTGCGTACAATTGGTCTTCTGGTCCTTGAAGTCGGGGTCGTCGGCCGTCGAGACGGGCACCCAGTCGCTGATGGGGTCGCGGCAGATGATGAAGCCGCAGGCATGAATGCCCGTACCTCGTACGGTGCCTTCCAGCATCTTGGCATATTTGATGGTATTGCGCAGGGCGGGGTCGGTACTGGCCTCAGCCTCCTGCAACTCACGCACCGCCTTGATGGCGTTGGTCAGATTCATCTTCGGCGTCTTGCCGTCCACATCGGGCAGACGGTCAGGAATGGCCTTGCACAGCGCATTCGACACAGGTATGGGTACCTTCTCCACACGGGCCACGTCCTTGATGGAGTTCTTCGTAGCCATTGTGGCATAGGTAATGATATGGGCACAGTTGTCGTGACCGTATTTGTCCTCCACCCACTTCAGCACGCGACCGCGGCCGTCGTCGTCGAAGTCGGTATCAATATCAGGCAACGAAATACGGTCTGGATTCAGGAAACGCTCAAACAGCAGGTCGTACTTCAGCGGGTCTATCTTCGTGATGCCTAAGCAGTAAGCCACCACAGAACCTGCCGCCGAACCACG
>JAEEVT010000176.1 GCA_016291005.1 Prevotella sp. | reverse complement strand
CGGTGTAGAGGGTGAAGGCAGCATTCTGGTAGAACTCCTTGTAGGTCTCGATGATGTCCTCGATGGGTGCCTTGGTCTTAATGACAGCGGTGCAAAAGATACCGCGGGCGAAGTCACCACGATAGGGGATAAAATCGATGTCGGCATCCAGATAACCCTGCACCTGTGCCAGTGACTGGCGTATTTCCGCCAGGTGCTGGTGGGTAAATGGCTTGTAGATGCTCAGATTATTGTTGCGCCACGAAAAATGAGTGGTGGCACCTGGCTTTTGACCGGCACCTGTCGAACCTGTGATGGCGTTGACAGCCACGTCCTCCTTTAATATGTTAAGGTGGGCGGCAGGTAACAACGCTACTTGGATACAGGTGGCAAAACAGCCGGGATTGGCTACGTGTTGTGCCTTCTGGATGTCCTCCTTGTTGATTTCAGGCAAACCATAGACGTAGTCGTGGCTGCCCTTGATGCGGAAGTCCTGTGCCAAGTCGATTATTTTGACGTTCTCGGGGATGGTGTGTTCTTTGAGGAAAGCCTCGCTCTTGCCGTGACCGAAGCAGAAGAAGACGACGTCAACTTGGTCGAAGGGCATCGCGTCAGTAAACTTCAAATCGGTATCGCCAATGAGTCCCTCGTGGACATCTGATACCAAATTACCTGCATTGCTCTCTGAATTGGCAAAGACTATCTCTGCCTCGGGATGGTTCAACAGCAGGCGGATTAATTCTCCGCCTGTATAACCTGCTGCACCTAATATTCCTATTTTCATTTTACTTTTTTACCTTTTGACTTTTTTACCTTTTCTCATCCTTGTGGATGCCGTAGTAAACGCGGAGTGGGGTAGAGCTGACCTTGATGAAGCCCTTGGCCTCGTCTGCCGTCCAGCCGGTCTGCGTCTCGCCATACTCGCCGAGCTTGCTCTTCGTCAGGTCGTTGACAGAGTCAATGCCCACTGTCTCGAAACCGTAGGGGCGCAGCTTCAGGATGGCAGTACCCGTCACGTTGCGCTGACTCGACAGCAGCATTGCCTCGATGTCTGGCATCACAGGCTCCAGATACTGGCTCTCATGCAGGAACATGCCATACCAGTTGGCCACCTGGTCTTTCCAGTACTGCTGCCACTTACTCAAGGTCGACTTCTCAAGCAGGCGGTGAGCCTCGATAATGAGCTTCGGAGCAGCAGCCTCGAAGCCTACACGACCCTTGATGCCGATGATGGTGTCGCCCACGTTGGCGTCGCGGCCAATGGCGTACGAGGCACCAATCTCCTCAATCTTCTGGATGGCCTTCACGCGGTCGTCGAACTTCTCACCGTTGACGCCGACTATCTCGCCCTTCTCGAACTGAATCTTCAGCAACGACTCCTGCTCCTTGGCGGTTACGTGCTTCAGATAGGCCTCCTCGGGAAGACCCTGTGTCGGGTCGAGGAGTTCACCACCACAGATGGAGGTTCCCCAGATGCCGACATTATATGAATATTTCAGCTTAGTGAAGTCTGCGAAGAAACCATGCTCGTTCAGGTAGTCAACTTCTTCCTTACGGGTCAGCTTCTTGTCGCGGGTCAGGGTGATAATCTCCACGCCGGGAGCCATCACTAAGAAAGTCATGTCGAAACGAATCTGGTCGTTGCCGGCACCTGTACTTCCGTGGGCAATGGCGTCGGCACCTATCTCTTTCGCATAGCGCGCAATGGCGATGGCCTGAAAGATGCGCTCTGACGACACACTAATGGGGTAGCAGTTGTTGCGAAGTACGTTGCCGAAAATCATGTATTTCAGCGACTTCTCATAGTACTCCTGCGTCACGTCGAGCGTAACGTATTTCACGGCGCCAAGCTTATAGGCGTTCTCTTCGTTGGTCTTCAACTGCTCTGCCGAAAAACCGCCGGTATTGGCGCAGGCTGCATAAACGTCCCAGCCGTCCTGGGTTAACTTCATCACGGTGTAGCTGGTGTCAAGTCCACCACTGAATGCGACTACTACTTTCTTCTTGCTCATATCTTTATTAATTCGTTTAATTCGTTTTAATTCTTAATTCGTAATTCTTAATCGCGCGAGCGATAATTCTTAATTCTTCATTCAAAAATCTAAATTCATTAAGCGTCCAGTCGCTTAATGCGTTCGATGACTTCTTCGGGAATCTTTGCCGGAAGATGTTCCTCGGGGTCGTAAAGCATGGCCGTGCAGATACAGTATTTCCGGCCTGTGCGATGCAGTACATCGACGTTGACACATCCCTCGCAGCCGCGCCAGAAGGCTTCGTCGTCTGTCAGGTCGGCAAAGGTCACGGGCTGGTAGCCAAGCTCGGTGTTCATCTTCATCACCGCAGCACCGCTGGTCAAAGAGAAAATCTTGGCGTGAGGCCAGCGGGTTCTGGCTAGCGAGAACGTCATGTCTTTAATCTTCTTGGCAACACCTAAGCCGCGGAAGTCGGGGTGTACTATCAGACCGCTCGTCGTCACATACTGCTTGTTGCCCCAAGTCTCAATATAGCTGAATCCGGCAAAGCGGTCGCCACTCAACGCTATCACGGCCTTGGCCTCCTTCATCTTTGTGGCCAGATATTCATGGGTGCGCTTGGCAATACCCGTTCCACGCACTTTGGCGGCATCGGCAATAGTCTGCAGAATGGTATCTACATAAACCTCATGCTCAGGTCCCGCCACCAAAACTTTTATTTCTTCTTGTTCCATTTTAATGATGAACTGGATAATTACTTCATATTCGGCACCACCTCACTGAGTGCTTCTATCACTTCTTCCTTACTCGTACCTTGCTTGATGACGATGAATATGGTGTCGTCACCAGCAATGGTACCTAAGATAGAGTCAATGTGGTTGTTGTCTATGTTGTATGCAATGCTGCTGGCATAACCAGGGCGAGTGCGGATAACGCCCATGTTGCCAGAGAAGTTGATGCTCAGGAAACCAGGCACCTGCATCATCTCGTGAATCGAGCGCGGGGTGCTGATACGCTTGTACATTGTATCGTTGGGCAATACGTAAACATAGTTGCCACGCATCGTGGCAGCTTTCGCTACCTTCAACTGTTTCAGGTCGCGACTCAATGTGGCTTGCGTCAATTGGAAACCTTCATTCTTCAGAGCTTCCAAAAGCTCGTCCTGGCTGCCTAACTCCTGACTCGAAATAATCATTCGCAGGGCTTCAAGTCGGTCATTCTTTACTTTCATCTTGGTATATTTATTCAATTGCGGCTGCAAAATTATACAAAAAGATGCATTCGACCAAACTTTTATGCCATTATTTTATCATCATTAGTAAATTTCAATAATTATTGGTCAACCAGTTGTCTTCCCTATGGTGTAAAGCTTACCCCATATAAGGTAATATGTCGCTCCTATATATAATATAAATAATGTGTAGAAGTCTTTCAAATTGACATAAATCAATCAGTATTAAAAATAATGTTAAATTTTATATTTTTCCTTTCGAAAAGTTTGTGGTTTCGGAAAATAGTCGTACCTTTGCATCCGCTTTCAGGGAACGCCCTGAGAGACAATCCCAAGAAGAGTTCTTTGAAAGACTTACATAGACAGAGAAGAAGTAGTACAAGAAGCAAAGGTAATTGAAACAAACCGTTCAATTTTCTATTAAATACTACCGGATAAGCGTTCTGAGACAGAGAATAAGACATAAAATTTGTACAACTCTGTTAGCAGCGAGAGAAGAGAGAGCTTGCTTTCTCTTCCGAGTCGCGACACAGAGTGTATATTTTTTATGCGCACATAAAAAATATACAATGTAGAGTTTGATCCTGGCTCAGGATGAACGCTAGCTACAGGCTTAACACATGCAAGTCGAGGGGCAGCAGGGCGATAGCTTGCTATTGCTGCTGGCGACCGGCGCACGGGTGAGTAACGCGTATCCAACCTTCCCCATAGTAGAGGATAGCCCGGCGAAAGTCGGATTAATACTCTATGTTGTGTCATGAGGACATCTGAATAACACTAAAGACTTGTCGCTATGGGATGGGGATGCGTCTGATTAGCTTGTCGGCGGGGTAACGGCCCACCGAGGCGACGATCAGTAGGGGTTCTGAGAGGAAGGTCCCCCACATTGGTACTGAGACACGGACCAAACTCCTACGGGAGG
>JAEEVT010000052.1 GCA_016291005.1 Prevotella sp. | reverse complement strand
TACGACTTACCCATCTTCTGACCGTTGATGGTCAGCATGTTGTTGTGCATCCAGTACTTCACGGCAGGATGTCCCATCGAGGCCTGAGCCTGGGCTATCTCGCACTCGTGGTGAGGGAAGATAAGGTCCATGCCACCACCGTGGATGTCGAACTGCTCGCCTAAGTATTTACGTCCCATCGCCGTACACTCGCAATGCCAGCCAGGGAAGCCCTCAGCGGGCTGGGGGGTAGATGATGGGGACGGGCTGTTGACGAGCCACGGCCAGCGCATGATGTGCTCGGGCTGGGCCTTCTTCCACAGGGCGAAGTCAGCCTGGTTGCGCTTCTCACCCACGCCGTCCAGGTTGTCGCGGCTGGCGTCCTTGATGTTCTCAAGACTGCGGCCAGAGAGAATACCATACTGATATTTCTTATTGTAAGCTTCAATGTCGAAATAGACTGAGCCGTTGCTTTCGTAGGCAAAGCCGTTGTCCAGGATTTGCTGCACCAACTGTTGCTGTTCGATGATGTGCCCTGTGGCATGCGGCTCTATCGAGGGGCGCAGCACGCCAAGCATGTCCATGAACTGGTGGTAGCGGTTCGTGTAGTACTGCGCTATCTCCATCGGTTCCAACTGCTCCAGACGGGCCTTCTTGGCAATCTTGTCCTCACCCTCGTCGGCATCGTGTTCCAGATGACCCACATCGGTTATGTTACGCACATACCTTACTTTGTAACCTAAGTGTTTCAGGTAGCGGAACACCAGATCGAAGGTAATGGCAGGGCGGGCGTGTCCCAGATGTGGGTCGCCATAAACCGTAGGACCACAGACATACATGCCAACATTAGGCGCATGCAGCGGCTCGAAGCGCTCCTTCTGCCGCGTCAAAGTATTATAAATAACCAGTTTCGATTCCATATTCCTCGTTTTTTTGCCTGCAAAGGTACGAATAAGCGGGCAAAGAACAAAACAAAACTCAAATAAATTTGGTTTTTCATTCGGTTTACACTACCTTTGCAGGCGCTAAGAAAAATTATGTAAATCGTAAATTGTAAAAATGTAAATATCCATGGCTTATTTGTTTTCATCAGAGTCCGTGTCTGAGGGACATCCCGACAAGGTTGCCGACCAGATTAGTGACGCCATATTAGACCAGTTCCTGGCTTACGACGAGCATGCTCGCGTGGCCTGCGAGTCGTTTGTCACCACGGGACAGGTGGTGCTGATGGGTGAGGTGCGCAGCGAGGTGTATATAGACCTGCAGACGATTGCCCGCAATACTATTAAGAAGATTGGTTATACGAAGGCTGAATACCAGTTCGACGGCAACTCGTGCGGCATCCTGACGGCCATCCACGAACAGAGCGAGGACATCAATCGCGGTGTGGACAACGGCAACGAGGACGAGCAGGGTGCTGGCGACCAGGGCATGATGTTCGGCTATGCCACGAACGAGACGGAGAACCTGATGCCTGTTTCGCTGGATCTGGCTCACCTTATTATGCGCACGTTGGCAGAAATTCGCAAGGAGGGTAAGGTAATGACCTATCTGCGTCCAGATGCCAAGAGTCAGGTGACCATCGAGTACAGCGACGAGGGCATTCCCCAGCGCATCGACACCATCGTGGTCTCGACACAGCACGACGAGTTTGCTGCTGACGATGCAATGTTGCAGACTATCCACAACGACGTGGTGAACATCCTCATCCCGCGTGTCAAGGAGAAGATTCACTCAAAGAAGGTGCTTGACCTCTTCGGCAACGACATCAAGTACTACGTCAACCCCACAGGCAAGTTTGTCATTGGTGGACCGCACGGCGATACGGGACTGACGGGTCGTAAGATCATCGTCGATACCTACGGTGGCAAGGGTGCCCATGGCGGTGGTGCCTTTTCGGGCAAGGACTCGAGCAAGGTGGACCGCTCAGCAGCCTATGCAGCACGCCACATTGCCAAGAACATGGTGGCTGCTGGCGTGGCAAACGAGATGCTGGTGCAGGTGAGCTATGCCATCGGCGTGGCCAAGCCCATGAACATCTATGTCAACACTTATGGCCGCTCACGCGTCAACATGCCTGACAGCGAGATAGCCAAGCGCATTGAGAAGCTGTTTGACCTCAGACCGAAAGCCATCGAGCGTACGCTGAAGCTGCGCCAGCCCATGTACTTGGAAACGGCAGCCTATGGCCACATGGGGCGTAAGAACGAGGTGGTGAAGAAGACGTTCACCAGCCGTTACCATGAAACGAAGACCATCGACGTTGAATTGTTTACGTGGGAAAAGCTTGACAGGGTGGACGACATCAGGCAAGAGTTTGGGATAATTGAAAATTGAGTTTTTCCTTTTTGAAACCCTCTTATGATTCAGCAGCCAGACAGCATCGTTAGCAGTAGTGGAGGTGTGCTGGGCGACTCAGCGTCCGCCCAACATGCGCCCCTTACTCCTCGCATGGTGCTGAGTTGGTTACCACGAAATGCCACCCCGGCTCAGCAGGACTCAGCCATACAGGCACACTTCCAGCCCAAGGAGATCAACTGGAGCAACCGGCCAGACACGCTCCACCTGCCCTGTCATGACAAAGGTCACAACCTGTTGGACACACAACTGCCGCAGTACTACCGTGAGGGGTTCTTCTCGAAGGACTCTCTCTTCCACCCCGAACTGCCAGGCGGACGAATCGGCGTGGCAGGCGACCCCATACCCTATAACGTCCACAGCGACAACATCATTACCTCGCTGCTATTGCTGTGCTTCATACTGGCCGTGGTGGCCTTTGCCAATGCCAAGAGTTTCATCCTGCGACAATGCAAGTCTTTCTTCTACCAGTCGCACGGCGAGACCACAGAGATTGTCGAGACGGCCAACGAACTGCGCTTCCAGGTGTTCCTGATGTTCCTCACCAGCATCCTGCTCGCACTACTCTTCTATTTCTACACCATCAATCACTTCGGCGATACCTTTGTCCTGGATTCGCTATACTACCTGATAGCCATCTATTTGGCCATTGTCATCAGCTATTTCGTTTTCAAAACTTTACTCTACTCACTCATTAACATCGTCTTCTTCGATGGTAAAAGAAACGGACAATGGATTAAGTCCTGGCTCTTCATCACCTCTATCGAAGGTACACTCCTTTTCCCCCTGGTCATCTTGCAGGCTTACTTCGGATTATCACAAGAAAATGTGGAATATTCTTTCATTTTTGTCTTGTCAATCGTTAAAATCATGACTATTTATAAGGAGTATGCTATCTTTTTCAAACGAAATGTCGTTAAATTGCAAATTTTTTTGTACTTTTGCACCCTCGAAATCGTACCTTTGCTCGCCTTTTGGGGCGCGCTGATGTTTACGGCAAACAGTTTGAAAATAAATTTTTAAGACATAATGATCAAGAAGATTTTGGTTTCACAGCCGAAACCGTCCAGCGAGAAGTCGCCATATTATGACATCGCTGAGAAGTTTGATGTGGAATTGGTGTTCCGCCCGTTCATTAAAGTGGAAGGCATCTCCGCCAAGGAGTTCCGTACACAAAAGGTGAGTATCCTCGACTACACAGCCATCGTGTTTACCTCGCGCCATGCAATAGACCATTTCTTTACGCTGGCCAAGGAACTGCGCGTGGCTATCCCCGAGGACATGAAGTATTTCTGTGTCACAGAGACGATTTCATTGTATATACAGAAGTACGTACAGTATCGTAAGCGCAAGGTGTTCTTCGGCACCACGGGAAAGATTGATGACCTCATTCCCACCATGGCCAAGCACAAGACGGAGAAGTACCTCGTTCCCATGAGCGACGTCCATAACGACAGCATTGCCAGCATGATGGATGCCAAGAAACTGAACCACCGCGAATGCGTGATGTACCGTACCGTCAGCAACGACTTCACCGAGGAAGAGGTTAAGAACTTCGACTACGACATGCTGATATTCTTCAGTCCGTCAGGTATTGAGTCGCTGACGAAGAACTTCCCCGACTTCAAGCAGGGTAAGATAGCCATCGCCACATTCGGTCCTGCCACGGCCAAGGCCGCCAAGGATGCCGGACTGCGACTGGACATCGAAGCTCCTTCCGAGAAATACCCCTCCATGACAGGTGCCCTGCAGCACTATCTGCTGGTAAACCAGGAAGACTAAGGAGAATTGAAAATTCAATTGTCAAAGCGCGAACGCCTGTCAAGCCGGAAGCAGATAGAAATGCTCTTCGGCAGCGGGAGCCAGTCAATGGCAGCATATCCTCTGAGGGTAGTGTTTTTAAATAAGGAACGCGCGCAAGGAGAGTCGCCAGTACAGATACTCGTCAGCGTGCCTAAACGGCACTTCAAGCATGCCGTTGACCGTAACCGCGTCAAGCGTCAGGTCCGCGAGGCATACCGCCTCAACAAGCAGGTGGTTTACGATGCCCTGGAACCTACACAGCAGTTGCACATGGCCTTTGTCTGGCTGGCTGACGACCACCATCCTTCTAAGGAAGTTGAGCGCCGAGTGGTAAACCTCATGCGGCGAGTGGCGGAAAAAGTAAAAAGCGAAGAGGGCGAAATTAGAAGTGAGAAGTAAAGAGGGAGTAGTAATAAGTGATGAGGAACACGTGAGAAAAAGTTGGGGAAATGAGAAAACTTTGGCAATACATCTCAAAGACACTGGCGTGGCTGCTGGTCTTACCCATCCTCTTCTACCAGAAATGCATCACGCCTTTCACCCCAGCCTCCTGCCGCTTCACACCCACATGCAGCGAGTACGCCCGTCAGGCCATCCTCAAGCACGGACCTATCAAGGGAATATGGCTCGCCATCTGGCGAATACTAAGATGCAACCCCTGGGGTGGTTCAGGCTACGACCCAGTGCCGTAATGAATTAAGAGTTAGGAGTTAAGAATTATGAGTTATCGCCTCGCGATTAAGAGTGAAGAATAAAGAATTATCGTTTCGCAATAAAATAAATAAGAAATATATGAAGAATTTTGTAGAAGAACTTCGCTGGCGCGGAATGCTGGCACAAATCATGCCCGGCACAGAAGAACTGCTCCAGAAAGAAATGGTAACAGCTTACTTAGGTACCGACCCTACTGCTGACTCCCTGCACATCGGACACCTCTGCGGCATCATGATGCTGCGACACCTGCAGCGCTGCGGCCACAGACCAGTCATACTCGTTGGTGGTGCCACAGGTATGATTGGCGACCCCTCAGGAAAGTCACAGGAGCGTAATCTCCTGAACGACGAGACGCTGCGCCACAATCAGGAGTGCATCAAGGCTCAGGTGGCCAAGTTCCTGGACTTTGAGTCGAAGGAACCCAACGCCGCCATCATGGTGAACAACTATGATTGGATGAAGAACTTTACTTTCCTCGACTTCGCACGTGAAGTGGGTAAGCACATTACCGTCAACTACATGATGGCCAAGGAAAGCGTCCAGCAGCGATTGAACGGTACGGCACGCGACGGACTGTCGTTCACCGAGTTTACTTATCAGCTCTTGCAGGGCTACGACTTCCTGTATCTCTACCAGCACCTTGGCGTGAAGCTGCAGTTAGGCGGCAACGATCAGTGGGGCAACATGACCACGGGTACGGAGCTCATCCGCCGCACCTTAGGCAACGAGGTGGAGACCTTCGCCCTGACCTGCCCGCTCATTACCAAGAGCGACGGCAAGAAGTTCGGCAAGACAGAAAGCGGAAATATCTGGCTCGACCCGAAGCGCACTACACCATATAAGTTCTACCAGTTCTGGCTCAACGTCAGCGACGAAGATGCAGAGCGCTACATTAAGATCTTTACATCTTTGGACAAGGAGACCATCGACGCCCTGATTGAGGAGCACAAAGCCGACCCAGGCCGCCGTGTGCTGCAGAAGCGTCTGGCCGAAGAGGTTACCACTCTGGTACACTCCCGCGAAGCCTTAGATGCTGCCATCGAGGCCAGCAGCCTGCTCTTCGGCAAGTCGACCAAGGAGGGTCTGGAGAAACTGGACGAGCAGACTTTCCTCGACGTCTTCGACGGCGTACCGCAGTTCGTCATCGACCGCGACCAGTTAGGTCAGCCCGCCATCGAACTCTTTACAACTATCGCACCCGTTTTCCCCTCAAAGGGCGAAATGCGTAAGATGGTACAAGGCGGCGGCGTCTCGCTCAACAAGGAGAAACTGACCGACCAGAACCGCGCCATAACAGCCGATGACCTCATCGACGGCAAATACCTCCTTGCCCAGAAGGGTAAGAAGAACTACTATCTGTTGATAGTACGATAAGACATCTGTGTTCGACAACCAAGGGACTATAAATAGAATATGGATTCCGGTCCCATGTTGAACAAGAGGTCAAGAATGCTGAGGTTAGGCCGAAAACCAATCTTATGTTGAAACACCTGCCAGTAAGGCCTGGACTCAAAGTCCGGGTCGGGCTGCGGGTGTTTGGCATGTATGACGTCGCGGAAGTCAGACCCTCCCCCAGCCCCTCCCTGCAAGTGAGGGGAGTGAATGGTTGATTCCTGCATTGGAGGAGAGTAAAAAGAGGAGTACTCCACGTGCGGATGGATATCAATGAGTCCGCAGATGGTTTGGCGGATTTCCTCGTTGAAATCGACTAAAAATGCATATTTCTTCTCAAAGAAAGGCCTGATGTCGTCGACATAATAGTCGAAGAAAGGACTCTCGCTATAGGCCGACACCAAGGCATTCCAATGCACCCGCCGCCACTGGTTGTGGTCGCTGATGCGAAGGTCCTTTGTTTTTATTATTTCTTGTTTATTGTTTATTGTTTCATGTTCCACAGGAACAGTAAGGACTTGAGGTCCATTGGCGGTGGCAATAATGCAGCGGTTGCGGAAGGTCTGCTTCTGGTACGAGTCGTACTGCTCGATGATGCAGCGATCAAAACGGTTAAGCTTCTGATACCATTGTATCGGACCAAAGTAGGTGGTTTGTAAGAGTGCGGTTCTCTCCTTGCGTTCTCCTTTTGAGAGAGAGACGGGCAAAGTCATGGCAACAAGGTGTTTTTACGGTTGTAGAGCACAGTGACTACGCGGCCTACGATGCTTTGTTCGCTAACAAGACCAAAGCTGCGTGAGTCGGCAGGGTTATTGTGGTTGACCGCCTCCAACCAGAAGTAGTCTCTTTCTGCACAATTCACCCGACCAGGCACAAGCGTGATGCCGTTCTTAGAACGCAAGGTGTCGCCAGGGACGGCCTTACAGCGCGCAATGAAGAGTCCGTCGATAGAATCACTTGGCGCCGTAAAAGCAACGATGTCGCCACGGCAAACAGGCTGCCGCAACAAGCGACAGTACGGCAACAGTCCGTTGCCGGCAATGCGCAGCCCATAGCTGCAACGGTTGATGAGTAACCGGTCACCGTTCTTGTAAAGCGGTTCCAAGGCACTCCCCGTAACGCTATGTATAGAAACAGCTAAAGTACGCATAGCCAACATCAACCCGAAAGCCAATGCGAATGCTATTGCGTACTTAAGCCAATTAGACATACTTCTTACTTATTTGATATTGTCCACGAAGCGGAACAGACGGCTCCAGCGGATGCCAGAGAAGCCATGACGATCGGGATCGGAACTCCACCAGATGAAGATGGGTTTACCAACGATGTGATCCTCGGGTACGAAGCCCCAGTAGCGGGAGTCGAGGGAGTTGTGACGGTTGTCGCCCTGCATCCAGTAGTAGTCCAGCTTAAAGGTGTACTTCGTCGTCTCCTTGCCATTGATGAAGATCTTTCCGTCTTTCACCTCCAGTTTATTACCTTCATAGGTACGGATGGGACGCTCGTAAATGGGCAGGTTCTTAAGAGTAAGGTCGATGGATTCGCCCTTTTTCGGAATCCAGATAGGTCCATAGTTGTCACGCGTCCAATGCATGTTGCCGTTCAGCGGATAGGTGTCCAAGTCAGAAGCATCGCTATTGAACTCGATGCTCTCCACCAGGTCTGTACGCTTCTTCAGCTCTTTAACAGCATGGTTGGTTAGCGGCATATAGCCCTGCGTGTTCAGACTCATCAGGTCTTCCATCGTGATGCCAAGTTCCTTCATGGTGTCGTCGTCGAGACGTTGTTTCAGCTTGACGCGATAGGAATACTGCACGTTGTCGGGCTCTTTGTTAGCCTTCCCGTCGATGTAGATGATATGGTCTTTGATCTGCAGCGTCTGGCCGGGTAGTCCCACGCAGCGCTTCACATAGTTCTCGCGACGGTCGGTAGGACGAGTGTCGATGAGACCGTACTCCTGAGGATTGGCAGCAATGGTCTGCTTGCCGGCCTGATAGATGGTATTAAAGTACAGGGGCAGTTGCTCCTGGGTCAGCGAGTCGGGGTTAGGACGCTGCGGATAGGCCTGATAACCTATCTGGTAGCACATCTGGTAGTAGTCGTAGGCCTGATAGCGGGCATCAGAGCAGATGGTGTCGCCAGCGGGGAAGTTAAACACAACGATGTCATTCAACTCTATCTTACCGAGTCCTTTCACACGACGGTAGTCCCAATGAGGCCACTCGATGTAAGACTTGCACTCAAACAGCGGTAGCGTATGCTGTGTCAGCGGCATGGTAAGTGGCGTCTCTGGAATGCGCGGACCATAGCTGACTTTCGAGACAAAAAGGTAGTCGCCTGTCAGCAGCGACTTCTCCAAAGAACTCGAAGGAATTACGTAGTTCTGGAAGAAGAACAGGTTGATGAAGTAGACTGCAACCAGTGCAAACACCAGCGCATCGACCCACGACATGACAAACTTGACAGGGCCTTCAGACTCCTTCCACCATTGCCAGTTGATTTTCTTGGTGATATAGACGTCATAGATGAACGGTATGACTAAGAGTCCCCACCATGACTTCACCCAGTAAAGGAACAACAAGTACAATACCAAGACGACAATGAACTTCGCCCACTGCACCTTCATGTTCAGCTTTTTCTTTTCTCTTTTCTCCATAGCAATAATTAATTCACATAGATTTGATGCAACAATCTATGGATAAGTTGCATCTTATTCTTACTTTAACCTACGTTTTAGAATTTAAACATATCCGAAATGGTCAGCAGACCCTGATGGTCCTTCGTAAATTCGGCAGCCAGCACAGCACCGAGAGCAAAGCCCTGACGCGAGTGGGCATCGTGGGTAATCGTAATGATGTCAGCCTCCGAGTCATAGCGAACGGTATGGATGCCAGCCACTTCGCCGCGACGGATATGGTCAATGCGCAGAAGCTTCGGATCGGTAGTGTCCTCAGCCCAAGCCTCCTTGCGGTCGATGTTCTCAAGGATGCCCTCCGCCAACGTGATAGCTGTGCCACTGGGATGGTCAAGCTTATGCACATGGTGCGTCTCTTCCATCTCCACGTCGTACTGCGGGAACTGGTTCATGATCTTGGCCAGATACTTGTTGACGGCAGAGAAGATGGCCACGCCGATGGAGAAGTTTGAGGCCCAGAAAAGTGTCTGCCCCTCAGAGCACATGCGCTTCACATCGTCGCCATGCTCCTTCATCCAGCCCGTCGAACCACTAACCACCTTAACGCCATGCTTGAAGGCACGAAGATAGTTACCATAGGCTGCTTGCGGAGCCGTAAACTCTATCGCAACGTCAGCACTCTTGAAAGCCTCAGAATCGAAGTCGTCTTGGTTGTCGATGTCGATAATACTCACAATTTCATGACCACGGCTCAGGGCGATCTGCTCAATCATCTTACCCATCTTGCCGTAGCCGATTAAAGCTATTTTCATAATAATAATGTATTAATACGCCACAAAGGTACGAAAAAAGGTAAAAAGGCAAACAGGTAAAAAGGTAAAAAAACGAAAAACACCGCTTATTTTTCACTTTTTTACCTTTTTTGCCTTTTCTTTTTCGTATCTTTGCGCCATGTTAATCAATGAAAAGACTTGGGAATTCATCCGAGAGCATGCCAATGATGACGTGCGGAAGCTGGCCTTGAAAGGTGTCAAGGATCAGGACGTCAATATGCCGATAGCTTTGCAACAGATAGCCGGACGGCAGACGGCACGTCGCAAACTGCCATCGTGGGCTGCCGTCGATGACATTATCTACCCGCCTCATCTTAATATGGAGCAGTGTTCCTCTGAGATGACAGCCCGATACAAGGCACAACTCGTGATGGAGGACGGGCATTCAAAGACGGACGAGGAGCGTTCGAAGATGGATGATGGACGTCAGACGAAGGGTGAAAACAAGACCTTCGTAGATCTTACAGGCGGTTTTGGAGTTGACTTTTACTGGATGTCGCAAGCATTTTCTCGCCGTTGTTACGTGGAGCAAAACGAGCAACTTTGCGCCATTTCATCGGAAAACTTCCGCAGTCTTGGCCTTGACTGCTCTGTGCGTTGCTGTAGCACAGCAACATACTTAACGGAGATGCCTCATGCTGACGTTGTTTACCTTGATCCGGCACGTCGTGACGAACACGGGGCACGCACCTACGGCATTGGCGACTGTTCACCGAATGTATTGGAACTGCTACCCCAGCTAATTAAGAAAGCCGATCGCATCGTCATTAAACTCTCCCCTATGCTCGACTGGCGCAAAGCTGTCAGCGACTTAGAGGCGACAAACAACCAACAAGAAACAACCTGCAATCAACAAGAAGCGACAAATGATCTACGTAAGTCGATAAGTGAAAAGTGCAGCGCTTTTGTTAACAAGTTACATATTGTCAGCGTCGACAATGATTGTAAGGAACTTTTGATAGAAGTGAGAAGTGAGAAGTCAGAGGGTAGTCACTACCAAGTGCATTGTGTCAATTTACAGACCAACGGAGAAAAACAGCACTTTTCTTTTACACCCAAAGCTTTACAGAATGACACTCTCACCTCTCATTCACCAGCACCCAAGGCTTTTCATAGTGATGTGCTCAATTCCCAATCATCACTTTCCGCTTCCCACTCATCACTTCTCAGCTCAGGTTTCTTATACGAGCCCAATGCCAGCATCATGAAGGCAGGATGCTTTGCAGAGTTAGAGATGTGTTTTTGTGTAAAAAAAGTTGCTGATAATTCGCATCTCTTCCTTTCTGGCGAAAATTTGGGAAAATTTCCAGGAAGAAAGTTTCAAATTTTGGCCATTTCATCGGCTAATCAAAAGGAATTTAAGAAAAAGTTTAGTGAAAGTTTAGTAAAAGTTAACCAAAAGTTAAACTCGATGGAATCGGCAAATATTGCCGTGCGCAATTTTCCGCTAACCGCCGACCAGCTAAGAAAAAAGTTGAAATTAAAGGACGGCGGCGACTGCTACATCTTTGCCACGACACTATCTGACGGCCAGCACAAACTCTTCATTTGTCGCAAAATAGGTTAGCACAAACTCTTCATTTGTCGTAAAATTGCTTAGCACAAACTCTTCATTTGCCGTAAAATTGGTTAAATGTTTGGCGGTCTCATCATTTTTGTCTATCTTTGCAAAATTAAATCGGTATCAGATGGCATCAATAGAAATTAGAAAAGTTACTACACGGAAGGAACTTGACGCGTTTATCCAGTTGCACTACGACCTGTATCGTGGCAATGAATACGACGCTCCGAACCTGTATAATGATGAAATCCACACGCTCAGAAAGGACAAGAATGCAGCCTTCGAGTTCTGCGAGGCAGAGTATTTCCTGGCATACCGCGACGGAAAGGTGGTGGGACGTATTGCCGGCATCATTAACCGCAGGGCCAACGAGCGCTGGGATACTAACAGCGTACGCTTCGGATGGGTCGATTTCGTCGATGACATCGAGGTTTCGAAGGCACTCTTTGCCGCTGTTGAGGAGTGGGGGCGCTCTAAAGGCATGACGCAGATAGTCGGACCTTTAGGCTTCACTGACATGGATCCCGAAGGCATGCTCATCGAGGGTTTTGACCAGTTGGGTACGATGGCCACCATCTATAACTATCCTTATTATCCGACACACATCGAGCAGCTTGGCGGTTGGGAGAAAGACAACGACTATGTGGAGTACAAACTGATTGTACCCAAAGAAGGAATACCTGACAAGTTCCGAAAGGTTGCTGAGCTGGTGATGAAACGCTATAACCTACACCCCATGCACCCCAAGCGTAGCCAGGTGTTCGGCAAAGAGCAGTATGGCAGGAAGGTGCTTGATGTTGTAAATAAGACTTTCGGCCATCTCTACGGCTATTCACAAATGACCGAGCGCCAGATAGACGAATACCTAAAGATGTATTTCCCTATGCTCGACATGGACATGCTTTGTCTCATAGAAGACTGGAATACCCCTAACCATGAAGTCATCGGCGTAGGTATCAGCATTACCAACATGACGCGAGCCTTACAGAAATGTAAAAACGGCCGTCTTTGGCCTTTTGGATGGTGGCATTGTATGAAGGCTCTGAAGTTCCACAAGGCGGAGTGCCTCGACCTTATGCTTATCGGCATTCTTCCTGAATATCAGCAAAAAGGCGCCAATGCCTTGCTCTTCTACGACCTCATTCCTATCTACCAGAAGTACGGTTTCAAGTGGGGCGAAACCAATGTCGAGATGGAGACCAACGAAAAGGTACAAAGCCAGTGGCAATATCTGGAACACATACAGCATAAGAGAAGAAGATGTTTTAAGAAAAGCTTATGAACGAAGAAATTATCGAACAAGACCTGCAGACCGTCGACTACGATGACGACAACATAAAAACCCTAACTGGCACGGAGCACATCCGACTTCGTCCTGGTATGTATATCGGCCGACTGGGCGACGGTTCATTGCCTGAAGACGGCATCTACGTGTTGCTGAAGGAAGTCATCGACAATTCGATAGACGAGTTCAAGATGAAAGCCGGTGACCGCATAGAGATTAATATCGACGACAACCTGCGTGTATCGGTGCGCGACTACGGTCGCGGCATTCCTCAGGGCAAGATGATTGAAGCTGTAAGCGTGCTAAACACCGGCGGCAAGTACGACTCGAAGGCCTTCAAGAAGAGTATCGGCCTGAACGGTGTCGGCGTGAAGGCCGTCAATGCGCTGTCAACCCATTTCGAGGTACAGTCGTTCCGCGACGGTAAGGTGCGCAAGGCCACCTTCGAGCGCGGCAAACTCATGACTGATGTGACAGAGGATACGCAGGACGAGAACGGCACGTACATCTTCTTCGAGCCTGACAACGATGCCAAGCTTTTCAAAGGCTACCAATTCCACGACGACATCGTGGAAAACATGCTGCGTAACTACACCTATTTAAATACTGGACTGGCCATTATGTATAACGGCCGTCGCATCCTGAGCCGTCATGGTCTGGAAGATTTGCTGAAAGACCGCATGACCAACGACCCTCTATATCCCATCGTCCACCTGAAGGGCGACGACATCGAGGTGGCTTTCACCCATGCTAACCAGTATGGCGAGGAGTATTACTCCTTCGTCAACGGCCAGCACACCACACAGGGCGGCACCCACCAGAGTGCCTTTAAGGAACATATTGCCCGCACTATCAAGGAGTTCTTCGGCAAGTACGAGTATGCGGACATCCGTACAGGCATCGTGGCGGCTATTGCCATCAACGTCGAGGAACCCGTCTTCGAGAGTCAGACCAAGATCAAGCTCGGCTCCACTCAGATGGCTCCAGACGGCGACAGCATTAATAAATATGTGGGCGACTTCATCAAGCAGCAGGTCGACAACTTCCTGCACATCCACAGCGACGTCGCCGAGGTCATCGAGAACAAAATCAAGGAGAGTGAGCGTGAGCGCAAGGCCATGGCAGGTGTCACCAAGCTGGCTCGCGAACGTGCCAAGAAGGCTAACCTCCATAACCGTAAGCTGCGTGACTGTCGCGTCCACTTCAGCGATGTGAAAAACGAGCGCAAGGAAGAGTCGTGCATCTTCATCACGGAGGGTGACTCAGCCAGCGGCAGCATCACCAAGAGCCGCGACGTCAACACGCAGGCTGTATTCTCGCTTCGCGGAAAGCCCCTCAACAGTTTCGGACTTACCAAGAAGGTGGTTTACGAGAACGAGGAGTTCAACCTGCTGCAGGCTGCCCTGGACATTGAGGAAGGTCTGGACACCCTCAGATACAATAAGGTCATTGTGGCCACCGATGCCGATGTCGACGGCATGCACATCCGACTGCTCATCATCACCTTCTTCCTCCAGTTCTTCCCAGAACTGGTCAAGAAGGGTCACGTCTATGTCCTCCAGACCCCCCTCTTCCGCGTTCGCAACAAACGGACAAAGATTAAGAACAAGCAGGTTTTGGCTGCTGAAGATGAGAAGGCAAAGGAACAAACCGCCAAAAAAGCCGATTTCATCACACGTTACTGCTATAGCGAGGAAGAGCGCATCAAGGCTATTCAGGAACTCGGACCAGAACCGGAGATAACACGCTTCAAGGGTCTTGGCGAGATTAGCCCTGAAGAATTTGCCGGTTTCATCGGACCTGACATCCGTCTGGAGCAGGTCACGCTGCACAAAAACGACCAAGTCCAAAAACTCTTAGAATACTATATGGGTAAGAATACGATGGAGCGCCAGAACTTCATTATCGACAACTTGGTCATTGAAGAAGACAAACCCGAAGACTTAGACTTTTAAAGGTAAAAAAGTAAAAAAGTAAAAAAGTAAAAAGGTAAAAAAGTAAAAAGGTAAAAAGAAAAAGGGGAAAGTAAAAAGTAGAAATGGACACGAACAATAGTTATCATCATAGGGTAATAAAGTTGGTAATAGGTATTTTACCTTTTTACCTTTTTACCTTTTTACCTTTAAATGCGCAGTTCCGCATCAACATGGGCGAGGACTCACCGCTTCGAAAGCTACAAATAGCCGAAATGGCGATTAGTAACCTCTATGTCGATTCCGTCAACGAACAAAAGCTTGTCGAAGATGCCATCCGCGGCATGCTGGAGAAGCTTGATCCACACTCATCCTATTCCACGCCCAAGGAAGTGAAGGAGATGAACGAACCCCTGCAGGGCTCGTTCGAGGGTATTGGTGTACAGTTCAATATGGTGGAGGACACGTTGCTCGTCATCCAGCCCGTCACAGATGGTCCTTCCGAGAGGGTGGGCATCATTGCCGGTGACCGTATTGTCACAGTCAACGACACCGCCATTGCGGGTGTCAAGATGTCGAAGGAGGAGATTATGAAACGTCTGCGTGGTCCGAAGGGGACAAAGGTTGTGTTAGGCATTGTCCGCCACGGCATAGACGACCGTCTGTCTTTTACTGTTATCCGTGACAGGATTCCCGTCAAGACCGTCGATGCGGCGTATATGATACGACCAGGTATAGGCTACATCCGTATCGGCAGTTTTGGAGCCACGACGCACGAAGAGTTCTGTGAACGTTTCACGGCCCTGAAGCAACAAGGCATGACGTCGCTTGTGCTTGACCTGCAGGAGAATGGCGGCGGCTACCTGCAGTCGGCAGCTCAGATTGCCAACGAGTTCTTAGGGGAAGGTGACTTAATCGTCTATACCGACGGTCTGCGTACCAAGCGCCAGGAGTATAAGGCTGATGGCAAAGGCATCTTCAAAGAGGGTAAACTCATCATTCTGGTTGACAGCTACACGGCTTCGGCAGCAGAAATCGTATCTGGTGCCGTACAGGACAACGACCGCGGCACCATTGTAGGTCGACGTACTTTTGGCAAGGGTCTTGTACAACGCCCCATTGATCTGCCTGACGGTTCGATGATACGCCTTACCATCTCCCACTATTTCACGCCCTCTGGACGATGTATCCAGAAGCCATACGAGAAAGGAAAGCAGAAGGACTATGCCGAGGATATGCTCCATCGCG
Organism: Prevotella sp.; assembly: GCA_016291005.1. GTDB lineage: Bacteria > Bacteroidota > Bacteroidia > Bacteroidales > Bacteroidaceae > Prevotella. Next base: position 5,860 of record JAEEVT010000052.1, on the reverse strand, counting down.
TGAAAAGTGGTGAGTTGATGTCAGCCGACAGCATCCACTTTGCCGACTCTTTGAAGTGCTATACGCTGAAGGAACACCGCGTGGTCTATGGCGGCGGCGGCATCATGCCCGACGAGTTCGTACCCCTCGACACCACCAAATATACCCCATTCCATCGGAAGTTAGCTGCAAAGGCTATCCTTATCAATGCCAACCTGCGCTATGTCGACCAGCATCGTCAGGAACTGAAGCAGCGCTATGCGACATTTGCCGACTTCCGTCAGCAGTTTGAGATTCCCCAAACGGTCATCGACGGCATCATTGCCGAGGGTGAGAAGCAGAACATTAAGCCAAAAGATGAGGCAGAGCTTCAGAAAACCCTGCCTTATCTGCGTACCCAACTGAAAGCACTCGTAGCCCGCGACTTGTGGACGATGGACGAATACTTCGCCATCATCAACGAACAGAACGACATCGTCCTGCAGGCGTTAAAGTTGCTTTAGGCATTCTGCCTGAGACGAAGTCCGAATTCTGGGGAAATGTAGTTATAGAGGCTGCGGCACACCTCAGTCGAGAATTGCTGTCCACTACTGATGATTTGGTCCCATTGCTCTTCACGAAGGCCCTGCCTCAACATGTCGCGGGTAATGCCGTACTTAATGAGTCCGTAGGCGAAGCCTGCGTTGAAGTTGTCGCCAGCGCCAATAGTACTCACTGTCTCTATAGGTTCTATGGGATACTGCTTTTTAAAGTTACCTGCAGCACGCAGCTCTATGGGATTGGCAGCCTGGGTGTAGATGAAGTCCTTGGTATAGAACATGATCTGCGAACGATACACCACATCGGGGTCGTTCTTATGGAACAGTATCTCAAAGTCTTCCGCCGAGCCGCGCACAATGTCGGCCAGCTCGAAGTTCTCCAATAGGTTGGGCGTTATGCGCATAATCTCATTCTGGTGTGAGCCACGGAAGTTGACGTCGTAATACAGGATGGCGCCCTTTTCGTGGGCATATTCCAGAAATGCCTTCACCTGCGGCCGAATGACGGGATTCAGCGCATAGTAAGAACCAAAGAGCACGATGTCGTCGGCCTCAACATTCGGATAGGTAAAGTCCAGCCGGTCGTTGGGATGGTCTTTGTAGAAGATGTACTCCGCGTCGTTCTGCTCGTTAAGGAACGCCAGCGACACGGGCGACTTGGAGTCGGGATAGACGTTGACACACTCAGCCTGACAACCGTTGTCTTTCAAAAACTGGATAATCATCCGCCCCACGCGGTCGTTACCCGTTTCGCTGATGAAACTTGTCGGCACCCCTGCACGACCTAACGAAATGATGGCATTGTACGTCGAGCCGCCTGGCACGGCATGTATGGGCTGGTCACCACGGAAGATGATGTCCAGCACGGTTTCTCCTATTCCTATTACTTTACGCATTGCTCTTAAATTTTGAGTGCAAAGTTAGTCATTTAAAATGAGAAATGAGAAATAAGAAATGAAAAATGTTTCATTTCTCATTTATTATTTTTATCTTTGCAGGCAATTATGGCAAAATACAACACAGCGACACTTCCTAACGGACTGCGGGTAATACACTTGCCGTCGGCATCTACCGTGGTCTATTGCGGCATTGGCATCGATGCCGGCTCACGTCAGGAACAACAGGGAGAGGAGGGTCTGGCACACTTCTGCGAGCATACCACTTTTAAGGGGACACGTCAGCGCTCGTCGCTACAGATTCTGAACTGTTTAGAGAGCGTGGGAGGCGACCTGAACGCCTTTACCAACAAGGAAGACACCATCTTCTATGCCGCAGTTCAGAAGGAACATTTCCAGCGTGCCGTGGACTTGCTGACGGACATCGTGTTTTGTAGCGAATACCCAGAACATGAGATTGACCACGAGAAGGACGTCATCTGCGATGAAATCGAGAGTTATAACGACTCGCCAGCAGAACTGATTTATGACGAGTTCGAGAACCTGCTGTTTCTGGGTCACCCATTAGGACATAATATATTAGGTACGCGCGAGCAGGTTCTGCAGTTCACTTCTTCCGATGCCCAACGCTTCACGGCACGATACTACCGTCCGGAGAATGCCATCTTCTTCGTCTATGGCGACGTGAACTTCAACCGCTTGGTGAAAAGTTTAGAAGTACGAGGCGAGAAGCTGCATCTTCCATCTCCCATCCCACAGCCCACATCTTCCATCCTACATCCCACATCTGAATCACATCTGCCATCAAATACCCATCATCAGGCTCACGTCATGCTGGGATGTAAGGCGTTTGCCTGGGACGACGCTCGTCGTATGCCGCTTTATCTGTTGAACAACATCCTCGGCGGCCCAGGAATGAATGCCCGTCTGAACCTCTCGCTACGCGAGCGCCAGGGACTGGTTTATACCGTCGAGAGCTCGATGGCGACTTATAGCGACACAGGCAGCTGGACGGTCTATTTCGGCTGCGACCACCACGACGTGAAGAGTTGCTTGCGGCTGGTACACCGTGAACTGGACCGCGTCATGCAACATCCCCTGAGCGACCGCCAGCTGACGGCAGCCAAGCGACAACTGAAAGGACAGATTGCCATTGCCTGCGACAACCACGAGCAGTTCACCCTCGATTTCGCCAAACACTTCCTCCACAACGGAAAAGAACGGCACATCAGCCAACTTCTCGCCCAGATAGACGACATCACAGCCGCCCAGATACAGGACGTCGCCCAGGCACTCTTTGCCCCAGACCACTTGCAACAACTCATCCTATAGCAGTCCTTTTATTCTTTTAATCTTTTATTCTTTTATTCTTCCATGCAGTACATAAATGACGCCATCACGTTGCTCCAGCAACTCATCAGCATACCGTCAGTAAGCCGTGACGAGAGTGCCGCCGCTGACTGTTTCGAACAACAGGTCAAGGCTTGGGGACTACCAGCCCGACGCATCGGCAACAACATCCTGATACAGGAAACCATAGATCCGGCCAAACCGACTCTATTGCTCAACGCCCACATCGACACCGTGAAACCCGTAGCCTCCTGGACACGCGATCCGTTCAAGCCTACCATCGAGGGCGACCGCCTTTACGGATTGGGCAGTAACGACTGCGGCGGTGGACTGGTAAGCCTCCTCATGGTTTACCGCATGCTGCGTGAATCCCCCACACAGTACAACCTGGTCTATCTCGCCTCGTGCGAAGAGGAAGTCAGCGGTGCCAACGGTTTTTCATTAGCCCTGCCCGAACTGCCGAAGATTGACGTCGCCATTGTCGGCGAGCCGACAGGCATGCAGCCAGCTATTGCCGAGAAGGGATTGATGGTTATCGACGGCATAGCCCGTGGCAAGAGTGGCCACGCAGCACGCAACGAAGGCATCAATGCCATCTACGAAGCGCTCGACGACCTCGTGTGGCTACGCGACTACCGTTTCAAGCGCGAGAGTCCGCTCTTAGGACCAACCAAAATGACCGTCACCGTCATCAACAGCGGCACACAGCACAACGTCGTGCCAGACGAGTGCCACTTCGTCATCGACGTGCGCACCAACGAGTACTACCACAACGAGTACCTGTTCGCCTTCCTCAAGAAACAGATGAAAAAGTGTGAACTGAAGGCCCGCTCCTTCCGCCTCTCCTCGTCGAGCATTGCCGAAGACCACCCCTTGGTACAACGCTGTCTTCAACTTGGCATGACGCCTTTCGGCTCTCCCACACTCAGCGACCAGGCCCTGATGCCCTTCCCCTCACTGAAACTCGGCCCTGGCGAGTCCTCGCGCAGCCATTCCGCTGACGAGTTCATCTGCATCAGCGAAATAGAAAAAGCCATCAGCACCTATACAGCACTCATAAACGGTTAACGGTTATTGTCAAAGATTCACTTCTGAATCAACCTTACCTTGCGCCTGTTACCTGATGGCCTGACGGCGAAGTGGAGCCAGTAGGTGCCCTTGGGCGAGCGTTCTAACAGGAGTTCGTCGAAGTCCTCTTGGCTTTCGTGCCTTTTTAATTCTTTTATAATGAATTCCGCGCCCTTCTGAGTCCAGACGAGATAGGTGCGCTCCTTTTGTTTCCCGTCCTTCGAGTAGTAGACGAAGAGTCTGTCCTGAGCCAGTCCAAGACCCTCGTATTCGGCTGATGTTCAAAAAATTAACTATTCAATTTTATTTGGATTATTAGGGAGTAACTTTCTAAACCTCATTTCTTGATTTTTAGCATCCAATACTGCCATCTGGTCTTTTGCCATTTGGTGCAATATGACTCTACGCCGATCACGATTAAAACCTTGTTTGATTAACATGGAATTCAGTGACTCCATATTAGACAACACAACAAGCTGATTGATAGTCGCCGTATCTCTAACGTTCATTTTTTTCTTAGCAAGCTCTGGGTTTGCTTCCTCCCAGTCCTTTGCTGTACAGCCGAAAAGAATAAGGTTCAACATATCAGCCTCAGTCGCATATATTAGGCTCTCCTTAAAACGCGTTAAGCTGTATTTAGGGATAATGATATTCTTAATAGCATCCGTGTGAAGAGTATAATTTGTTTTAGACAACAACCTTTTTACATTCCATTGCTCAAGGAGTGGATTATCTTCCTGTTCTTTGAGCCGTTGGTATTCCTGTACAATATACAATTGGAATTTCGGGCTAATCCACATTCCAAAGTTGAATGCAATGTCCTTGTGAGCGTATGTACCTCCACCACGTCCTGATTTCGATACTATACCGATGGCATTTGTCCCTTCAATCCACTTTTTGGGCGTCATATTAAATCGATTAAGACCTGCCTCATGCCAAAAGGTGTCGAATTCGGCACCTTTAAAGTTTGGGTTGTGTAGTTGCTCCCAAATGCCTAAGAATTCTATTGTATTCTTATTGCGCATCCAGTTCCTGATATGATCCTCACCCTCACTTCCTTTTACCATATCAGTTAGGCTGATATAGTCATTGTCTTTTTCTTTATTCAGAATAACTCGTATCTCTTTAGAAAAGACTTCTATCGTTCTAATTTTTACCATATTACTTTTAATAGCCCACTAATAATATTCCTTTTAATGGTAACTGCAAACGTCCATTAATATAGAGCGTTTCCAGAAATGTACGTATAATCTGATAGTCGTTATGAATGACTGGCTTTCCATTGGAAAGTGAAGAGTATTCATTCAAAACAGCTATCACCAAATATTCTACCTCAAACATCATACATGCCTGAAATATATCTTTTAAGAATTGATTGTTGTAAACAGCCCTACCTGCTTCCACCTCAATAACAATATGGCCATCAGCACTGAGGGCATCGGCATAGAACGATTTGTCGATTTCATTGTTCTCACCGAAAAGAACTGGGACGTCTATCTTTTCTTGTTTCTTCTTTCCTTGTTCTACTCTAAAACCTATTTTCTCAAGATGAGGTCGTAACAGAGCCAACATATCGTTAGAGACGAGATGTTCATTACTATTTTTCTCAGAATCAACTACTTTAAAACAGTTGATGATTTCTAGTATGTCGGGAGTGACGCCCCTTGAGCGTGGAAAAAACTGATAGTTAACCATTTATAATCACTTAGTTTTATATAGATTCTTCCTCCAGCGAGTTAAAGAAGTCCTCATCAATCTCATATGACTTAACTTCATTGAGGCCAATGCCGTATTCTGCCAACTTATTGATGAGTTCCTCGCCATCCATCAGGTCTATCAAACGCTTACCTTCGCTCGATGCCTCTTCTTTGGCCTCGCGGGTGAATGCACCTGTGGTTATGAGTACGCCTTTTTCGATGTTGGTTCCCAGTGAACCACGGAAATCGCGGATTTGTGGTGCTCCAACTTGGCCTTTATAACGCTTACACTGGAAAGCCACGTTAAAGCTGAAGATTCCATTGATACGCA
>JAEEVT010000051.1 GCA_016291005.1 Prevotella sp. | reverse complement strand
TGGCAATGTTAAACACATAGAGTCCATTCACCTGACCCGCTGCCGTGACGTCAGGTGGTGATTTCCTGTTCTGATGAGCGGCCGCAAACTGCTCAGCAAGCAATTGGGCCTGTTCCTTGGACAGCTCTTCGGCCCACACACTCGCGATGTTAAAGGCCATCAAAAACAATAAAAATAATACTTTTCTTCTCATATAGAAACCTTTTAAATCATTAATTCTAAAGGGATTGTGATATATTGGTGCATCCAGGTGCACGCTTTTGGCGTGCAAAGGTACGAATAAGCGAGCAAAGAACAAAGCAAAAAATTATTTTTTGTTTTGTTCTTTTGAGCGAGAGTATCTTCGAGCGAAGCTCAAAGTTGCGAATAAATGAGGAGACATGCAAATAATGCAGCTACTAAATGCACGGAAATGGGACGGGAAAACGATATGTTATACCTATATCATGTAGTCTTGGGCATGACGAATGTGTGACATGGCAATGGAAAGCGGCGCAACCAACTAGTGGAAACGCCGCCGATTTGTAGTGTTGTGAATATATGTCCGCTGGAGTTACCAGGCTTCTTCCTGATTGCCGCCGTCCTTATCAAAGGTGAAACTTACACCATCAGACGATGATTCGTTGGTCTGCACGCTGGTGATAGAAAGTGTTACGCCAGCGGTCTGTATCTTCACCACCTGCATGGTGGGCTGTAAATATGTTTTCTTTGTCATAGCTTAGTCCTCCATTTATTTGATGATTACTTTCTTACCGTTCTGAATGTAGATGCCCTTCTGAGTGGGGTCGGCAACCTTGCGGCCCTGCAGGTCGAAGGTGTTCGTGTTCTCATTTACGCGTGGGGCGTTCTCAATCATCTGAATACCCGTGGTCTCGCCATCGCCGAAGTCCATGACGAAAGAGCGGGCGTTGTTACTGGGCAATGTAAAGTAAGCGCGGAAAGCCTTCATGTAAGCTTCACCTGTGGGAAAAGTCAGCTTGTTGCCGCCAATAACGAAGAGCTTGTCTTGACCGGCTGTCAACAAGGTCTTTTCCAGCAGCGGGGTGAATGTGGCATAGCCGCCAGTGCCTGTAACAGGGACAGAAGTCCATGCTGGAGTGATGCCAGAGAACTCCTTGCCGTCGGCAGAGAGGTCAACGGTGGTTGTACCGGGGAGCTGGATGAGATAGGGAGTGCCGGCTGCGATAGTGGAAGCGTCGGCGAAGTTGAGGGTCAGGACTCCGTTGTTGAGTGTAGAGCCTGTAAATGCCTTCACCTTGACGCCCGTACCAAAGACGGTAGCAGGGTCAGCGATTGCGAAAGGTGCGCAGAAGGTGTTCCAACCGCCACCTTCCGGCAACGTATTCAACGTACGGTTGAGAAATACGTTGACCTTTGTGCCATAGTTGGTCTGGTTGTCGGTAGCATCCTCATCAAGCTTATACCACAGTTCTGTGGTTACCTCCACATTTTCGGCGGGCATCTTGAACGTGTAAGTGTTGCCCGAGCCGGTGGCATCGGCGTTGTTGTATTTAACGCTCTTAACCTTGTGTACACCCGAGTAGCTAACGGTGATCTCATTATCTTTCTTGGCCGTGGTGGTGCTGAGGGTCCAGCCTGTGTTGTCGTTGCCCGAGGCGAAGGCAATGGTGTTGTAGAGGTAAGTAAACTTGGCGTGGTAGTTGCTGTTATTGGCGCTGTACCACTCGTCGCCAGCGGCTCCGTAGGTCTTGGCCCACATGTCGATGTAGTAGGTCTTGCCTGGTACGAGAGTCAAGTCTACTGCGGAGGCCAAATCCACTGAGCCAGTCCATGAGATAGAGAAGTCGTGGTCGCCTGAGATGCGGGTAGCAGCTCCCAGCCAGAGATCCTGGTTGGTTCCGACCTGGGAAGAGCCGCCGTCCCAGATGCGGAAGTACATGTTGGCACCGCCACGGTCGTTGCTATCGCTCCAGACGTTGAACGCGATGCTGGTAATGGTCATGCTGGTGAGGTAGCCGAGGTCTGTCGGATTGTTGCCGTCGGTAGACCACTTGGTGAAATCCGTAGTCATACCGCCGATGCTCATGGAAGCGCTATACCAGCCGAAGTCGGCCTTTGCGCCTGTTACTGCCACTGTGAGCAGGACGAGCAATGAAAGTAATTTTCTTTTCATTTTGTTGTTGTTAAAGAGTTAATAATTATTGTTAATATTTTTTATGTTTCACTATATTTTTACCATGACAGGCTGACCAGCAGCCGTGAAGCCATGGTCAGAGTGTGGCGTTATATGGCCGTGTGCGAGCAGTTTCGCAGCCTTTCGGCTGCAAAGGTACGTTTTTTTTTCTAAATAAATGGTAATATTATGGAAAAAAGTGACATTTTTTAACATTATTACATTTCGTTTGAGGTAACGAATATATGAAATTTGCAAGAAATCAGCTAATATATGCATGGAAAATGGAAATAAAAGAAAAGTCGAAGAAAAGATAAGCAAAAGACGGCGAACCTCCCGGTCCACCGCCCTAATAACATAACTAATTAAACTTGCTAAAATGCAAGATATTTCGGGTGCAAAATTACGATAAAGAAACCATAATTCCAAATTTTAACAGTAAAAAACGCTGGAAATCGGATATTTATAGTAAATAACGCGATATTTTTGATTAATAGCCATCGTTTAGACGTTTTTTTTGTGACCCAAAGACAAACCCCAATGCGATGATATTTCACGCGCGAACATTATTTATATAGATATAAAAACGTAGATTCGCTGTTTGCTCTATATCCCTTAACTGAGGTTCTGGAAGACCCTTAACGAAAGATATATGATACAACGACTCTACGTCTCATGTGGTACAAATCTGGTGCACATCGTCGCAGGAGTTCCCCAATGGAATTGGGAAAAAGAAACGATTCTGTGCGGTGGCGACGGAAAGAAACGTTGCTGTGGGGTGGGTGAGGGCAGGAGGATTATTCGCGGCTGAATGTCAGATTAAGGACGTTCTGTCGTTGGTATTTATCAATGTCGATCTTCAGCCCGGTGGCATCCCGGAGGTCCTGGAGGATAGTCTTCCCCCAGTCCTGGGCATTGATAGGTTCTCCCTGGGAATTATAATAAGGGATGCGCAGACGCTTGACTTCAATGGACTTGGAGGTGAGGCGGCCGAACTTTACCTCACCGTTTATGGCGTGTTCGCTGAACCACTGCTGGAAGTGGTCTTTTATCGGCTTTCCATCAATGCCATCACCAAGGAAGTCCACGCCACCACCGCTCTTGGAACGGCATACGACTCTTATCTTACGCCCGTTTTCCCGCATGTCCTGGATATACGTGGTCATCTGCTGGAGGAATTCGTCGGACTTGGCACTGACGTCCTTGCGAAGGGCAAGAGACAAAGGCTCCATGGTCACCAACTCACCACTCAGTCGGGCCACCGCATCATAGGTAGCGACATCTGTGGCTTCCACATTCCAAGAGACCATATTCTTGGGACCCATCTTTTTCACGGAGTAGCTCACGTCAACATTGAAGTCGGCGTCGTCTTTCCGCAGTTCCTCCATGAGATCATCGAAATCCTGCTCTTTATAGACCTCTGTTGATTTGACCATGAAGCCACGGCCCTGAAGGAGTTTGCTGATGGTGTTGAGAACGGCCGACATTTCTTGAACGCCAGCGACATCCTCGTATTTATAGATTAGAATCTCGCTGTCGTCTATCGCTTTTTTCTCTGCGAGACCATTGTCCGCCATCCACTTCGAGGAGGGAAGCAACAATACGGTGAGACGCTCGTTCTGCTGGGCAAGACAACCTACGCTTGCCATAAGGGCAAACAATACGGAAAGGAAAAATTGTTTTGTTTTCATAGTCTTTTGGATTTGTTTCGACAAAGATAAGAAGAAAAAATGAATTATAAATCAGTAGCATCAAGAAATTAAGATTTCTTTAGAGGAAAGAAGCTTCGTTTGAACACTTCGCCCAAGTATCATGAAAAAGAGTGGCGAAAAGATAAAATAGGAATGAAACTATTTGATAGTTATAAAAAGAGTCGTGCAAAGTCCTTTGAAGATGGTTTTTGAGTAGAATGCTGAGGGTCTCATCGAGGGAGCTATCCTCATTGACCAAAGAGAGGAGGACTTCGTGGAAAAGGCAAAGGCAAAATACTTTTGGCGTAGCTTCCGTTGGTGAGAAAAGCCCCTGACACTCACGTGCGAGGGGCTTGTTAACTTTGTGATAATATCAAAATCATGAAAAATTTCAAATAACTTTGGCCGCAAATACATGCCTCACGGCGTCATCCCCACGGCCTGTTTTGTGGCTGATATGTACTACGCTTAGTACCCCCCTAATTGTTTTCAATGCGATGTTGGAATATCGTATCGTACTATGATTTTGTTAGAATACAAAGGTATGAAAAAGGACTGAAACAAACAAAGGATTTACAGAGTTTAACTATAAACCCAAAAAAGCCCCCGACACTCACGTGCCAGGGGGATGCAGTTTTATACTTACAGATCTTATTCAATTTATGAATAGTTTCATTTTACCTTTGGCCGCAAATACATGTCTCACGGCGTCCTTTTAACGGCCTTCCACTTTATGCATACATTACTAATAACTATTATGTACTACGCTTAGTACCCGTTCTGATTGTTAACGCTATGTTGGTATATTATGTATTATGATTCGTGTTGGAATGCAAAGGTATGAAAAACAAGGAATACTAACGAAGGATTTACAGAGTTTAACAACTGAAACATGATTCAATGAATATTTCTTTTTCACTAATCATACTGTTCAACTTTTAATTCGTGTTCACGAATTTATGAACATGTTCTGAAATTTGAACATGAGTTTGAGCAAAATCGATATTATACGGGACATGGCATGGCAGCATACAAGAAAAAGAAGGCCATTCAAAATGAGAAAGCCTATACATTTACATACAAAGACATGTCGGAATGTTTACATGACTTTGGGCTTGGAGACTTCCTGGTGCTATAGAATCAGGGAACTACAGGTGGCGGAAGGGATGTAACGCAGAAAATAATCAAAAATTAACCCTAACCATGAAAAACACACCGGGGGAACGGCGTCGCCAAGGGGGCGAGTAGTCCCCGACGAGGAATGATGTTTTTGACGACGTAAATTCGATTACTTAAAAAATCTTAGAAAAAATGTTGGATGTACATGCAATTGCGCTTTATTTACTATATTTGCACAGAATTTGAAACAAAGAGTATGAAAAGCCGTATTGTAGAGCAAATCCAAGTTAAGAACTTCAAGTCATTGAAGAACCTACAATTAGATGGGTGTAAACGCATCAATCTGCTGATAGGCCGTCCTAATGTAGGTAAGAGTAATCTGCTTGAAGCCATGTCACTATATAGCTTGCCTTTTGTGCTGCGTTCCAAGGATGCAAATCTTAGCTCGTTGGTAAGGGCTGGGAATTTAGGGGAACTGTTCTTCGACGGGAGTATGGACGAGGATATCGAGGTGAAAGTCAATGACACCGATATTGTCAGTATTACCAGCCAACAGCACAATGGTGGAATTTTTACCATGCGAAAAGACGGCAAGGTCATTGAGGAATGCGGATTATCACGGGATTTAGAGTTATCTGTTGGGAATCAACATGGTGGATATGATGTTAAGGTTCTTTTCTACAAGTTTATGATGATGTCTCGGTGGATGTCGTCTGGTATACCACAGCTGTTGCCTCCGTCTGGGGCTAACCTGATGGAAGTGGTGAAGCAGATTCCCATGCTGAAAGACGAAGTAAGCGGGCTGATGGCTTCATACGGTCTGAAGATGGTCTATGACAACGTGAGTCAGGAGCTGAAAGCACTGAAAGAGAAGTTGGACGAAATATTCCTGATACCGTTCAACTCGCTGGCCGACTCGCTGCAGCGCATGATATTTTATAAAGCTGCCATACTAAGCAACCACGGAAAGGTGATATGCATGGAGGAGCCAGAAACACATACTTTCCCGCCGTATATCGCCTCCGTTGTGCAGGATATAATCGATGCAGAGGATAATCAGTTCTTTATTTCTACTCACAGCCCATACGTGACAAACAGCCTGATGGAATCGGCGAGCGATGACTTGGCCATCTATTTCGTGAATATGGTGGACGGAGAAACGACGGTAAAACGTGCCTCTGATGCAGATGTGGATGAGATATACGCCAATGGTGTTGATATGTTCTTTAACATGGAAACGTACCTTTGAAGAAAGATGAGAGACCTGTATATTATCCCAGAATGCTTTGTTGACACAAGTCTGGTGGAGTCGTTGTTCGATACAGAAGGCGTAAACCATCAGAAGGGATGCAACATGGTTGCTGGTCTGATGAATGGAAAATTTAGTGACGGGTTTGCTGTGGGTGTCATTGACTTTGACAAGAAACGCCATCCGTATATGAACGAATTCATAGAAATAGCTTCATCGGAGCATCTGATGCTGATGAAGCATAAAAACCGTTGTCATTATGTCGTTTATGTAAAGCCAGCGATGGATGGTTTTATTCTGAGTCAAGTGACTCTTGCTGGAGTGAAACTTGCTGACTATGGACTCCCATCTGACTTGAAAGCGTTTACGCGGGTGACTAAGACCATCACTACCCAATCTGACCCACGTTTTAAAAAACTTTTCAATGACTTGAAAGGTTGTCGTGAAATTGTTATCCTCAGACAATTGTTGACTTATCTGAAAGATAATCGCTTTACTTCGGATGATGATGAACTGAAGCGGATATTTCATGGATAATGGTTAATAAGAACTTCCAATTGTAATGGGATTCTGATAATTTAGGCTGCGCATACGAGATCATTCGAGTGGAAAAGAGAGGAATAACCCCCATTTTTTTCAATAAAGTAATGGTTTTGATAGTTAAGTTGGTGACGGCGGCATCGTGTGGTGCTGCCGTCATTTCGTGTGGTTAGAGGTGATTTTTAGGGGCGAGAGGTTAAACGTTTACGTAAAGAAGTCGGGTGGGGTATTGGAATTTCAGGGGAAAAGGTGTTACTTTTGCAGAAGAAATGTATTAATACTAACTAATCTATTTAGAAAAAATGAAACAAAACCTTTTGCGACGCCTGAAGCTGATGAGTATGGTATCCATACTACTCGGCTTGACGGCTATGGCTGGCAGCTTTCGTGCTGCCAATGACGAAACACTGATCGACTTCCCGACAAGCGAAGAGGGAATTTTTGTTAAGGGCAATACGGAAATAACCACGTCCGAGAATTTCAAGGTCATCAAGTTCTCAAGTGGCTATACGGGTGGAAATGCCGGGAATAATGCCGCTCTTGCCGTCAGTGGCGGCTTCAAGGCCGGAGACGTTATTACAGTTGCCGGATTTATCAAGAACAGTAGTTCTGAGAAGTATGGTACTGTTGCGCTGTTCTCTGCTACAAATGCCACTGGCAGTGAGGGCATCATCAATATCAAGACATTTAATAGATTTGCCAATCTGGCGAACAATGAAACCATCACTGAGCAGTCCTTTACCTTGGCATCTGACTATGATATGCTATTCCTTGGACGCAATGGTAACACGGCAACCAACGTGACAATTGTCAAGGTCGTACGCCCGGGAACGGGCGGTGGTGGCGATGAGCCTAGCGGCGATGAGCCGGGGACGACATATCCCATCACGGCTAAATGGGACTTCCAGAATCTGAACCCAGCCTCGCTGGCAGATGTCCATATTGAGGGTAACGTAGAACAGGATGTGGCATCCAGCGTGGATGGCGTCGTCATGCATGTCATAGCCAATGGTGGCAAGTTTGCCTATAGCAGCTCTGGCTATGCGCAGTTCAACCCAAACACCAAAATACAGGTTCCGGTCCTGACGACATCGGATGTGGTGACGGTGGTCAGCTACACCGGACAGTATCACTATACCGTAGGCGGGGTGGAAGCCAACGGCAACACCTTCAGCCATACCGCCACGGCAGACGAGGTGGCACAGGGCTACGTGGAGATTATCGGCATCGGGTCGAGTGCTTACATCTATTCCATCCAGGTGGTGCAGAATGAGCCAGCTGGTGGCGATGAGCCGGCAGGCGTTGCCGGTAGCGTGACATGGACGGTAGGAAATGAAGCGACCCCGACCATCTCGAGTGAGGTCAGCGAAGCCTTCATGGCTACGGATTTCACTGTGGGTAGTAATCTGACAGCGTCTTCTGCCACCTATTTTAACACGAATATGATAGCATACACGCCCGCTACAAGCAATGCGGGAGCTGTCGAAGGTGTGGTGGTAGAATACCGAGTCAAGACCTATCCAGGTATCAAGTTCACCCCAACGAGCGTGTCCTACAATGCCGTGAAGGATGGCACGGACAATGCCACGTACAAATGGAGCTATACGGTAGATGGCACAGAAAGCACTATCACTGAGGTGTCTAAAGATTACATCATCCGCAATAACAACACTACGGGGACGCCTGCGATGCTGCATACCCACGACATCACTGCCAGCCAGTGCGAAGAGTTTACCTTCCGCATCTATGTGTCTGGTTTCGCCAATAACAAGAAGTTAGGCATTGGCAATGTCATCATCAGCGGTACGGTCAGCGGCTCTGTGAAGAAGTTCACCACGGTATATGACCTGGCAGCAGCGATGATGAGTGCCGCGTCAAACTTCGAGGGTACCTCTGGCACGCTGGCTCCCACGACAGCCGAGGAAGGTTCCAATGCCCCGGACATGGGCGTTGACGCCACCAGTGGCAAGTTAGGCAAGAACAATGCCGACTGGGCACAGATCAACGCAGGCACCGTGCTGACGCTGGCTGGCGTTCCCAAGGGTGCCGAGGTGACCTTCGCGCTGTATAACTCGACGGCACTGAGCATAGACGGCGTGCCGTACACCAATGGACAGACCTATACCGCCACGAAGGACGAGAACCTGTCAATGTCATGTACGACAGCGGGTTATATCAAGAGCATCACGGTTGTCGGCATGCCCTTTGTCACGCCTCCTGCCAGCGACGGCTATACCAATACATGGTATTTCGGCAAGAGCAACAGTGCTCCCGAATTCGCCCTGCAGGGCAGTGCAGAATACACCTATACGGTGAATGACCACAGCATGGTGATCAATACCGATGCCGGCAAGCTGAACAATGCGAGCCGCAGTGACGAGTGGGCACAGTGTAACAACGGTACGTTGTTCAAAGTTCCCGTCTATAAAGGGTCGAAGCTGACGTGGGGCCGATATACTGGCGGCAGCGAAGCAGGCTTTACCATAGAAAACACCCTGTATAATGACTACTATATCGCCACAAAGGACGGTACAGTGGAGATGACAGCAACAGGAATCAGCTACCTGAGCTATATCAAGATAGAACCCGCAACACTCTACGACATCAGCGGTACCATCACGGGAGGCGACGTCAATGGCGCTACCATCATACTGAAAGCCGCCGGTAATGGCCAGCCCTATAGTGCCACCATCGCCGAAGGAGCCTTTGCCATGACGGTTCCTGCCGACATCTATACGCCGAGTCTTGGCGGTGGCGTGGCTTACGTCGTCACCTCGCCGACCAGTATCACGGTGAATGCCGACAACAGCGGCAATATCGGCGCGATTACCATTGCTGCTGCTACTGCACAGACGGTGACGGGAGGAATTGTTAATGCCCCGGCAGAAGCATTTATACTGACCTTCACGGCAACGAACGATAACAGTCATAACAAGACAGTGAACTGTGAGGCCGGTGCTACGTCTTACAGTGCAGAGCTGATGCCGGATACCTATACCATCAGCAGTGACAAGGGTACGCTGAGCACGCTGTCCAAGGAGAGCTTTACCGTTGGGACAGAGGCCGTATCCCATAATATCTACTATCCTGAGGCTGCCGTGCCTGCTGCCACACAGGCCGAGATCACCGTTGACAATACCGCTACTGTCGCAGCTAATATATATAATAAGGTGGGCGACGCCTTGGCTGCCGCCAAGGCCGGAGGTATCTCTGCGCCCGTCATCACGCTGACCAGCGGTCAGATATATCGCGAGCAGGTCAAGGTGGACCAGGCCAATGTGACGTTCAAGACCAGCGGTGAGGCGAAAGCCACCATTACGTGGTACTATGGCATCGGCTATGCCTACTACAGCCTCGGCAGCGACGGCTACTATGACAAGGACCGCGCCATGACGCGTAACAGCATTAAGATGATTGACCCGTCACGCTGGGGCGCCACCGTGCTGATTACCAAGAACGGAAAGGGCTTCAAAGCCGAGAATATCATCTTCGAGAACAGCTTTAACCAGTACTATACCGAGGAAGAAATGACGGACGGCGTGACGCCCAACGGCGTACAGTCCATTACCGTTGACAGACAGGCTCAGACCGTTGCTGCTGACAGCAAGACGGCCACTGAGCGTGCCGCAGCGATCGCCTTCGAGAACAATCCCACCGGCTGTCAGCTCTACAACTGTACGTTCGTCGGTTCTCAGGATACCTTCTACAGCAGTGGTACTCTGTATGTGAAGAACTGTAACATCATCGGCAATACCGACTATATCTTCGGCGGTGGCTATGTTGTCTTCGACGACTGCGATCTGACCATCGGTGGTTACAGTGACCAACAGTCCACGGCACATATCACCGCCTATAAAGACGGCAGTACGCTGGATGCCAGCAAGAAGTATGTCTTCCGTGACTGTACGGTGAAGAAGGGTGACCGCCAGTATTTCGCTGCTGACCTCGGCCGTGACTGGGGTGGCGCAGCAGCCAGCGTCTATTTCCTGAACCTGAAGAATGAGATTGGTAATAAGCTGTCATACAAATGGACCAACATGAATGGCGGTGTTAGCGCCGGTACTGCCGACCTGCACGTCTATGACTTCGACCCGACGGTGAATGCTAATTACAATACGACGGGGGCTAATGGCGCCAATGTCAATGGCGTGCTGAGCGACGCCGATGCCACAGCACTCTATACGGGTGTCGTCACCAGCCTGGCATTTACGCCGGAGCATGTCTATGACATTCCTTTGAACGACGGCAGCTACTATAATGTTATCCGCATCAAGGCCAGCAATGACGGCGAGGGTGATGTTACCCTGACGCGTACCATCGCCAAGGACAAGTGGGCCACCATCGTGCTGCCGTTTGCCATGACAGCAGAGCAGGTCACTGAAACCTTCGGTGCTGATGTCAAGGTCGCCGAACTGACCAGCGGTACAGAGGATAAGCTGAACTTCACCACAGTGACGGCTATGGAGGCTAACCAGCCATACGCCATCAAGGTTGGCACGGACTTCTCGACGGCCACCATCAGCGGTGTGACCATCGTGGAGGCAGAACCCACGCAGACGGTCGGCGGCTGGCAGTTTGTTGGTACCTACGCTGCAGGCAATATCCCTCAGGACAGCTACTTCTTCTCTGGCAACCAGCTGTGGCAGGCTGCTGACGAGACGAACACCATCAAGCCCTTCCGTGCCTGGTTCACGTATGCTGACGGCGATGCTGCACGCAGTCTGACGTTTGGGGTTGATGAGACCACCGATATTGCGTCCTACGGCCTAAATAATAAAGATGAAATAATCAATAATAAAGCTGTTTACGACCTCAGTGGTCGTCGGGTGGAGAAGCCGACGAAGGGAGTGTATGTCGTGAATGGCAAGAAGGTCGTGATTAAGTGAGATTAAAGATTAAACATTATATTTCAGAAGACAATGAAAAAGATATATAATTCACCTGAGATGAATATCGTGGTGCTCCGTGGGTGCTACACATTACAGGCAGCTTCTGGTCTGGACGGCTTTGGCGGCAGTGGTGGACAAGGGTCTGGCAAGACCGCTGACGCCCGTAGTCATCGCTTCTATGACGAAGACGAGGATGACGACGATGAATATTAAGAAAAAAAGACCTTTTGGTTAGTAATTGTGAAAAGGGTGGGGCGTGTCCGTTAGTGGGCATGCCTCACTTTTTTGTTTCAAGGGGCGATGCCGGAAAGGAGAGAGGGAGCGTTTCGCCAACGCCCCCTCTCTCTGTTAAAAAGTTTCGCCTAACTTAAACTTTACAACCTATTTAGAATTATTTTTAGACTTTGCAAAGATACAGCAAGATGGGTGAAAAAGCAAATCGTTTAACCAAAATTACGGCACGTTAACGAAAAAGTGTCCGTAGCGGAAGGTGGGGGCTGACAAAAAAACAAATAATCTAAAATATGAAAAACACACCGGGGGAACGGCGTCGCCAAGGGGGCGAGTAGCCCCGACGAGACATTAACCCAAATCGGTCATTAGAACGAATTAGTGCTTATTTTGGTCTTTTTATGCCATAGCAGCATTTTCTTTTGGCATCTTGTTGGCATAGCCTTTTTGATGTAGCCCGCTACGCCTTCAAAGCCTATACTACCAATCTACTCAAAACAAATACTACTCTGACATAAAATCTAATGACCGATTTGGGATTAAGCAAAAATAGATTTACATCAGTCGGAAAAGCAAAAAGAAAAAATTGGTTTTCATTTTGCTTTTCTCTCGTTTTTTCGTAATTTTGCACTTTATAAGCGCGATAATGCAAAAACAACTAATTGAAACGCATATTAACAACAAGAAAATGAACAAGATAGTATTGATAACAGGAGCGACGAGCGGTATTGGACTGGCTTGCGCGAGGAAGTTTGCCGAGAATGGAGATAAGGTCATTCTCACGGGAAGAAAGGAACACCGTTTGGCTGAGATCCGTAAGGAACTGACGGCGACGGGTGCCGAGGTGATGACGCTGGCCTTCGACGTGAGGGACCGTGAGAGGGCCAAGAAGTTCCTCAACGGGCTGCCAGAAGAATGGCAGGAGATTGACGTGCTGGTGAATAATGCCGGTCTGGCGCTAGGTCTGGAACCCGAGTATGACGGTAGCTTCGATGACTGGGAGACGATGATAGATACGAATATCAAGGGCCTGTTGACAATGACTCGCCTTGTCGTTCCCGGTATGGTGGAACGTAACCGCGGACATATCATCAACATCGGCTCTGTGGCAGGCGACGCCGCCTACGCCGGAGGCAATGTGTATTGTGCCACCAAGGCTGCCGTGAAAGCGCTGAGTGACGGCCTGCGCATCGATGTGGCCGACACTCCTATCAGAGTGACAAACCTGAAGCCTGGATTGGTAGAGACGAACTTCAGCAACGTCCGCTTCCATGGAGACAACGAGCGCGCTGCCACTGTCTATCAGGGCATCACGCCGCTGACGGGTGATGATATCGCCGATGTCGCCGTCTATGCCGCCAATGCTCCGGAGCATGTACAGATTGCCGAGGTGCTGATATTGGCGACTCACCAGGCCAGCGGAAGTGTGATAAAGAGGAGATGAGAGTTTGGAATGTGGAATGTTGAATGAGGAATTTGGAATTATTCGCCTTTGGCGAATGTGGAATGAAGAATGAGGAATTAGGAATTGCATTACTGTTATATATATAATAAGGTGTACCGATGAATATGTTGATAGTCTTGGCAGCAGCACTTCTTCCAGCCATTCTGCTTTTGATCTATATATTGAAGAAAGATCCCCAGCCGGAGCCGACGTCATGGCTGGTGAAGGCTGTGCTTTTTGGCGTGGCGATATGTATCCCTGTAGTCATCGTGGAGAGCGGCATCGAGACTGTGCTGTTCGGCCCAGGCGGCAAGCCCGCCACCTTTGCGGGTACCACGGCGATGGCATTTTTCGTTGCAGCTATCCCGGAAGAGGCGTTTAAACTGCTTGCCCTTTGGCTGGTATTGCGGAAGAATCCCTATTTTGACGAGCATTTCGACGGCATCGTCTATGCCGTCTGTGTGGGGCTGGGCTTTGCAGCCGTCGAGAATGTGGGCTATGTCTTCGGCCAAGAGGAATGGGTTCCCGTTGCCATAGCACGCGCCTTGCTGGCAGTACCGGGACACTATGCCTTTGCGGTACTGATGGGCTATTACTATTCCGTCTATCACTTTGTGGACCGCTCGCCCAAGGTGGCGGTCTTTATCCTTCTGGCCCCAGTAGTTGTACATGGCGTTTACGATGCCCTGGCTATGAGCGGTATAGTCAACCCGTATGTGGGAGGACTCTGTTTCTTCCTTCTTGTCTGGTTCTGCGTCAGGATGCATAAGGTGGCGAGGAAGAAACTGGTGGCGCTGATAGAGCGGGATAGGGGAGAGAGCACATATACGGGATAAGTCTTAGCCGAACAGCTGCTGGCGGATGAGCCAGATAATCATGAGGTGAACGGGGTAGAAGGCATAGAAGAGGTACTTTCCTATGGCGCCCTTGATAAAGCCCCTTTGGCCGTTGTACATGGCGATGGGGATAAAGGCCAGGCCTGTCACCCATTTGAAGGAGAACAGGCAGCAGCCCAACAGTGCCTGCAGTGCCAGATGGCGGCGCAGGGCATAGAGGAGGATGATGAAGGTAAAGCCCGTACCGCCGTATTCTGCCCGGAAAAGGAATGCCACGGCGAGCATGGCGACGAGTATGCCTCCGACACGTCGCCAGTCGTGTCGGTAGTGCTCCACGGCACAGAGTCCGAGGAATCCCCATAGCAGCGTAAACATGACGTTATGGCCCATGAGTTGCAGGCCGTTGTGGAACAGTGCATACGGTATCTCGGAGATGAGGGCGCATACGAAGAGGCTCCAGCCGTAGCGGCGGCGGTTCCTGGTATGGATAAAGCCCTCGACGATGAGGAAGGCGAAGATGGGGAATGCCAGGCGTCCCACGCAGCGTAGGAGGAAATACCATGTCACGACACGGTGGTGATACATGAATAGCGGCTCGGTGAAGGCGTCCCAATGCCAAAGCAGCTGCCACGCAGTATGGTCTATGCCCATCGTTATGACGGCAATCATCTTCAGTGCACTTCCTGACAGGATACGATAATTCATTGCTTCAAAGACTTTTTATTTGATTTATGGAATGGTTATGCGGGATATTCGTTTGGCCTTGGCTTCCGATGTGGTGGACAGCTCGCCTTTCAGGTATTCCTCGATGATGAGTCCTGCCATCGGTGCAGCCAAATCTGCGCCGAAGCCACCATGTTCTACATACACACTTACGGCAATCTTCGGCTCGTCCTTCGGGGCAAAGGCAATGAAGACCGAATGGTCTTTTCCTGTGTTTTCCACCGTCCCCGTCTTGCCGCAGATAGGGTAGGACGCCTTGACGCTGGTCGCCGTGCCTTTCTCTACTGCCAGATGCATGCCGTCGATAACCGGAGCGTAGGCCTCTTTCTTGACCTTGGTCTGTCGTTTGGTGAGGTAGCGCTTGTTCTTGGTGTCTTTATGGATATGCGGCACGAAGTACCAGCCTCGGTTGGCGATGGTAGCGGCCAGGTTACAGAGCTGCAGCGGCGTGCAGGTGACGTCGCCCTGTCCCATGCCTGCCCACCAGATGGTCTTGCCGTCCCAGCCGTCCTTATAGCGACGGTTCAGATAGTCGACACCGGCAAGGAGTCCGCCCTGTTCCCCTTTGATGTCAATATGCATGGGACCTCCCAGCCCCATGCTCTGCATGTAGCTGCGCCATGTGGTGACGGCTTCTTCCTTCGACTCGTACATAAAGTCATCGTTGATCATCGAGGCAAAAGTCATGAGGAACCATGTGTTACAGGAAAGTGCCAAGGCTTCTTTCAGGGCCAGTGGCGTCTTATGCTTATGGCAGCCCACCTTGATATTGCCGTCGGTGATGCCGTCCGCACACTCCACGGTAGTCTCCGGCGTGATGATGCCCTCGGACAGCAATGTCAGTGCCTGTGCTGTCTTGAAAGTCGATCCCGGAGCCATCGGCTTTGCGATGGCTTGGCGGACATCACTGCCATGTGGCGTGTTTGTCGCCAAGCAGAGAATTTCGCCGTTGGCAGGGTTGATGGCTACGATACTACCGGTCTTTCCATTCAGCAGCTTCTCACCGAGCTTCTGCAGCATTGGCCTGATGGTCAGCTGCCCTTCTGGCAGCTCCTGCGCCCCAACGCTGCTATAAAGCATTGCTATAATCAATACGAATAGTATTCTGGTCTTCATGTAAATATTTTCTTGCTACTCCAAATACCACCTACTAAACTTGGTCGTGGTTTGATTGGACGATGCAAACTTACGCACTTATTTTGGATTATCCAAATTTTCGGGTTTGTTTTTTGTTAGTCAACACAATATCACTCTATAGACATGAAAAACACACCGGGGGAGCGGTGTCGCCAAGGGGGCGAGTAGTCCCCGACGAGACAACAAGCGCAAATCCACAACTATGCGAACCATAGGTACCTATAGAATTATATAAAATTTCGTGTCTTCCTAAAGAATCTGGTGCAATTGTTTGGAATATTTGTCGAAAAGTTGTAATTTTTTGGGAACAATAAGCCTCCAATGGCCAAGAATTTGGATTGTCTTATCTAATTCTTGGCTATTGTTTTCTGACCCAAATACTACTGCATTATTGCGCTTTGCATTAAGAAACAGAACAAAAATACGTTAAAAATATAACTTTTGTGCTTGAATTCTTGCATGTTTTAAACAAATATCGTATCTTTGCCGTGAATTTTTAACGGAATTGATATGTTGTTAAGGTTGATTGCAGATAATATCACATCCTTTAAGGATGCAGTGGAATTCAACACGTTCCCATCAAGTAAGAGCCATAGCCACGAGAATCATAAGATTTTTTGTGGTCATGCGACAGCATTACGTATGAGTGCAATTTATGGAGCGAATGGTGCTGGTAAAAGTAATTTGTTGGCTATACTGACCGTTCTAAAATGGATGGTAGAAGCAGAGGGGTTAAGAAGTGTTGTTTTCCATGATGACCTTCGGTTTAAGTTTGACAAATCCTGTGAGAACAAACCGTCCGGTATTGCCATCGAATTTTATCTTAATGGAAACGTGTTCTATTATCATGTAGAATTTGATCGATATGAGGTTATATTGGAAGAACTATATCTTAGTAAAAAGACAAAGGATGTAAAGCTGTTTGTTCGCAATCAGTCTGACATTCAGATAAACGGAGACTTTGTTAAAAAAGGGATTAATGAACAATTCATGGATGCACTTGATAGACTTGTGCGTCCTGATATGTTATTATTATCGTTTCTTGGAAAGTATTATTCTACAGAGATTCCGCTTGTGACAGATGCTTATTCATGGTTTGTTGACAAACTAAAAATAGTTTTACCGTCAACTTTGATGGGTATAGAACCTCACTTAATTGATGTAAATCCTGAATTTAGAGATTTGGTTAATTCCACTATACCGGAACTGAAAACTGGCATTTCAAGAATTACTGTACATAAAGAGGTCTTGGATGAAGATAGTATAAAGAGTAATAGCGAGTTGTTTCAAAAAGCTAAAGATGCTAAACAACACCCGAATGAGCCACAGGTTTATGTTCGACAACATGACGTGGTAGCCAATGTGGTATTTGAGGGTGGTCTTTTATATTTGAAAAAAATAGTATCTATCCATAATAATATAGATGGCTCCGAAGTTGAAATGCCTCTAATGCTTGAATCTGATGGTACACGAAGACTTTTGGAGTACATGCCGGTACTCTATGCTGTTATTCAAGAGGACAAAGTATATGCAATAGATGAGATTGAGCGCAGCATCCATCCAATTATGATAAAGGATATTGTTCGCAAACTCTCTGAGAGTGAGAATGCTAAAGGTCAGCTGATTTTCACTACGCATGAGTCAGGACTGCTTGATCAGAACATTTTCCGTCCTGATGAGATATGGTTCGCCCAGAAGGATGCGGAACAGGCTACGCAACTATATCCACTGAGTGATTACAATATCCATAAGACGGCTAACATCGAGAACGGTTATCTGAATGGCCGCTATGGTGGTATCCCCTTCTTGTCGAACCTCAAAGACTTGCATTGGTGATATGATACAGCGTAGAAAAGAGTATGGCAAGCGTGAACCATCGCGTGATGCTCATATAATTTACATTGTCTGTGAAGGAAAGGGTACTGAACCTGCTTACTTCTCTTTCTTCGAAGGCCTGTCTTCCAATTTGCAGGTGATTACGATTCCACCAACGGATGGTACAGATCCTTTGAAGCTGATGGAGCGCGCTAAGCAGATTCTGATAGGCGAGGGTAGGACATATACCGTTGAATATCAGCATGGTGATACAGTATGGTTTGTCATCGATACAGATACGTGGGAGGAGGAAGGCAAGATAGCCCCATTACGTGAGTTCTGTGTCAAGCAGAATGAGGCTATTCCTCAGAAACTTGATGAAGTGAAGACATATAATGCCTGGAATGTGGCTCAAAGCAATCCGAGTTTCGAGATTTGGCTTTACTATCACTTCTATGAGAATAAGCCCGTTTCAGATGATGTTGCCAAATATGCATCGTTCAAAGAGTATGTCAACAGTGTTATCGCAGGAGGTTTCAATTTCGAGAAAGACCCAGTCAGGCTGGATATGGCGATAGTGAATGCAGAGAAGAATACTGAGTATAGTGTGGAAGGAAAACCTCTGGTCTATTCCACAGAGGTCTGTCAGTTGGGTAAGGAGATTGATGGCTTTGTGAAATCAGAGATAGCCAAACTGGTAAATAAACTAAAGTGAATCAATTCTTGGTAGTCTTGTATGTCGAAAGCAGATGTAAAGAAGTATATCAAGTCCTTGGATAAAAGTTCTTTGGAAGAGTTGGTGATGGACTTGTATTCGGCTCGGAAAGAGGCGAAGGATTATCTGGAGTATGTGATAAAACCCAATGACAAAGGCAAATTGGAAGAATATCGTGAGGTTATCACGAAGGAATTCTTTCCCAGTCGTGGTGAACCAAAGATGCGTTTCTCTGTTTGCCGTAAGGCTGTTTCGGAATTCAAGTCACTCGATCCTGCGCCAGAGTTTCTTGCAGACTTGATGCTCTATATTCCAGAGTGTGCCAGTGAGATAGCCAATGACTGGGGTGATATGTGGGAACAGTTCTACGATGCAGCCGAGAACAACTTTAAAACCGCCATGAAATATATCAGCGACCACAATCTGCAAAGCCTGTTCCAGAAACGTATAGACATCATTCTCCACAATTGTGAATCTTCTGGCTGGGGATTTCCAGATACTATGTGGGACATTTACTATGAGTATACGAATAGGTGACAATCAAACTGTGAATATTGTAGATTGTAATATTTTCATTGCTGAATTGTCTTGTTTTTTTACGTATCAAAGCAGATGGTGAAAATAAAACTACTTAATGATAATTTGATAGTTGAGAATAATTGCTTATAAGTTGTTTGGCGAAAAGTTGTAAATCTGTAGCCGAAAAGGTGGCGAAAAGTTGAAAAATAGTCACAAATACCATTGCGAAAAGTTGTAATTATGCTAAGTGAGGAGATTTCCCTATTGTCTTTTCGGGAAAAACCCCTCCATATTATGACTTTTCCTTTGTAAATGCCAAGAAAAACCCCGAACTTTGCCATCGCAAACAAGTTACTAAATGTCGAATTTAAAAAATATAGGAGATACAATTATGAAAAAGATGATGATTATGGCAATCTCGATGATGATGACCATCGCTGCCAACGCAATGAGTTTTGACGCCGCAAGGCACGAGGCTTTGTTCCTGAGTGATAAGATGGGATATGAGCTAGGTCTCACCTCTGAACAGTATGAGGATGTCTATGAGATCAACCTCGACTATCTGATGAGCCTGAACGGCCACCGTGACATTTTCGGCCTTGGCTGGGAACGCCGCAATGCCGACCTCCGCTATGTCTTGAACAGCTGGCAGTATGACAAGTACATGGGTCTGGCCCATTTCTATCGTCCTGTGGCCTGGCATGCCGGTGGCTGGACCTTCGCAGTCTATGCTCACTATGACAGGGGGCGTTTCTTCAACGCCCATCCGAAGAGGTTCGTGACCTACAGGGGTAATAGCCACAAGCCTGCCCACTTCTACGCTAACCGCCACATGCCGAAGCCTGCTGTGCATCATCCAGCTCCTGCCGTGTATCATCCATCACCTGCGCCCCATCATGGCAAACCAGCAGTACACCATGAGCGTCATGGCTTTGACCACCACGTGGCTCAGAACATGGACCGTGGCAATGGACGTCATTTTGGCGGACGCAGATAGGATGTCCTCAGTATTTTCCCCCTTGTAGTATTGCGTTAAGTTCTATGGTCTTATTTTCTGGGAATTGTAATAATATGAATATGGACGAACATCTATATGCGATAGCCCTGACATGTCTGCCAGGCATCAGCATCCAACAGAAGCTGGAGCTATACCGTGGGCTGGGAAGTGCTGTTAATATCTATGAGCACCGCTTTGATATCGGCGCCATCCTCGACGGTTGTCCCAAGCGTCTGGCGAAGGCACTCAAAGACTGGGGTACCTCCTTGAAGCAGGCAGAGACAGAGCTATCCTATCTTGAAAAGATGCATATCCGTTGTCTGACCCCGAGCGATACCGGTTACCCTCAGCGGCTCTCAGAATGCGCTGATGCTCCTATCGTGCTTTATCACAAGGGAAATACTGATCTTAACCATCCCAGAGTCGTTAGCATCGGTGGAGGTAAATGCTCGAACTATGGTCGTGACATTATCGGTACATTCATTGGTGAGCTGAAAGAACTCTGTCCTGATGTGCTCTTTGTCAGTGGGCTGGCAGAAGGTGCTGAAAGATATGCCTGTCGTCAGATGCCTGGGTATGGCTATCCTGCCGTGGGCGTGCTGTCTTCCGGCTTTGAGAGGGTTAACAAGAAAATGGATGAGGAGCTGCTCTCCTGCATTGGGCTTATTACAGAGCTGATGAGCCAGGCTGATGAATCGACGTCTGCCTTCGTCGGCCGCAACCGTATTGTGGCGGGAATGTCGGATGCCTGTATTGTCGTCGAGAGCAAGGGAAGGGATGGCGGCCTGATAGCGGCGAAGATAGCACGCAGCTATGGTCGGGACGTGTTTGCCTTTCCCGGTCCTGTGTCATCTCCGGGTTCCATGGGATGTCACGCCCTGATTCGCGACAATATGGCCGGACTAATTACTTCGGCCTCTGACTTTGTGCGTGCCATGAACTGGCAGGAGGACTCGCATCGTCAGCAGGACACATGCACCGCTGATGCTGTACCCTTTTCCGAGTTCACACACGAAGAGCAGGTCATCGTTTCCCTGCTGCGGGAAACCAATGACCTGCCATTGAATGTGCTGACGGTGAAGGGCAACATGTCCAGCGTCCTTCTTTCCGGTTTGCTTCAAGGCCTTGAGGAAAAGGGTGTCGTCAAGCCACTCGCCGGTGGTACGTACCATCTTCTGAAGGCGGGGGACAATTGTGGCTCATCATCCGTATAGATCGAACATGCGGCGCATCATCTATCACATATCCTCCCACGTGTCGAGGTAGGTGACATGGGTGACGAGGTATTCGTCGACACCATGCTTGCCGTCGGCACCGCCAATGCCCGATTTCTTCATTCCTGCATGGAAGCCCTGGATTGCCTCGAAATGTTCGCGGTTGATGTATGTCTCGCCGAACTCCAGTTCGCTGCAGGCCTTCACGGCAATGTTCAGGTCCTTGGTGAAGATCGATGATGCGAGACCGTATTCGCAGTCGTTGGCAAACTTGATGGCCTCGTCGATGTCGGAGAACTCAACCAGCGGGATGACAGGACCGAAAGTCTCCTCGTGGATGATGTCCATGTCCTGTGTGCAGTTGTCGAGTACGGTGGCAGCATAGAAATAACCCTTCGTGCCTACGCGGTGACCGCCGCACAGCAGCTTGGCCCCCTGCTTGATGGCACGCTCCACCTTCTCGGTGACGCTCTCCAGTGCGCGG